>JAGWWX010000004.1 GCA_018970215.1 Acidobacteriota bacterium | reverse complement strand
CTTGGCACTCCGCAGCGTGGTGCCCGACTGTGACAACGACGCCGTGGTGATTCGTGCCGTCCCAAATGGACCAACGTGTCACGACGGGACGTCGACGTGCTTTGCCCCGTGGCTCTGGCGCAAGATAGTTCAGCGTAAGAATGAACAGCCGACGGATTCGTACGTCGCGCAACTGTTGCAGGGAGGTACACCGGCAATTGCGCAAAAGGTGGGAGAAGAGGCAACGGAAGTCGTTGTGGCCGCCCTCTCGGAATCAGATGAGCGTGTAGTTTCCGAAGTCGCTGATTTGTGGTTTCACACGTTGACCTTGTTGGCCTCTCGCAATATTGACCTCACGGCAGTGGAGGCGGAACTACGCCGCCGCGATCGCTGATTGGTACTCTGCCACTATGCGCGGACGTTGGCACCGGGTCTGGTGGGGATTACGTCAAGAGTTCACGTGGGGATACGAAGAGCTCGTCGAAGGCCGTTGGATGTGGTGGGTCAACGTTGTCGCCTATCGAATCATGGCCGTGTGGCCGTGGCTCGCGCGTACCTACGGCGCTCCGACGTCGACTCGATCGTTCCGGCTCGTCACGAAGCGTGGCGCCGTGGTGTACTACCGCTCACACCGCGGAGATGTGCAGGGGATCCGCGAGATATTTATCGATGAGATTTATCGACTCCCGTCGGGGATCGCCCCCGTCTCAATGCTTGACCTTGGTGCGAACATCGGACTCGCGACTGTCTGGTGTGGCACGACGTATCCGCTGGCACACATTGTGGCGGTGGAACCAATGCCAGACAATGTGGCCCTCTTACGACGAAACATCCTTGCGAACGGCCTTTCGGTCGACGTCGTCGAATCCGCCATTGGCCCGACTTCAGGAGTGGCCCGGTTCTCAGTTACGGGAACGACGAATATGGGACGTGTGACCAGTGACGGTGATATCGAGGTTCCAATTTCTCAGTTGGGAGACGTGGTGGCACGTGTGCGTCTCGAGCCAACTCTTCTCAAAATGGATGTCGAAGGGATGGAAGGACCTCTCCTTACTGAACTCAACCCTGAGTGGCTCCAGCGCTTTTCGGCGGTGGTAATGGAAATGCACCCCGAGTATGTGGACGTAGCAGAGCTCGTCAGGGCGATTACTGATCAGGGTTTCAGCTATACGCCGAGCTACGAGTCGACGACGGGTTATCGGAGGGAGAAGCGAGAGCGCCTTTTCCTGCGAGTTAGCTAGAAATCGTTCTCATCATCATCATCCACTTTGGTGAAGATGTCCTCAGTCAGCTCCGACAAGGTACCCCACGTCTCATCGGTTTCGCACAGGCCAGTGACGAGAGCGAGCGCACTCGTCATCGAGTCGAAGGAGTGGTTTGACCGAATCACGACTTTGACCGTGTCGTAGAGAACGTCAATGAAGATCCACGTCTCTTCACCTTTGACTTCGAAGAGAAACGTTGGCAGCTTGTTGTAGTTGTGATAGCGCTCCATGACTAAGCGCTCATCGAGCCAGAGACGATTTAGGGCGCCGCGGAGGTCATCGAGGTCTTCGGTGATGGAAAAACGTGTGGGCTTCGATGCGAATTCCGTCTTCAGCTCTTCGTAGAGAGCGACATTGGGGTTGCTCATGGGCGTCCTTTCGGGTCTCGGGAGCCCCAGTATGGCAACCCCCTATGACGGCGGGGGTTGCGGCGGGCGACGCCAGGGCAGTAACGGGAGAACCAGAATTATCACGGCGAAGATGACCTGGAGGGCAATCATCCACGGTTTTCCCCACGCTTTAGCCAACACGTCACCCACCTGATATTCGGCCACGGTGGCGGCAGTGACGTAGCCCGCGTAGCTCACGGCGCGCCCGATGAAGAAAGCAATGCCGAGAGGTAGAAGTCGGACGTGGACGAGGCCGGCGGCAACGAAAAGCTGCCCCGACGGGAGGGGGGATATGACAAAGAGCGCCACCAGTGCAAAAATTCCCTTTTCGTGATTTTCGAGGAAATGGTGCACGGCATCGAGGTTCTCTCGAGCTCGCCGTGGCACCCAGTGGGTGAAGTGGCGTGCGACTCGCGCCAACGTCAGTCGACCGGCGGTCGCCGCGATGGCGCCACACGCGACCAAGGCAAAGGGATCGAGATCCCAGCGGAATTTTGCGACCACCAGAACGATCCACACTGGCGGTCCGAAAATTGGCATCAGGGCGACGCCGAAAACGATGACCATCAGCACGAAGTACGACATCACTCCTACAGGTTAGAGACAATGCGGACTACCGTCACAGTGTGGCGTGGTGGGAAGAAGCGGTCTTCTATCAGATCTACCCACGATCATTTGCCGATGCCAGCGGCGACGGCGTTGGTGATCTCCGTGGTATCACGAGCAAGCTCGACTACCTCCAAGTTCTGGGTATTGACGCAGTATGGATATCACCTTTCTTTCCCTCGCCGATGCGAGATTTCGGTTACGACGTTTCTGACTATTGCGACATCGACCCCGTCTTTGGCACACTGCACGACTTTGACGAACTTGTTGACGAAGCCCATCGGCGCAACATCAAGGTGATTATTGACTGGGTGCCGAATCACACGTCCAGCGACCATCCGTGGTTTACAGAGTCACGTTCATCGAGAGAGAACCCTCGCCGTTCCTGGTACGTCTGGCGGTCGCTCGACGAAAAGGGACGACTACCCAACAATTGGATCCGAGCGTGGAGCGATCAACCTGCCTGGACCCGTGACGACCTGACCGGTGAGTACTACCTCCACTGCTTTCTGGAGAGTCAACCTGATCTCAACTGGGACGAACCGCTCGTTCGTCAGGCGATGCATAACGTTTTGCGGTTCTGGCTGGATCGTGGAGTCGATGGGTTTCGCATGGACGTCGTTCACCTCATTGGCAAAGAGCTCTCCCGCAACGACGATCCCGAACTCGCTGCTCTGACGCACGTCATATTGAATGACGTCCCAATTGTGCACGATTACTTACGGGAGATCCGGTCCGTATTGGACGGATACGCCGATCGAGTATCGGTCGGCGAAGTAGCGCTCTTTGATCCACATCAAGTTGCGACGTACTACGGACAAGGCGATGAGCTTCACCTCTCCTTTAATTTCAAGAGTCTGATGACACCGTGGCGCGCATCGGCCTGGGCGGATTTGATTCGTGAAACGGAAGAGACACACGCAGCCGTGAGTGCGTGGCCCACGTGGGTGTTGTCGAATCACGACAACCCGAGAATTGCGACCAGGCTTGGTGCCATCGAAGAAAGGGTGCGGTCCGCTCTCGTTCTTCTTCTGTCGTTGCGCGGCACCCCATTTCTTTACGCGGGTGAAGAGTTAGGTTTGCCTGACGCAGAGATTCCTTCCGAACGCGTGGTTGATCCCGGTGGTCGTGATGGCTGTCGATCACCCATTCCCTGGCAACAGGCTCCACCATTTGGCTGGACAGATAATCCGTGGCTTCCCTTTGGAACTTCCGCCGCCGAGAGGAGTGTGGAAGCACAGCGGAACGACGTGCACTCCACGTGGCACTTTTGCCGAATGTTGTTGCAACTGCGTCGGTCCGAACCAGCACTGCTTCGTGGCACTGTTGTCGGACTAGAGGTTCGCGGTGACGTCATGGTGTTTGAACGACACGAGGGCACCAGTCGACTCGCTGTCGCCGTCAATTTTGCAGACTCGCACGCAGAGATTCCGTGGTCAACTGAGACCATTGCGGAGTGGCTATTACCTGCCATGCCGCCGGCGCACCTCTCGTCGAACGGCGCCGCGATTGTTCGACTGCGCTAAGAGCCAGATGTCGTACGGGACCCGAGTGTTTGCTGCACATCAGGTACGGAGAAGTTCCGCCCACCGGAAATCTTGTCGGTGACATGTTGACCAAGAGTGGTCGTGCCGTACCGCGCCGGATTCTCCTCAGAGATAAATGCGGGGAGCGGAGCGAGCGTGGTGGCAAAGTTCCCGTCTTGAAAGAGAGCAATCGATCGGCGCGCCCTTCCGCCGGGAGTCATCGTGGGCACTACTCGATGGACTGTTGACTTCCAGAAGTTGTTTGTCCACACGGCGAGTGCATCACCGATGTTGACGATGAAGGCATCTTCCAGCGGTTCGACATCGAGCCACTCGCTGTCGTCCGAGAGGATTTGGAGACCCGGACCGGGGTCGGCGAGGAGAACAGTGAGAATGCCGTAGTCCGTGTGGGCCCCTAATGCCATTTGCGCTTCGTCGAGTTCGGGGTCGTCGGTGTGACGTTGATACCAGTTCATCCGCATCGTGACTACTGCGTGATCGACCTTGGTAGTGAAGAAATCGTCGGGAAGCCCAAGGGCAATCGCGGCAATGTCAGTTAATGTTCGCGATAAATCTCTGGCGGCGACGTAATACGTCTGCACATCATCTTGAAACGTCGCGAGTCCCGTTGGCCAGACATTTGGTCGATGACCGTGCAGGTCGGAGCCCTTATCGGGCGTCAGCTCATCGCTTCCCATGACGAATGCCTCAACGAGATCGGCGGGACGAATATCGCCGACGGTGTAGGCAAAGCTTTCACTCTTGCGGCCGGAATATCCGCGGTAGGTTCCGTCACCCGGAACAACTTGCTCTTTTTCTTCCAGCGTGAGTTGAAAGAACTGATCCATCTGATGGAGGGCGTTGCGACGAACCTGGCTATCGATTCCGTGATGAATAACTTGAAAAAAACCGACGCGGTGCGCAGCGTCGCGCATCTGGTCGGCGACGGACGCGCGTCGCTCCGCAGAGCCACTCCACCAATCGCTGAGGTCGAGAACCGGAACGGCGCTTTTCACACCTTGAAAGGTATCGCTTACGACCGACTGCGGAGAAATACTGAAATGGCCTCAGCGATACCTGCCGCCATGTTCTGTCGCCACTCGGATGACGTCAGATGTAGTGCATCATCTGGGTTTTTCATGTTGCCGCACTCAATCATCACCTTGGGAACTGTCGAAAGATTGAGTCCGGCGAGGTCGCTCCGTGGCTGAATCCCATCACGTCCGAGGTAGTTGGAAGGAGTCATACCTCGCTGTACGAGCTGATGACGTGTAATACCAGCCAATCGGTTCGCCTCCTTCGTCATCTGGGCGGACGGCCCTCGACCGACGGGTGTCAAGATGGCAAATCCCGAACCAGACATTGGCGCACCATCGCCGTGGAGCGATACGGCCACGTCCGACGAATTACCAATGTCGGCGCGTGCGTTGACGCACGGCCCGATCGAGTGATCATCAGATCTCGTGAGCGTGACGATCGCGCCGCGCTGTCGGAGGATGAGTGTAAGTTCAGAGGCGAAAGTAAAGGTAAATGCCGATTCGGGATAACCGTCCGTCGTAGCGGTGCCGGTCGTGTCGCAAGCCTTCATTCCTACGCCGTCGGGTACGAGTTGATTAATGACATCGGGTCTCGTCGCGTTCCCACCATTGTGACCGGGATCGATTGTCACAGAAAAGCCCGTCAAGTCACCATCACGAAGGGGCGGCAATGTCGTCGATATCGCAGTAGTAACAGGTGCTGATAACGCCGTCGTTGTTGTTGGCAGCGTCGTTGTCACGACGAAGGTGGATGTCGTGGTGGGTGAGCTCGTCGACGGCTCCCATCGCCAGATGACACCGGTCAGTATCACTGCCGTGACGGCGTAGAGAACGCGGGCGACAAATCGAGGCATCTCTCTCCTAACTCCTCGAGCGTAACCATGGACCACACGGTAGGGGGGCGCAAAGTAATCTGACTTTTCGTGACGGCCTCCCATGCGCTGAGTGGACTCGTGATATTTACGCATCACCGTGAGGAGCTCGTAGCCTTTTACGCAGCCCTTACGGAATGGCCCGTCACGCTGGTGGATGATGGCAGCACCACTCTGTCGGACGGTTCCTTTGAGATTGTGGTCCACGACGCACACGGCGACGACAGCGAATTTTCTGTCCGCACGGAGGCAGCGATCAAGCCCGTTTTTTCGGTCACTTCTGCGTCAAAAGCCCGCGCACTTGCGTGTGGTGGCAACCTTCTCCCATTCGGTGAATTTCGCACCACTGACTCCGAGTACTGTGCCGTATCTGATCCCGACGGCAACGTCGTCACGCTGACTGTGAAAGATTCCCAATGAGTGCTCAGTTCATCTTTACTATGCGGGACCTTCGTCGCTTCTATCCACCCGACCGCGAGATTTTGAAGGGCATCAGTCTGTCGTTTTACCCCACCGCCAAAATTGGTGTGATTGGCTCGAATGGCTCTGGAAAGTCATCGCTCTTGAAGATTATGGCTGGTCTCGATGACGGTTTTACTGGTGAAGCTCGATTGACTCCGGGATTTACCGTTGGTTATCTCGCACAAGAGCCGGAATTAGATCCCACAAAAGATGTACTGGGAAATGTCGCCGAGGGAATGGCTGAAACCGTCGCACTCATCACTCGATTCAATGAAGTTTGCGCGGCCATGGGAGATCCCGACGCCGACTTCGACGCCTTGCTGACCGAGCAGGCTGACTTGCAGTCGAAGATCGATGCAGCAAATGCGTGGGACCTAGAACGCACACTCGACATCGCTATGGAGGCACTACGTCTTCCACCACCGGACGCCGATGTCACTGTGTTATCCGGTGGCGAGCGTCGACGAGTTGCCCTGTGCCGATTACTGCTATCCAAGCCGGACCTACTACTTCTTGACGAACCCACCAACCACCTGGACGCCGAGTCGGTGGCGTGGCTCGAACGTACCCTGCAGGATTATCCGGGTGCCGTCGTAGCAATCACCCACGATCGATATTTTCTCGACAATGTGGCTGAGTGGATTCTCGAACTTGATCGTGGCGCCGGAATTCCTTGGAAAGGGAACTACTCAAGTTGGCTCGAGCAAAAACAGAATCGTCTGGCTGCCGAAGAGAAGGCAGATAAGAATCGACAAGAGGCCCTCGAACGCGAGTTGGAGTGGATCCGCATGTCACCCCGCGCTCGCCAAAGCAAGGGCAAAGCGCGACTCACGGCATTCAACCAACTCGTCACCGCCTCCGAACAGGCCGACAAGCGCCCCGACAAGTTGGAAATCACTATTCCGCCAGGCCCTCGATTAGGTGATCTCGTCGTGAACGCTGATCATCTGAGCAAAGCTTTCGGCGATCGAATATTGATTGACGACCTCTCGTTTATTTTGCCTCCTGGAGGCATCGTCGGAGTGATCGGGCCGAACGGTGCGGGCAAGACAACGATGTTTCGCATGCTGGTCGGAGGAGAAACTCCCGATAGCGGAACTCTCACCGTGGGACCGACGGTCCAGCTCGCCTACGTGGATCAGAGCCGTTCGGAACTTGACGCGTCTGCCACGGTGTTCGACGAAATTTCTGGAGGCGCCGAACATATCAAGGTGGGATCGCGAGAGATTCACGCTCGGGCCTATGTGGCGAGTTTCGGATTCAAAGGTTCTGATCAACAAAAGTTGGTCGGGCAGTTGTCGGGGGGTGAACGCAACCGCGTGCAGCTGGCGAAAGTTCTTACCTCGGGCGGGAATGTTCTCTTGCTCGACGAACCCACGAACGATCTGGACGTTGACACATTGCGAGCGCTAGAGGACGCCCTCCTGGAGTTTCCAGGCTGCGCTGTCGTGATTAGTCACGATCGGTGGTTTTTAGATCGCATCGCGACGCACGTGATCGCGTTTGAAGACGAGGCTGATGTCCGCTGGTTTGAAGGCAACTTTACGGATTATGAAGCTGATCGAAAAAAGCGTCTCGGGGCCGCTGCTGATCAACCGCATCGTCTGCGGTATAAGCCGTTGCGTCGCGACTAGCGACGTTGGTCGCAAAGGAGCTCGGGGCCAAGTTCGTCTATTGAGCGCACGCCCAGCAGTTGCATCGTCCGAATCATGTCATTGCGAATGATCTCGAGAACTTTGGTCACGCCGTTTTCGCCGCCGGCGGCGAGGCCGTAGACCCAAGCGCGACCCAATAACGCGGCACGGGCGCCAAGGCAAAGGGCAACAATGACGTCGCTACCTCGACGAATGCCACCATCGACGAGAACGTCGACGTGAGGACTCGCCACGGGGGCGATGTCGCGAAGTGCGCGCAGGGAACTGGGGGTTTGGTCGAGTTGACGACCTCCGTGGTTTGACACAATGATGCCGTCGACGCCGGCGTCGAGAGCTCGACGGGCATCGTCGGCCGTCACGAGACCTTTCACCACGAGTGTGCCGCGCCACTGTTCTCTCATCCACTGAAGATCGCTCCACGTCGGCGGCTCGACGATCCAATACATCAATGCTTCATCTTCACGAAGTGGTCGACCATCCCGAGTCATTCCGTGAGTATTTGCAAGTGGAAATCGGAACCGATCACGAGCAGCGTGGGCCAGCCACGTGGGTTTGGTGACGACATAGCGAGCCATGGACGCCATCGTGTTGCGATTAACTCTGACGGGTAAGGCCGCACCGTAGGTCAAGTCTCTCTCTCGGTTACCCGGGACGACCGTGTCCATCGTGACGACTAACGCACTTGCTCCCGCGGCTTGCGCTCGGGCGATCATCTGCTCGCCTCCTTGGCGCCCTCCGAGTGGGTAGAGCTGGTACCACCAGGGTGCGGTGGCGGCGGCGCCAACTTCTTCAATAGTGTGACCCGACATTGAACTTTGGCAGAAGGGAATACCGAGTTTCCCCGCTGCCCTGACGCCGGCGACATCTCCGGTGGGATGCATTGAACGCGTGAAACCTACCGGCCCGATGGCGAAGGGTAACGGAGACTCATTGCCGAGGACAACGCGACGCGTGTCGCGAGGTTCGATGCCAATTGTGTCGCCCATGCGCGGGAGAAAAATTTCACGGCGTATATCGGCAATGTTTGCCGCAAGGGTTGCTTCGGCTCCGGCCCCACCCGCTATGTAGTCAAAGACGGGTCGCGGCAGTCGTCGTCGTGCGAGGCGCTCAGCGTCGTCGACGGTATGCAACCGCGCAACTGCGCGAGAGTCACTGCTCATCTGATTCGTCGTTCGCAATGTCGTCGCGCACTGCATCCATGTCGAGTGCGAGTGCCTGCGTCACGAGGTCGGTCAGAGCTGCTTCAGGAACGACACCCGCCTGATGGAAAATCACAATTTGATCGCGAATGATCATCAGCGTTGGTATTGACATGATGTTGAATGCCCGGGCGAGGTCTTGTTGATCCTCGGTATCTATTTTTCCGAATGTCACATCGGGAAAAGAATCCGACACTTTTTCGAAAATTGGAGCGAATGTGCGACACGGGCCACACCACGCCGCCCAAAAGTCCAGAACTACCGTGCCACCCGCGGTGACGACGTTGTCAAAGGTTTCGGCAGTGATTGACGTGGTCGCCACGGGGCCTCCTATGTTGGTGGGCCGCCCGGGTCTCGATCCCGGCACCTTGAGATTAAAAGTCTCCTGCTCTTCCCGATGAGCTAGCGGCCCGGAGAAATCGTAGTCTGGTCCGCCACAAGCCCTAAAAAATAGGCTCTTTTTTGGCGCACTAGACCAAGAGTTCGTAATTTCCTAGACTTCTTGCACCGAAACGTAGTTTCTTTGAGTGTGTGAAAGAGGTGAAAGAGTGGGGTTCCCCTGGCGACCCATCGCCGCAATTTCACTCGTGCTTTCACCGTTCTTTGCTGTCGGGCTACCTGGTTCCGCCTCGGCCCTGCCCACGGGAAGCGGCGTGACGACGTTGATTTCGGAATCGATTGGCGACGCTGTGTCGGTTCCCTCCACCGTGAAATTTCTCACCCCCACTAGCTCCACGGCGAGTCTGCCCTGCCTGACGTCTATTGCGGCTGGGACCAATTCGTGTTCCCCTTCATCCGGAGTGGTGGACGACGGTGAGGGCGCGCAAATTCTTTTAACGGATACCACTTCGTCCAGCATCAATGCATCAGGAGTGTTAGTTCAGCAAACGTTTCCGTCCTCAAGCGCTCTCTACGCTGAGTTTGACTCTCAGTCATATGGCGGCGGTGGCGGGGCGAGGACACTGTGGATCGTAGATTCCTCGGTCACGAGTCCAACAGTTCCCTCTTCCGCGATCGCTGGCGGATACGGCGAAACTTCCGGTGGACTCCCCGGTGCCGTTCTCGGTATCACGTTTGACGCTGCGGGTGACGCGGCATCAACCAATTCTGCGTCGTGTCCTGCGGTCGGATGGAACTCCGCCACTTCGACCGCAAATCAAGTCGTCGTGCGAGCGGGCGACACGAGTTCTGGCCGCGGACTATCGGGGTACTGCTTCGTCTCGTCAACTGCTCAACCCTTCGGTGCGTTGGCGACGTCTACGAAGACAGTCGGCCCACTACACCAGGCGGACCCCTCCACCGGCTGGCAACATTTCTTTGTCAGTGTCCTGCCACCAAATTTCACATCATCGTTAGCTGAACTTACGGTTGCAGTGGACAGTGGCGATGGCCGCGGTCTGGTGACTGTTCTCGACATCGCGTTACCGACGTGGGCATGGCCGTCGTCGACAGTGCCCTCCACCCTGCGCATGGGAGTCTCGGCGGTGAATGCCTCAACGTCGTCACGCTTCGATGTGATGAGTCTGCGCAATCTGCGAGCCGCTGTCGTGGCCGCTACACCGGTTGCTCCTTCGTCTCCACGCAACCTTGGTGTGCAGTGGTCGGCGCCGACGAATGGTCTCGTGACCGCAACTCTGAGCTGGACCGCGCCGGTGAGTGACGGATTCAGTCCCATCACGGGCTACACCGCCATGTTGGATGGCGAATCCTGTTCGCCCGCATCCCTGAGTAGTCCAACGTTGAGTTGCACCATTACTGCGGTGCCCGCCGGAGATACGTACACCGCTTCCGTCGTCGCCCAAAACGCCGTGGGCTTGTCGTCGCCCGCGACCATGACGTCGTCAGTCGCGGCACAGTCACAATCAATCACGTTTAGCGCTCTCGCACCGGCGATCTTTGGTGCCGGTTCGCGGACACTAGTGGGCTCGGCTACGTCGGGCCAACCGGTCGTCTTCACGGCGACGGGAAGTTGCGCCGTGGTCGGCAACCAACTGACCTTCGTGTCCGCCGGCCTATGCACTGTGACGGCGACGCAGTCGGGAACATTGTCCTACGCCGCCGCAACGCCCGTCGTGCGCAGCCTTGTTGTGGCACCGGCACCGGCAGTCATCAAAGTAGCGAGCGTGTCGGCCGTCACCGACGGTCTCGCACATCCCGTGACACCAAACGTAACTCCCGCGTCGGTGCCGATCAGCATTTCGTACTGTCCCGTGACCTCGCCTACTCAATGTTCCCCCGTTGCCCCAACGTCGATTGGTTCCTACGTGGTGACTGTTCGCGTCGCGTCCACGAACTACACCGCTCCCGTTGTCACCAGTTCCGTCGATATTGTGCCGTCCACGACGACCTTGCCACCCGAAGCGGGCGGACCTCGCACGGGGACCAATGGCAATGTCTCCATGCTGATGCAACCACCGTCGGATCCAACATCCGATCCCGTTGTTCAAACGACGGGGCGTGGATTCACGCCAGGGTCCAACGTGAATATTGCCGTCACCGGAAGCGAAACCCTCGGAACATTCACCATCCCGCCCTCCACGAACCCAACGGCGTGGTCAACACTTCTCGCTCCCTCGACGAATAACACGGCCGTTCAAGGAACCATCGTGGCGTCGGCAACCTTGCCGTCCGACCTTTCCACTGGCAACACCATCGCCTTTCCATTCGGTGGTTTTCCCGGCACGGGTCAGTATTTCGTGTTGTCGATGACATCGTCAGGGTTTGTGCCAGGCAGTACCGTCTCGACGGTTCTTCACTCCACGCCACTCGTGCTCGCAACAGGTATCGCGGACGTCAACGGTGTGGTGACATTGAACGTTCCGATTCCGGCCTCGTACGCCGGTCAGTCGCACAAATTGGTGATCGCGGGCACCTACCTCGCCGCGACGACAACGGCGAGCGCCGATGGTTCCGTCACAGCGTCTACCGCGATTCCGACGTCACTGCTGTCACGTCTCGAACCAGAGTCACAACTGGTGATGACGGCGATCGACGAAACCAATCCGAACAATTTCGCCAAGTCGTACATCGATATCAACGCCAAGGCAGTGACGACCACGACCGTGGCGGGAAGCGCCAACGATGTTTTGCAGGCGCCCCCACTCGTGCCGACCGAGCATCCAGAGCAGACCATGAAACAGGTCACGAACCTGGTTGCAGTCGCCGCCACCGTGGCGGCGACTGCGTCGGTGGCGGCCAGTGTTGCTGGATCGGTCGGGGCGGTGCGGGTGCCCACCGGTGGTGGAGTGGCGGCGCGACCGATGGCGAGTGGTTCGTCGCCCTCTTCGGCGGGCGGCGGCAGTTCGTCGGGTGGTTCGAGTGGCCCGATGTCAACTCAGCAGATTGGTGCCGCACTCGATGACACCGTGCACGAAAACATTGGGCGAGGCGACGCTTCGCGCTGGTGGCAGTTGCCCGGCCGCAGTGTGGTGGACCGTGTGAGTTCTCAGTGGCCACGAAAAATTGCGCCGATTAGTCCGATGATTGCGTCGAGCGTGCAAGACGGGTCGTATCTACGCGCAATGTTTGGCTCCGCGTCGTTGGTACTGCCCATCGCCGGAGGAGCTGCCGCAGTCTTTAATGCACTTGAGACGCACGGGTATCCCGCGCCCGGACACCTTGTTCCCTTCACCATCATGATGATCTGTGGAGCACTGGATGGTTGGGCGGGGCTCACGGCAACCGTCGTTACTTTGCTGGCGGGTGTGTTGACGGGCCACATGTTCTCTCTCGGGATGCTGGTGAGTTTTTCGCTAATGGCCGCCATGCTGTTCGGAACGGCCATCATCGTGAAACAGATACGCCCACTCATCCGATTGGAGTTAGCGACGCTCCACGATCGGTGGAAACGAGCAGGCGACATGGTGATTGGTCCCCTCTTTGGAGCATTTTTGTCTACGCAGCTCGTCGGTGCGTCTGAGTCGGCGGCCGGACTCCAACTCCCAATTGTTCACAGTGCGTCGACCGTTGGTCTCTTCGTTGGCCTGGCGCTGTTATTGCGTTACGTGTTGTCGACGGTTTCGACTCTTCATTTTCCCCAGCGCCTGGAGACCGTGACCGCTATCGACCTCGATGAACAGCGCGCGTGGGCGCATCGCGCATCGCATGTGTTGCGACAAGTGTTTACTGCTCTTCTCTTGCACGCATTCTTAGGGTGGACGTGGGTACTCGCTCTACTCGTTGTCTTGCAGATTGCTCAAGGGTCAGTGGGTGGCTGGGTGCGTGGTTCGCTGCCGACGCCGCTCTATCGTGCCATTCCCCGCGGGGTCGCCAACATCGGGGTGATGGCCGCCATCGGTACCCTCGGCGGGCGGTGGATGGCAACGCTGTCGAGTGACGGCTTTTGGCAGGTCGCGGGACTGCTCATTCTCATGGCGGTCGTCAATGTTCTGTATGCCGCCGTCTCGGCATTCGACGGTGAGGACTACCCAGTGACGTGGGCGACGCGTCTGGCGGGTGTCGTTGTAGTTGTCGCGACGGCACTCCAGCTCACGGGCAGGTTGATCTGATGACGCGCCGGATCGTTGCGTGGGTTGCGGTACTAGGTCTGGCGTTGGCCACCGTCTCGCCGGCCGGCGCAGTGACGCGTCACTCCCGAGGGAAGTTGAATTCCCGTGCGCCACACTCCGTCCCACTGCGGCCCCACGCTGTGGTTCCGGCACCAACGAACGTGGTGGCGACCGCCGGTGACTCGTCGGCGCTGGTGAACTGGTCGAGTGTGACGGGTGCGACGCGCTACGTCGTCATCGCAAAGCCCAATAATGCGACGTGCATCGTCACGACAACTTCCTGCGTGGTGCGTGGTCTCGCCAACGACGTGACCTATACGTTGTCCGTGTACGCGGTGGGAACCACCGGTATGTCACTGCCCTCGGCACCGGTGACGGTAACGCCTCGAGCGGAAGCTCCGACACCGCCAACTGGCGTTGTTGTTGCGGCCTTTGGCCTTCACGCCCGAGTGATGTGGCAGCCGTCCTCGAGTCCCTCACTGCCCGTCACCAGTTACACCGCCACGGCGTCGCCAGGGGGTCAGACGTGTTCAACGACATCGACGTCATGCACGATTACGGATCTCACCGCCGGTCTGGCGTACTCGTTTTCGGTCACCGCAACCAATGCGGCTGGTACGTCGAATCCATCGACATCGAGTAGTTCGGTCACCGTAATTGACAGACCGAGTGCGCCGCAGAACGTGGTGGCGGCCCCCGCTCCCGAATCAATTGGCGTGAGCTTTGATGCCCCGACACGTGACGGTGGATCCGTTATTGACGACTATCTGGCCGTAGCGCTGGTGGCATCAACCAACCGTTTTATCTCTCGTTGTCATCCGGACCTTGTGACCCGAACGTGCACGTTGTCGGGTCTCGCAACAACGACTACGTATGCCATTCGTGTCTTCGCACACAACAGCGCGGGGTATTCGGTTGCGGCAACGCCGAGCTCAACGGTGACAACGGGGTACAACCCTCCGGGCACTCCCTTATCGGTGACGGCGACTGCGTCGTCTGGCTCCGTGGCCGTGTCGTGGTCTCCTCCGTCGAGTGACGGTGGTGGTGCGTTGACGGGGTACACCGTCTATGCCCGCGACGGCAGCGGCGGTGAATTCACGTGCACGACGGCCACAACATCCTGTTCAGTTACCGGCTTGACGAACGGAACGTCATATTCCATCACTGTGTTGGCGAGTAATGGGGCCGGTAATTCTGCAGCGTCGTCGGCGCTAACGCGAACACCCGGTGACGTTCCCGGTAGTCCGACGTCTCTCGTTGTCACACGGGGCAACTCCTCGTTGGTAGTGAGCTGGACGGCTCCCGCCGTGACGGGTGGATCAGCAATTACGTCCTACGTTGCAACGGCGGATGACGGCGCGGGGCACACACGATCGTGTACGACCTCAACGACGTCGTGCACGATTACCAGTCTCGTGAACGGAACGTCGTACGCAGTGACCGTGGTCGCGACGAATATCACTGGCAACTCCTCTCCCTCCGCGTCGTCGTCGGAAACTCCGGCAACTGTCGCGGGAGCTCCGAAGCTCGATACCGTTACTTCTCTCGATGGCTCGTTGGCTGTTGCGTGGTCGGCCCCGGCAACGCTGGGCGGCACGACGTTGACGGGATACACCGTGACGGTCGACGACGGTGATGGCGGGGTCTTTACCTGCACGACGACGTCGACGACGTGCACCGTTTCTGGACTCACCAATGGCGTGCTTTACGTCGTGACGGTTGTAGCGACGAACTCCGAGGGCAACTCCGCCGCGTCGAACGCCACCTCGGCGACGCCCTATGCGGTTCCGAGTGCTCCGCAGTCGGTGCTCGTGACATCAGGCGACGCAACACTGGAAGTGGCGTGGTCGGCGCCGGTGAGCGATGGTGGGTCAGCGGTGTACTCCTACACCGTGACCGCCGATGACGGCGATGGCGGCGTCTTTACCTGCACGACGTCCAAGCTCACGTGCATCGTCACCGGACTAACAAATGGCACGACCTACTCACTTTCGGTGGTCGCTTTGAATAATGCGGGTGAGTCGCCGGCGTCAACCGTCACTTTGGGAACGCCAACCCCCGCTATTGCTGCCCCGAGTGCACCCACACTGGTGAGTGCGATCACCGGTAATGCGTCACTCCTCGTGACGTGGACTCCGGGTGCGGACGGCGGCTCCGCGATTACCGGATTCACGGTGTACGCGCTCGACGCGAAAGGAACGCTCTTCACCTGCTCGGCCGCCGCGTCGGCAACGTCATGTGTGGTCGCGGGTCTCTCTAATGGAACGTCCTACACGGTCTCGGTCGTGGCCACGAACGATGTAGGTGATTCCGACCCATCGAATGAGCTAGATCAAACACCGTTTACAACTCCGTCGATGCCGAACGATATTTCAGTTGTCGCTCTTACGTCGGCCATTACTGCGTACTGGACGGCACCTGACTCCGATGGTGGCAGTGCGATTACCGGTTACGTGGCGTACGCCTACGCGCCGGGTGGTGGTCTCGCTGGTTCGTGTGACGTCGCACCGACTCTCTATTCGTGCACCATTACGGATCTCACCAACTTTGTGATGTACAGCGTGTCGGTGGTAGCAGTGAACGCTGCGGGCGAGTCCGGTAGTAGTGCGAGTGTCAACCTCCCGAACCCCAACGTGATTCGTCACGTGGGAACGGGGTGGATTGCGTACGACAACTGGATTGGGTTCGTGGGCTCTGATCCGAACCTGCAGGAAACGTTCTCGTCGGCCACGATTTCGACGACGTACGGTTACGACTGCGCCATCATCGATATCCTGCCCGGACCCGAGGGCGGTATCTACGTCCAGAACAGCTGCAGCGACATCTTCTACGTTGCCGCTGATGGTTCAGTCACCAATATGGGCTACAACGACAGTGGCTCGGGGCATCAGATGGCGATGGGTCCGAACGGTGAAGCAGTATTTGCGACCGATAACTGGTTCCTCCACGTGTATGACTACGTTGCCGGAGAGTGGCAGAACAAGTTCCTAAACGGCGCTGACTGTATTAACGGTGTGGCAATCGATAGTGCAGGCCGCGTGTGGGTGTCGGACATCTGCAGCGGCGCCGTCGGTGTGGTGAACGGAAATGTTTTTGATGGGATCTCTGGCGCTACCTACAACGTGACGTGGTACGGCGATCTCTGTTCACCGTACCGTCTGGCGTTCGACGCCAACGATGTTCTCTACATTGGATCTGACTGCTGGGGACGGTACGCGACCTTTGACACGGTGCATAACACGTGGACGTACGTCTCCGACCTCAACGGGTACATCGCATCGGTCTACACCGTCAATAATCAGGCACTGCCACTGGACACGGATGTCTGGCCCCATCGAATCCTGAAAACGGGATATTCCGCGATGCCCCAAACGCCCCAGCCATCGACGCCAACGTGGGGGACGGTGTACACGTGGGGTGCGACCTGGGTGCAAGGCCGCTGGAACCCGTCCGAGTTCGCGGGTCTCAATGCGCCAATCACGAGCTACACGATGACGGTGACGGACGAAAGTGGTACGGCTCACTCGTGCACGACGTCGGCGGTATCTGGTCCGACGACTTTTGATGCCGGTACGCCGACGTGTTACGTGACAGGTTTGACCGAGGGCGTGTCGTACAGCGCCGCCGTCGTGGCCACGAACGCAGCGGGAGATTCGGCGGCCCTGGTGATCGGGAGTTGTACTACCTCGCAGCCGTCCGTCAGTGTTCCGGCGGTGTTCTCGTCACTGAAGCCAGAGACATCAACTTTGATTTCAGCGGCCGCAACGAGTGGTCTCCCGATATCGGTCTCCAACCTGCCTCCGAACTGGATGGTGAGCGTCTACGTCACGCACGGCACTGTCGGACTGTCGTGGCCGAACTGGCGACAGACGTGCGGCACCTACTGCATGAACTACTGGGGCGGACGACCCGTCATGGTATTGGAAGGGTCCGAAGAGTCCATTAATCACGACCTCGCCAACCTCGAAATTCGCCCGGACTCGTCTCAGTTGCCCATGAAGTTGTACGTCATTGCGACTCCGAACAACATTCTTTACAATCCCGCAACGGATCACTATTTGCAGTTGATGTCCAATTGGGGAACGTTCGGGACCGTGCTGTCGGCCGCGTCGCAGTACTCGCTCTTTGGCATGCAGGGATACTTGGCGGCCCCGCTCACCCTTGCGCAGTACCAATTTCTCTACGGCTACGCCAGCCAGTTCTATATGGCGATAACGGACGACCCGGCGTACATTCGTGACCCAGTCACGGGAGACCTGAAGTTCTCCTACATGTACGCCAATAACGACCCCACCACATCGTGGACTGAGGGTTACCAGTCTGACCCACTGGCGTCGTTCCAAAAGTGGTTCATCGTGGCCGGTCCTTTGGCTGGTACGCAGTTCGCTCAAGGGGCCGCGATGTCGGGACCAGGAGGCAACGGTGTTGTGGGTACCGGCGTTGGCGTCAATGGATTCGTGCCGAGTTTCTGCTACTACGAACCGAACAACTGGGCAATGAGTGAATCGACACTCATGCAGGGCACGAACGACTGCTACAACGACATGAGCGCCACGACGTGGGGTGCGGGATTTATTGAGTACGGCGGTATGGCGGGTGACGTTCGGTCCGCGGAGGCGAACGTCGTAGCGATCGGCCAGCTCGACGTTGTGGCACCGAAGTTGCACGCCGCTACCGACTTTGCGGTTTCGGGAAATGAACTAGCTGGTTTCCAGGCCACGTGGACAGCACCGGATAACACCGCCGAGGTTGGTCTGAGCGAATATCGCTTGTCGGTCTATCTCCAAAACGCCGACGGGACCGAGACGTTGACATGGCAGGGGTGGTGTGGATGGTGGCAAACGTCTAGCTGGCTCGCGGGGATGACTCTTGGTAAGAACTACCGAGTTGTGCTGGAAGCTATTAACAACTGGGGTGCGACTCCGGCACAGGTCTTCTTTACGCCCGGGGATCCGTACGTGCAGATCACCAAGGTCTCTCTCTCGGTGTTCGGTAATGAAGTAACGGGAACCTGGACGAGTACCGAAACGTACGGTTCGATGTGGTTCTCACAGATGACTATCTCGACAATGGACGGGACCTACGTCACGGAGTGTCGTTCGCTCGAAGGTCCGGGAGTGAATACGTGCCGCGTTGGTGGCCTCACGGCGTCCACCGAGTATCGCGTCACGATTCAGGGTTACGGATGGTGGAGCGGAATGGGCGGGGGCGCCTCAACGACCGTGACGACAGCCGACAAGTATGAAGCCAGTAACTATCGCGCCGTTGCATCCATTCCCACGTGGCCGTACTCCGCCTCAGTGACACCGGACGGCGCAGTCTGGTATCACAGCGGCAACACCATTGTGCGAATTCTCAATGGCGCCGTTACGTTCACGCTCGACACCACCACGGCTCTGCCGGAGAACGTCAGTGTCGGAGGCAGTGTGGCACGTGCGGACAATTCCGTGGTCTACTACACCACGGGCTACGGCAGTTACTGGTTCGACACCGGCATCTTGGTGGTGTCGGCGACGGGCGACACGACGTACCTCGCCAGTACGGCTACGAACTGCGCCAACTCGATTGCTCTCTACGGTGAAAATTCGGTCGTCGTATCCAACTTCTATGGCCTGACAGTCATCGATCTGAGCTCTGGAGAGTCGTCTCTCCTGCCGGGTACCACTATGTGGGGATACAACTATTCCTACCTAGTCCCATCGAACGACGGGCAGCTGTACTTCTTTGACCGCAGCGGCGAAATGATTCTTCATCGCTATGACGGCGTAGATACCAATGGTGATGTGTTGCTGACGTCAGTCAATGTTCCAGGAATTAACTGGCAGGGACGGGCTGTGATTGATGGCTATCTCTACAACTACGAGTACGACCCCGCGTATAACCGCTACACCATCTTGGCGACGAACCTTTCGACGGGAACGAGTTCAGCCCTCTCGAACTTCCAAGACATGATTGGTGCGCCATCGTTTGCCGATGTGTCCAGTGATGGGAATCTCGTCGCCCGCGACAACATGGTGGTGTACCTCATTTACACCCACCAGACCTCGTAGGCTCGACGCGTGTCAAACGAAAACCAATCTGTCGCCCACATAGAAAAAACCTTGGATGACGTCGCCACGGCTATGCGTCGTTTAGCCGACGGGACATACCGCCGATGCGTGTCCTGCGGAGCCGAGATTGCCCGTGATGTTCTTGAGGCGAATCCGCTTTACACATCCTGCGCGGCGCATCCTCAGATGGGAGAGGCGTAGTGAACGTACTTGATGAAACGTCGCGATACGTCGAATCCGAGAAGCAGCACTTTCGTCCGGATATCCAGGGGTTGCGCGCCCTCGCGGTCATCTTGGTCATCATTGCCCACGCAAAGGTGCCTCACTTTGCCGGTGGGTACATCGGAGTTGACGTCTTCTTTGTGATCTCGGGTTTTGTCATTACTGAGCTTCTGCTCCGTGAGTCCCTCTCGATGGCTCAGTCGGACCAACGACTGACATCAGCTATTGCCATCCTCGGTCGCTTCTATACCCGTCGGATCCGCCGCATCATGCCAGCGGCCACTCTCGTGATGATTGGCACGGTGTTGACGGCGTACTACTACCTCGGACCGTTCACTTCCATTCCGTTGCTCGAGGATCTTCGCTGGGCGTCAACATTTCGCGTGAACTTTCACTTCATCACGGTCGGCATGGACTATTTCTCCCAGGGTCTCCCTCCATCTCTGATCACGCACTACTGGTCCCTCGCAGTCGAAGAGCAGTTCTACTTTGTCGTCCCGCTTCTCCTCTTGCTGACGGCGGCCGTGGTGGGACTCCGTCGTCATCGAGTGGCCCTCTCAGGCGTTCTCGCCCTCATTGTGGCGTGGTCAGCGTACGAAAGCGCTCAGCTCACCACCGGGAGTCCCTACGCCTATTTTTCTCCGAAGACTCGCTTCTGGGAGATTGGACTGGGCGCACTCCTCGCCGCGCTACCGACGAGTTGGCGAACGATCAATGCACGCGTAGCGACTTTCGTCGGTTGGTTGTCACTCGCCATCATCGTGGCGGCGGCGTACACATTGACCGACTCAAGTTTGGTTCCTGGGACGTTGACGTGGTGGGCCTGCGCACCGGCAGGAGCGCTGCTGTTCTTCGGTAGCGCCACACTTCCGTTTGCGCCGTCACGATTCTTTGCGACGAAACCACTTCGCTATATCGGCGATATTTCGTATTCGCTCTATCTCTTTCACTGGGCGTGGCTCAAACTCCCCGAGCAGTACGCACAGATTAAGTACGGCGTGATGACCTCGCTGTCGCCGCTCGCTCGCGTGGAGCAGATTGCCGCCGCCACTCTGTGCGCCGCACTGAGCTATCGATTCTTTGAAAATCCCATCCGGCGTTCGGTATGGCTCGATCGCCGACCGTGGCTCACGGCAGTTTTCGCGATAGTGATGATTTCTTTGGTGTGGTTGACGGCATATCTGCTGGGTCGTTATTGGACGTCGTAAGTACAACAGCAAACTGCCCCCGGGGAAACCCCGGGGGCAGTTTGCTACGTAGTGCGACTTACTTCTTGGTGGCCCAGAAAATTTCGGCGATGGCGTCAATCTCACTGAGAAGTCGGTCGGCCACAGCAACGTCATTGGTCTTCTTCGCTTCACCGGCCGACTTCGTCGCCTTCCAGAAGAGGTCGTGCAAGCTGGGGTGTGCGGCGACGTGCTCGGGCTTGAAGTAGTCCGTCCACAGAACCCAGAGGTGGTGCTTTACCAGCTCGCAGCGCTCTTCCTTAATGGTGGTCGCTCGAACTTTGAAGTCGTTATCGGAGCTCGCGGCGTACTTCTCCATGCAGGCCTTGACAGACTGCGCTTCCAACTTCGCCTGCGCCGGGTCGTAGACACCACAGGGAAGGTCGCAGTGTGCGTGAACCGGATCTGCGGTGGCGTTAATCACGTCGGTGATTCGCTGCAATATGGTCATGGGACTACCTTTCGCCGTTGTTTCCCGTCGGGACTCGACTAGGAATGAGGTCATGGTCAGATTAGCGACACGAGCCCTCGCGGGATTCGTCCGATGTTTTTCACCTTTCGTGCGTCGTGTCCGCGTCGAGGGGTCCAGCATGACTCCCACGTATGCACCGGGCGAATATCTGTGGGCGGTACGAAGAGTCCTGATTCCTCGCTCCTTGCGGGTCGGCGACGTCGTGGTGTGTTCGGATCCAGAGGTCCCTACGCGAGAGCTCGTCAAGCGCGTGAGTGAGGTGCGCGTCGGGCTCGGCAGTGTCGAACTGGTCCTCGTCGGCGACCACCGTGAGGCGTCGCGGGATTCACGGGCCTTTGGTCCCGTTCCCCTTCATCACGTCAAATGGGTAATTCAACCTCATCGGCCCCCACGTGTGGATGTCCGAAATCCTCCTACGCTGTAGGGGTGGCACGTGAACGCGAAGGACTCGGTGGCTTCATCCACGAACACCGTGCCCGTGCTCAGATTTCGCTCAGAAAACTGGGCGAACTCGCGGGTGTATCGAACGTCTATCTGTCACAGATAGAGGCAAATCTGCGCAAACCCTCCGCGGAAATTCTGCAGAAGATTGCCAAGGCCCTAGAGATTTCGGCTGAATCGCTCTACGTACAAGCAGGCATTCTCGACGAAGATCGCACGGGTACGACCGAACTGGCTATTCAGTCGGATCCTCGACTGAGCGATGCGCAGCGCCAAGCACTCCTCACTATTTTGAGGAGTTTCTTAACGGATAACGATGCGGAAGGGAAGAAATAGTGGCCCGTATTGCCGTGCTGTCGTATCACACATCCCCGTTAGCGCAACCGGGCACGGGCGACGGCGGGGGAATGAATGTGTATGTGCGTGAAATGGGCGCGGCCCTCGCACGTCACGGTCACGACGTCACGATCTACACCCGTCGCGACGAACCATCTCTCCGCGATGAAGTTCATGTCGAGCCGGGTCTGCGCGTTCGACACATCACCGCCGGGCCGGCCTCCTCTCTCTCTATGGATGCGCTGCGGCAACACCTTGAGCAGTTCACCGACTCGGTGTCAATTGACATGCGCCGAGGACCTTTGCCCGATGTCATCCACGCGAACTACTGGCTCAGTGGTATCGCGGGTCATCGCCTGAAGCACGAACTCGATATTCCCCTGATTTGCACTTTTCACACGTTGGAGCGGATTAAGGCGGCGACGTTCCAGGCGGAGTCGGAAGAGAGGGCAGAAGAAGAGCAGCGAATTATTGGTTGCTCGGACGCCATCTTGGCCAGTTGCGATGTCGAGGCCCACCAGATAGTGGAGTACTACAACGCCAACCCCGCGAGGGTCCACATCGTTCCGCTCGGTGTCGAACACGCTTTCTTTTCGCCCGGACCGGGCCGGGAGGCGCGTCTCGCGCTCCATATGCCACTTCACGAACCACTTCTTCTATTCGCGGGGCGCATCCAGGCTCTGAAGGGTGCCGATTTGGCACTCGAAGCATTCCTCGCAGTTCGTGAACGTCTTGGCGTTGGTCATTTAGCGATCGTCGGTGGCCCGAGCGGCCCCCACGGTCTCGAAGCTGTGCGACATCTGCGTGAGCGAATCGCGAATGCCGGGGTAATTGAGAATGTTTCGTTTGTCGCCCCCCAATCACATCAGCTGCTATCGACGTGGTATCGCGCGGCCGACCTCACGCTGGTGCCATCGCTCGCCGAAAGTTTTGGACTGGTGGCATTGGAGTCGACCGCGTGTGGCACACCCGTGATTGCCTCGGCCGTCGGAGGGCTCACCACGTTGGTGCACGATCATGTCAATGGGCGACTCCTATCTTCACGCGACCCACTGGACTGGTCGGAGGCCATTGTCAGCTCACTTGACGCCACCGTCTTGCCCGCAATGCGAGATGCGGCGCGGTTAAACGCAGCAACGTACACCTGGTGCCGGACGGCGCGCGCTATCGGTGACCTTGTCGAGCGACTGCAATCCGGCGCCCTACTGCTGTGTCGGTGAGTCACACTCGTCTTACCGACGGCGCCGATCGTCAGCGACTCGCAGCCACTATTCACGAATGGGCGTCCCCTTGGTTGGCGTCCGACACTCTGATTCACATCGAAGAGCCAGATATCACCAGTGACTGCCCGCGGTGGCTTTTGCGGTTTCGCGGCGACGAGCGTGACTACATCGCGGTATGGCTCACGTGGCGTCAGCGGACTCTTCACGTCGAGACTGAGCTGATGCCCGCTCCGGAAGAAAACGTCGACGAGATTTATCGCTACCTACTGGTAAAGAACGCCGAAATGTACCCACTCCACGTGGCGCTCGGTCCCGAAGACGGTCTCTATCTCGTCGGTCGATTCCCCGTCGCGGAGATCACGCCAGAACTGCTGGACGAGATTACGGGTGCGGCGGTGCACTTCGTGGATGAACTGTTTCCGACGGTGATGAGCCTCGGATTTCCCGCCCTTTACCGACGCCGCCGCCGCCGGTAGGCACATTTCACATTTGCACTAGCGTGGAACCATGGCTTTTGACCTCGTAATTGTCGGCGGCGGTCGGATGGGGAGCGCCCTAGCGACGGGCCTCGTTTCGGCCCACTGGTGCGAGCCGGAGAAGATCGTGATTGTGGAGCATGATGCTTTCACGCGCTACGTCCTGGGTCAAGACCTCCCTGGCGTCAGCGTCGTAGCGAGCCTTGAGCTCGAGCACGTCGGTCCCTCGACGGGTGCGGTACTCGCCGTGAAGCCTGAACACGCAGAAAGTGTTGCTCGCTTGGTCGGTGCGTGCGGCGTGACGCGAGTCATGTCGGTCGTCGCAGGTCTCTCGACCGATCGACTGAGTGCGGTTCTGCCACATGGCGTGGCCGTGGTCCGCGCGATGCCCAACACACCCGTCCTCGTCGGCCGTGGAGTGTCGGCAATCTCGGGAGGCGTGACGGCTACCAGTGACGATCTGGAGTGGGCGTCGTCCATTCTTGGGGCGGTCGGATCCGTTGTTCGTGTCTCGGAGCGTCACATGGATGCCGTGACAGGAGTCTCGGGCTGTGGCCCGGCATTTATCTACCTTGTCGCCGAATCACTGATCGAGGCCGGCGTGCATCAAGGACTTCCTCGCGAGATGTCGCGAGAGTTGGTGGTGGGAACACTGATGGGCGCCGCCGAAATGCTGAGTGTTACGGCCAGTTCTCCCGAGGAGCTTCGTTCGCAAGTGACCTCACCTGGCGGAGCTACTGCGGCGGGACTACGAATGTTGGAGTCGCGCGCCGTGCGTGCGGCATTTCTCGAAGCAGTGTCGGCATCGGCCGAGCGATCACGGCAACTAGGTCGGTAAGCATGTCGAGTGCAATGAATCGTCGCCAGCCGCTCTCAGAGCCCACCCTGCACCGCCTTCCGGTGTATCAGCGCATCGCGCGAGAGATGGTCCGTCGCAACTTGGTGACGACGGACTCAAAGACTCTGTCTCGACATTCGGGCGCGACGCCCGCTACCGTTCGGCGCGATTTGTCGGGACTCGGTACCCTCGGCACTCGCGGGTCGGGGTACGAACTCACCCGACTTATCTCCGCTATCGATGACGCTTTGGGGCTGAATCGTGTCTACGACGTGGTTGTTGTGGGAATGGGAAATCTTGGCCGCGCGCTCGTCGGTTCGAGCAATTTTTTGATTCGTGGCGCGCGCCTCGTCGGTGTCTATGACTCGGACCCGCAAGTACAGGGGATGGAGATCGCGGGTTTAACGGTGCATGATCCCGCGCAGGGACTCGTCCCTGCGCAGATCGGCGTGATGTGCGTCCCCGCGGCCGCGGCGCAAGAAGTGACCGACATGCTGGTCGCCGCCAATATTCACGCGATCGTCAACTTCTCGCCCCAGGTGGTGACCTATCCCGTTGGTACGACGGTGCGCTATGTGGACTTCTCGATGGAGCTGCAGATTTTGGTCTATCACCTCATCAATGGCACCGGTCCATTTGGCGGTGGCGTCCTACGTACGTTGGGATTCACTCCGCCATCTCCACGTCCCTCGTAGCATCAATGCGGAGGCATCGTGTCATTTCTTAGCGTTGGTATTTCACACGATCACGCGCCGCTTGATCTCTTAGAGCGAGTCACGATTCCCGAAGATGAGTTTGGCAAAGTCCTTGGCGCCCTGCTCGCCAACGCCAACATTCAAGAGGCAGTTGTTGTCTCGACCTGTCTACGGACAGAGGTGTACGCCGTCATCGACCGCTTTCACGGCGCCGTTGATGAAATCACCGCGACGCTGGCCGCCCACCGTGAAGTTGACGTCGACGAACTTGCCGCCCACCGTACGATTCAGTTTGACCGAGGCGTGGCGAACCACCTCTTTCGTGTCGCGTCGGGATTGAAGTCAGTTGTGCCGGGAGAGTTCGAAGTTCTTGGCCAGCTCCGGCGATCACTGGAACGTGCCGAAGAAGAGCATGCGGTGGGTCCAGAGCTGTCGGAACTTTTTCATCGCTCCATGAGTGCGGGCCGTCGGGTCCGTGCCGAGACCGCAATCGCTCGGGGAACCACCAGTTTTGCTCAGGCGACGGTCGATCTCGTCCGACGGCAGGTGGGTCCAACCTTGGCGTCGATGTCGGTGGCGGTTGTCGGTGCCGGACAACTCGCAGAAGGAGTCGTGCGTGGGCTTGCGGGGTTGACCGAAGGGCCCGCGGGGGTCGTCGTGGTCAATCGAACGTACGACACCGCACTGGGAATAGCGACCTCACTCGGTGATCCGCGCGTGACCGTCGCTCCGTGGGAAGAGTTACTTTCCCTCGTTCGTGAGTCCAATATCTCCATCTTTGCCGCGGATGTCCCCGAATCCTTAGTGACGGCGAGTGATCTCGACCATCGCGAACGTCTCATCGTGGATCTGGGAATGCCGCGATGCGTGGATGCGTCAGTTGATGCACTCGCGCACACCACTCGTCTCGATATTGCCCACCTTGAGTCGGTCGTACGTGCCACCCTGGCGGATCGACACGCGGAGCTCGACGCGGCCGACGACATCGTCAACGTTGAAATTGAAAAGTATCTCGAAGACCGGCGTTCACGTGGCGCGGCGGCCATTGTTTCAGAGTTTCGTGAACTCCTTGACGGCATCCGAACTGCTGAGATTGATCGTCGTTCATCCGATCTGTCTGATTTAACACCAGAACAGCGTGAGAAAGTGGAGTCGCTGACGCGCTCGCTCGTCGCCAAAATTGCTCACACCCCCACGCTGGCACTCAAAGAGGCGGCCGGTACCGACCGAGGGCTTCGTCTCACCGAAGCACTTCGCAATCTCTTTGACCTCGGATGACACTTCGTCTGGCTACCCGGCGGTCACCACTTGCGGTGGCCCAAGCCACGTTGGTTCAAGAGATGTGTCGGCGTGAGGGCTATGACGCCGAATTAGTACTCATCGAGACGCACGGCGATCGTCAGAACGATGTGGCACTCAGTGACATCGCGGGGCAGGGTGTCTTCGCCGTTGAAGTGCAGCGCGCCGTACTCGATGGCCGCGCTGATATCGCAGTGCACTCAGCAAAGGATCTTCCGAGCGAGACTCCGATGGGTCTGGTGTTAGCGGCGGTTCCCGAACGCCGCGACCCCGCAGATGTTCTCGTGGGTCGCTCTCTCGCCGGACTGGGACCGGGCGCCACGGTGGCCACGGGCTCGCCACGCCGCCGGGCACTACTTGCCGAGCGGCGTCCCGATCTGACATTCGTGGAACTTCGAGGCAACATGGCAACGCGACTCTCTGCGGTGGAACGCAGTGGTATCGACGCCGTAGTCGCCGCCGCCGCGGCGCTCGAGCGTCTCGGCTGGAGTGATCGCGTGGCCGAGCGATTGGATCCTGAATGGTGCACACCCCAGGTGGGTCAAGGGGCATTAGCTCTCGAAGTTCGCGATGACGATGACACCATGTTGGAACTGATGCAACGACTGAACAACGCGGATGAGTTTCTTTGCGTGACGGGCGAACGTGCGTTTCTCGCCGAGTTAGGCGCTGGGTGCGCAGTTCCCGCCGCGGCGTTCGCCACATACGACGGGTCGGTAGTAACACTGCGTGGGGTGATGGCCGCCCCCGACGGAACGCGCGTCGTTCGTACCACGATGACGGGGGAGCGACCAGAGGAACTTGGCCGCACGGTGGCCCGCATGATTCGCGACGATCTCGGTGGCGGTGAGTTACCGTCGGCACGATGAACGTCGTCGTCACCCGCGAACCACCCCGCAACGATGACCTCCGCACCGTCTTATCGCTCGCCGTCAACGTTGACGAGGTGCCGGCAACGGAGACGCGACGTTTCGATCCCGATGTTGTCGCCGCCACATGCGACATCATTCCGGGCACTCTCGTCGTCACTAGTTCGAGGGCCGTTGATGCCGCTCTCGCAGTTGCGGGGAAATATCCGACGGTCAACGTCGTTGCGGTGGGCGACGTCACGGCCGAACGACTCCGAGAGGCCGGACTCACCACAGTGACAGTGGCCGACGATGAGGGAGTTCGCGGTCTCGACGCACTCGATCTCCGCAGTCCCGTCGTGAGCGTGGGAGCGATGGACACGCGCCCGGAGTTAGCCATACTCTGTCGCGATCGGGGACTTCGCTACGAACACCTCGTCGCCTACGACACGTTGCCCCGCCAACTCACCGGTGAAGAACGTGCGGTGCTGTCGCGAGCCGATGTAGTTATTGTCGCCGCCCCATCGGCGTGGGCCGTGGTCGGTCCCTTCGTTCGACCGGAGGCCACCGTAATTGTCCGGGGCGAAACAACTGCCAACGCCGTGCGCCAACAGCACGCGACGGTGGTTGTCGCCCGCGGTGACACGGCAACGGTCGCGGCCACACTCAGTGCTCTCTTTCGAGACTGACATCGACCACTACTAGCCTGACGCCATGGCTTTTCCTGACGAGAGACCCCGTCGCTTGCGACGCACACCGGCACTTCGTCGCTTGGTTGCCGAAACGACCCTGACGCCCGACGATCTCGTGGCCCCACTCTTTGTCGCCGAAGGTCACCGTGAGCCCCACCCCATTACGTCTCTCCCGGGACACTTCCAACACACCGTGGATTCCTTGCGCCGCGAGGTACGCGAGTTGGTCGCCCGCGAAGTCCGCAGCATCATCCTGTTCGGAATTCCCGCGACGAAGGACGAGTTTGGTACCGGTGCCTACGATGACAACGGCATCGTCCAGGTCGCTCTTCGCGCTCTTCGCGACGAATTCGGTGACGAAATAGTTCTGATGGCCGACTTGTGCCTTGATGAGTACACGTCACACGGTCACTGTGGTGTGGTGACGGCGGATGGTCGCGTCGATAACGATGCCACGTTGGAGCTCTACGCCCGAGCCGCGGTGGCTCAGGCGAACGCCGGCGCGCAGATCACCGCTCCCTCCGGAATGATGGATGGGCAAGTCGCGGCGATTCGCCGCGGTCTCGATGGTGAGGGTCACCACGACACCGTGATTTTGGCGTACGCCGCCAAGTATGCGAGTGCGCTGTATGGGCCGTTCCGCGAGGCGGTAGGTGTAGAAATCGTCGGTGGTGGTGATCGGAAGACGTATCAGCAAGACCCGGCCAATCGACGCGAAGCTCTTCGCGAAGCACGAGCCGACGTTGAACAGGGTGCGGACATCATCATGGTGAAGCCAGCCATGACGTACCTCGACATTGTGTCGGACCTCCGACGTGAACTGGATGTCCCCCTGTGCGCGTACCACGTCAGCGGTGAGTATGCGATGGTGCAGGCGGCGGCGGCACAGGGATGGATAGACGGACCCGCCGTGGCGCGAGAGCAGTTACTGGCCGTCCGTCGGGCCGGTGCGGATTTCGTCTTGACATACTTCGCTAAGGATCTGGCCGAAAGTCTCTAATGGCGGGCAATCGCGAGTGGTTTGAACGGGCCCAAAGGGTAATTCCGGGTGGGGTCGACTCGCCTGTACGCAGTTTTCGGTCGGTTGGTGGCACGCCCTACACCGTGGTGTCGGGAGCGGGGTCTCGTGTTGTCGACGTGGAGGGACGCGAATACATCGACTTCGTACAAAGCTATGGCGCATCGCTCCTCGGGCATGCGCCGAGCGATGTCGTGGCCGCGATCGGCGATCAAGCACGTCGCGGCACGACCTTCGGCGCACCGACTCCCGGCGAAGTATTGCTCGCCGAGATCATGGTGGATCGGGTGGCTGGCATGGACCTTGTTCGACTCGTGTCGTCTGGGACCGAAGCAGTCATGAGTGCGGTGCGCGTGGCGCGTGGCGCCACCGGCAGAAGTCGAATCGTGAAGTTTGACGGCTGCTACCACGGTCACTCGGATGCCCTCCTCGTGGCGGGTGGTTCGGGCGTCGCGCAACTGGGCCTTCCTGACTCCGCGGGTGTTACGAATGGTGCCGTGGGCGACACCATTGTGGCGCCGTACAACGTGGTACCCCAACTCGATGATTCGATCGCCGCGGTGCTCGTCGAGCCTGTCGCGGCCAATATGAACCTGGTGGCACCCCTACCGGGATTCCTCGAAGGTCTCCGTCGCGAGTGCGACCGAGTGGGCGCGCTCTTGATATTCGATGAAGTCATTACTGGATTTCGTCTCGCCCGTGGTGGTGCTGAGGAGTATTTCGGTGTCACGCCCGATCTCTGGTGCTTCGGCAAAGTCATCGGTGGGGGACTTCCCGTGGGAGCGTTTGGTGGCTCAACGCGGGTGATGTCGCATCTGGCACCGCTCGGCCCGGTCTACCAAGCGGGAACGTTATCGGGCAATCCGCTCGCGACGGCGGCGGGACGAACCGTTTTGTCGCAACTCACAGACGAGTCGTATCGCGATCTGTCGATCCGCGTCGCAGATTTTGCACGGGAGCTGCGAGCCGCCATTGAGGCCAGCGGTCTCTCGTGCGCAACACCGACGGTGGGTCCCCTCATGGGTCTCTATCTCGCCCGTGCACCATTCGACGCACCGTCAAATTTCGAAGAGGCTCGCGTTCTGTGTAGCAACGGTCTCTATCCAATTTTCTTTCACGAAATGTTGCAACGCGGCGTCGCCCTCGCCCCGGGAGCGTACGAAATTCTCTTTGTGTCATTGGCGCATACGGACGACGATCTTGCGACCACCGTTCGGGCTGCGGCCGACGCCGCCCGCGCCGTCTCCGCTTCGTGACAACGCCCGTTACCTCGTGGCGGATTGTCGCCGCGTCATTGGCGCCCGCACGGCGTGGCGACGAAGTCGTCGTTGCCTATGACGACCGAGGGATTTCTCTCGTCACGCACGACGATCCGACGACGCTGATTGTGCCGTGGCGAGGTTGCGAACTTCGATTGACGCGTCGAAGTACGACGTGGGAACTGCGAATGCGCCATACCCCGTGGGGCGCCGTCACACTGTCAGCGTTTCGACCACTCGTCCCCGACGAAGTCATCCGGGCACTGGAGTCGCGAGGGGTGGTATGGACTCGTTGGCGTTGGACCACACCGTCGGCCTTTGCCGTGATCCTTCTCGGTCTTGCGTACACGGGGATGACTCTCTACGCGGCGTCGCAAAGTCCATTGACACGTGTGGAGAAGATTGTCCCCGGCCCCCACGACTTTGGCTTTACCGTGCGTGGCGTCACCGCATCTATTCCGTTCACCACAACCCCGTATGGTGCGGGCGTCGCGTTTCGGCCGAGCGGGACGAACCCTGATATTGAAAGTTACCTACCCGCTGCCCGATGGCGCCATGTACGTCGCGAGTATGTGACGTGTGCCGGTACGTCGATTACTCGTGATCCGCTGTGGGGAACTGACCGCGTCCTTCCCGAGGCGCAAATCACCACGTTCACTTATCAATCGACGACAGCACCCGACACGTTTGCGGCCGTGACGGCCACGTGGATTCGTGATTCTCTCGACATGACGGCTATTCAACGTCAGATCTCCACTCGCCCAGTTGTTCCGTGCTACACGAGTGCAATGGCTCACCTCACGTCGGGAGAGGACTTTCGCACACTTGCGCCGGCTCGGTCGGTCGCGCCGCAGGTCATCAGCACTGCGAACGTGTCGGCCGCCGTTGCCACGACCCGACGAGGCCATCACCCGTACCAGCTCTACACCGCCGTGGTGACGTCCCAACACGCGATGGCCACAGTGGTTGTACTGACCGAACGCGGGAATGCCGGGGAAGCGAGGTTTCGCGATGTCCTCACGTTTCTCGCTCAGTCGGTCGCCGGGCAACGCCCCGCTGCGGCTTAGCCCTGTGCGAATTTGACGACGAGTTCCGTCGCAATGCCGATGGTGAGACCGCTGACGACGCCGTAGTGCAGGAGGTTGCCCGCCGCTTGGCGCTGAGCGACGGCGTAGAGCTGCGCGATGACGTAGATGATGGATCCGGCGGCGAGGGCGTAGAAGGCGACCGTCACGGTCTCGTTATTCCAGGACCACCCGACAATGGAACCGAGTGTGGTCGGTCCACCACCGATGAGCGCCATGCTCGCGAGGAGTCCCCAACTGACTTTCTTGCCGGTCGATGCGAGCGGACCAATGATGCCAAACCCTTCGGTCGCATTGTGCAGAGCGAAACCAATCACCAGAACTGTGGTGAGCGAACTCGTGGCACTGTGCGCCGACGAACCAATGGCGAGACCTTCTCCAAAGTTGTGGAGACCCATACCAATGGCAATGAGCACACTCATTCGGGTCATCAGACTGAACTCATCATCGTCGGCACCTGTCTGTGCTCGACGTTTCTTGCTCCAGGTGTCGTACGCGACCAGACCAAGAATGCCGACGGCGAGTCCACCGAGAAGGAGGAGTGTTCGAGTAATTCCCAGAACGCTGTGATCTTCGACGGCGTGTTCAGCTGGTTCAAGCCCACTCACGAGAATCTCTGCGGTGAGGAATAGCAAAATGCCGATCGCAACAGCGTTCATGAACGTGCGTGTTGAGGTCGAAAGGCGATGGAGGCGACCGGCGAGAAGGCCCAGCACGATGGTCGCTCCGGCGACAAAACCTAGAAGAACTGTCTGCTGCAGGCTCATAACACGTTTCCTTTCTTATTCCGCGAGAATTTTGACGAGTGCTTGTTCGGGAATGAGATCGACAATTCTGGACAGTGCGGAGTACCCCACTTCGGCGGGCCCCCGTCGATCGTTGCTCATGAGATTCGCCATTACTTTCAGCAGCTCGCGCATCAGTGGCTGGACGCGAAGGCCAAATTTCACGCAGAGGCTCAAGATTTCTGGCTCCGAGATGATGCGAACAAACATGCGAGCCACCTTGTAGTACTCGCCGTAGGCGTCATCGAGTTGTACGTCGTAGTTCTTCAGCAACGTGAGGTCGTCGGCGGCGAGCGCCTGACCGATGACCCCGGCCGCGAGACGTCCCGTTTCGTACCCGTAGGCGATTCCCTCACCGTTGAACGGGTTGATGGTGCCTGCAGCATCGCCGACGGCAACGGTGTTCGGTCCAACGCGAGGGCCGAGTGCGAGTCCCATGGGTAGTCGACCACCCGTTGCGGGACCACAGCTCGTCTCATCGCTAAATCCCCATGCGTCAGCCGTCTGTGCGACGAAATACTCCTGCAACTTTGTCGTGTTCACGCCCTTCCACGATCGGTCCGTAGAGAGGAGGCCAACACCCACATTGACCCGACCATCACCGAGAGGGAAAATCCAGCCATAGCCCGGCACCACGTCGCCGTCGGGCGAACGGATGTCAAGGTGCGACTCAATCCAGTCCTCCGCGTGTCGCTCACTCGTGTAGTAGCCGCGCAGAGCGAGTCCCATGGGCCACTCTTTTCGTCGTGCGACGCCTAGTTCACGACCAATCCGTGAATTCTGTCCGTCAGCCACCACGACGACGCGACTGACGATGTCATGGGTCTCGCCGGTGTCCTTGTCCTTGACGACCACGCCGGCGCATCCACGAAGCCCTTCGTCACGCGGGTCGCTGGGTTGAATAAGGTCGACAACCTCGGCTCCATTGAGCAAGGTGGCACCAGCCGAGCGAGCGTGCTCGGCCACGAGTCCGTCGAGAGCGAATCGCGTAATCGAATATCCGTAGTTGGGAAATGTGGGGTGCTGGGGCCACGCCATCTCCACCTTTGCCCCGAAGCCGAACGAACGAAGTCCGTGATATTTATGGCCGTGTGCGGCAACCTGTGACTCCAAACCCATCTGCTGCAGCTGGTACACCGATCGCGGAGTCAGGCCATCGCCGCAGGTCTTTTCCCGCGGGAAGACCTTCTTTTCTACGAGGCAGACATCCCAACCAGCCTCGGCAAGCCAGTAGGCCGTGGCACTCCCGGACGGTCCACCACCAACGATGGTGACGTCGAACACGTGTGATGAGTCGGGGTAGTGCGTGGGGGGCACGACGTCACCTTACAAGTACTGGCAAATTTTCATGACTGGCGTAGGGGGAATGACGAACGCCGAAGAAGTGCGCCATGTCTGGTAGAACTAATGGCTGATGGACCAGTACCTCCCCATACTGGGACTACTCATTCTGGGTGCGTTATTTGCCTCTGGGTCGTTCGTGGCGTCAGCACTGCTGGCCCCCCGAAAGCGACCGAGTGACGCAAAGCTCGCTCCGTACGAATGTGGGATCGTCCCGGAAATAGAGCCGCCCGCACGATTCCCCGTGCGCTTCTACTTGGTCGCGATGATTTTCGTCATCTTTGATATTGAAGTCGTTTTCATGTACCCCTTTGCGGTGGTCTTTCGCCAGTTGGGTGCATTTGGGCTAGTTGAGGTTCTCCTCTTTTCTGTTGTTGTCTTCGCTTCTCTCCTCTTTCTCGTAAGCGAGGGTGCTCTGTCGTGGGGACCGGTGAAGCGACTCACGAAGGGCGCACCGAGCCGTAGTTCCGACTCGACCATTAGCCGTATCGGTACGAGGGCGGCGTAAACGTGGCCCTCGAAGATCTCCAACACAACTTCATTACCGGACGTCTGGAAGACGTGGTGCGTTGGGCGCGTCGAGCGTCACTGTGGCCCGCCTCGTTTGGGTTGGCGTGCTGCGCCATCGAGATGATGGCGGCGGGGGCCGCCGACTTTGATCTCGCTCGCTTTGGTATGGAGGTTTTTCGTAACTCGCCTCGTCAAGCGGACCTCATGATCGTGGCGGGTCGGGTGAGTCAGAAAATGGCCCCCGTTCTCCGCCAGGTGTACGACCAGATGATGGAACCCAAGTGGGTGATCTCCATGGGTGTGTGTGCGTCGTCGGGCGGAATGTTTAACAACTACGCCATCGTGCAAGGTGTTGACCAGATTGTTCCCGTGGATGTCTATGCGCCCGGCTGTCCTCCGAGTCCCGAGACGTTGATGCACGCCATCTTGACGCTCCACGAAAAGATTCGCACGGGTGAAATTATGCAGCGCCGCCACGATGGCCAGCCGGGTCTGATGGTGGCGAACGACCCTCGTTGGACGCCCGAGGTTCCTGTGTCGGTGCGATTAGGGACGCCTCGGTGATTCCTCTTCCCGCCGGAGTGCCCGCGGGCGTCGTGGTGGCCGACGCCCTCAACGCCGATGTCGCCTGCTTCCCGTCGCGCGCCGCGTATCGCGACGTGGTCGCTGCCTTTCGGAACGATGGATTCGAGCTCTGCGCCGATCTGTGTGCTGTTGACTACTTCACACACCCCGGTCGCACGCTTCCTGATGGTGTGACGGCTGAGCGCTTCGAAATCGTGGTGAACCTCTTAAGTATGAGTAAGCGTCAGCGGGTCCGCATTCGAGTCCAGGTACCCGAGCACGACTGCACCATCGATTCCCTGTTTTCTCTGTACCCGGGAACCGAAGCCCTCGAGCGCGAGGCCTTCGATCTCTTCGGTGTGGTGTTTCTCGATCACCCCGATCTCACTCGCATCTTGATGCCAGAAGAGTGGGAAGGCCACCCGCTGCGGAAGGATTACGGCATCGGTCGGGTTCCCGTGCAGTTCAAGGAAGCGCCGGGTCCTCGATGACCGATTCCAAAGTCTCTGTTCGTTCCGTCGATCGCGACGAGCTTCTCGTCGCGGAGACGAGTGAGGGTGCCCAAGAGCTCACGTACCGGCGCGACACTGGCGCCCAACAGCTCGGTCGCGAAGTAGGTGCGGTACTGCGTCTCGACGGTCGTCAACTCGACCCGTCCCAGTTCGACGTCGAGAGCCGCGACGACGAACTGATGATTATCAATATGGGCCCGTCGCACCCATCAACCCACGGGGTCTTGCGCTTGATGCTCGAACTCGATGGAGAAACGGTCCTGCGCTGCAAGCCCGTTATTGGATATCTCCACACTGGGATGGAAAAGCAGGGCGAAGAGCTGTCGTACGTCCAAGGCGGCACCAACGTCACTCGTATGGACTACCTGAGTCCCATCAACAATGAACTGAGCTACTCCATGGCCGTGGAGAAGTTGCTCGGCATCGAGGTACCGGAGCGCGCCGTCTGGATTCGCATGTTGATGAGCGAGTTGAACCGTGTGTCCTCGCACCTCGTCTGGATGGCGACGAACGGCATGGACTTGGGATCGACCTCCATGATGATCTACGGTCTCCGCGAGCGCGAACTGATACTCGCGTTCTTCGAAAAGACGGCCGGGCTGCGACTGAACCTCAACTACGTCCGTCCCGGTGGTGTCGCCGCCGACTTGCCCGATGGATGGGAAGACGACGTTCTCGTGATCTGTGACACGATCGAAGCGAGAACCTACGAATACGACACACTCTTAACGGGTCAGCCCATCTTCCGTCAACGTATGGAGGGAGTTGCTCCCATCACGGCCGAAGAGGCGTTGGCGCTGGGCGTCACGGGTCCCCTTTTGCGCTCGACGGGCGTGCCGTGGGATCTTCGGCGCGAGATGCCGTACTTGGCCTACGACCAGGTGGAATTTGACGTCATCGTTGGTACCTACGGCGACAACTTCGACCGCTACGCGATTCGTCTGAACGAAATTCGCGAGTCACTCAAGATTGTTCGTCAGTGTCTCGACATGATGCCCCGCGGTGACTACCGGACTCAAGACCCGAAGGTCACACCACCGCCACGCGCGCGCATCGATGAGTCGATGGAAGCGCTCATTCACCACTTCAAACTCTTTACCGAAGGATTCCACGTTCCCGAAGGTGAGGTGTACTCCGCCATTGAATCACCTCGTGGCGAGTTGGGCTGCTACATCGTCTCTGACGGTGGACCAAAGCCGTACCGGATACACGTGCGGGCCCCTTCGTTCGTGAACGTTCAGGCAATTCCACTCTTGATGCGAGGCGGATTGGTGTCTGACACCATCACCGTGATCTCCACGGTGGACCCCGTCATGGGAGAGGTCGACCGATGAGCTACCTTCGCGCCGATATCCGCCAACGCGCCGACGAATTGGTCGCCTTGTACCCCGAGCGTCGCAGCGCCATGCTGCCACTGTTGCATCTAGTGCAAGAGCAAGACGGCTACCTCAGTGAAGAGGGAATGGCTGAGGTCGCCGAACTCACCGGTACCACGCCGGCGGAAGTTCGGGGCACCGCCACGTTCTATGACATGTATCACCTCGAGCCAGTGGGTAAGTACGTTGTTGGCGTCTGTACGAACATCGCTTGTCTCTTAGCCGGCGGCGAAGAGATGTTGGAGCACGCTCGCGCCACCTTGGGATGCGCCGTGGGCGGCACGTCGGATGACGGCCTCTTTACCTTGGAAGAAACAGAATGTCTCGCCGACTGCAATATTGCCCCCTGCGTTCAGGTGAATCACCGCTACGTGCGCACAACCACTCCCGCCGCTTTTGACGCACTCGTGAACGATCTTCGCGCCGGAAAGCGCGAGGATGAAATTCCGCCTCACGGTACGTTGATTCGAGTCCGGCGCAGCGGTGGTCTGCGAGCGTCCCGCGCACAGATTGCGACGGAGCGCGACGCGGCTCAGTCGGCCCGTGAGGCCCGAGCCGGGGGAGCGAAGTAGTGGCTCACCTCACCGCACCCAAGATCGTCTCGTCGAGAGCTCAGTTTGACGACTCGCACACCATGTCGCGTTACCTCGCCACTGGTGGGTTCAGTGCCCTTCGCCAGGCCCTCACAATGCACCCCGAAGATGTCGCCGCCGAAGTCGACGCGGCGTCGCTCCTCGGTCGAGGTGGCGCGGGCTTCCCGGCGGGTCGTAAGTGGTCGATGTTGCGTAAAGCGCCGGTGACCTATCTCGTGGTCAACGGCGACGAATCCGAGCCAGCGACCTTCAAAGATCACTACCTCGTAGAACGCGAACCGCACCAGCTCGTCGAAGGCGTCACGATTGCGGCGTACGCACTTCAAGTGAGTCAGGCCTTCATCTACCTCCGCGGTGAGTTTGCGCTTGGGCTCGAGCGAGTACAGCAAGCACTGAATGACGCGTACGAACACGGTGCTCTCGGCGCCAACATTTTTGGCTCGCAGTTTTCATTGGACATCGTGGTGCACCCCGGTGCCGGTGCGTACATCTGTGGCGAAGAGACCTCGCTCATCGAGGCGCTGGAAGGCAAGCGGGGATTTCCTCGTATCAAGCCGCCATACTTTCCCGCTGCCATCGGACTCTACGGTCAACCCACAGTCGTCAACAACGTGGAAACGATGTCGAACATGCCGTGGATTGTCACTCACTCCGGTGCTGCATTCGCCGCGCTCGGGGAAGGTCGATCGACGGGAACGCGCCTGTTTGCACTCTCGGGCCGGGTGAAGAACCCCGGCGTGTTTGAGTTAGAGATGGTGAAGAACACGTTCCGTGACCTGATCTACGACCCCTCGCTCGGTGGTGGCATTGTCGGTGACAAGAAGATCAAAGCATTCATTCCTGGTGGCGTGTCAGCGCCATGGTTTGGACCTGATGATCTCGATACGCCACTAGGTCAAGACGAAGTAGCGAACAAGGCGTCAATGTTGGGTTCGGGCTCCATCGTGGTCCTCGATGAGGACAGCTGTGTGGTGCGCGCTGCCTGGCGAATTACGAAGTTCTTCTCTCGAGAGTCCTGTGGGCAGTGCACACCGTGCCGTGAAGGCTCGGGTTGGCTTGAGCGCATTATGTATCGACTCGAACACGGCGGTGGTCGACGAGAGGATCTCGATCTTCTCTTGGATCTCTGTGACAACATCGCCCCCGGCCTGACGTGGCCCCCGCAGCAGACGACCATTTGTGTCCTCGGACCTTCGATTCCTTCGTCTATTCACTCGGCCATCACGATGTTCCGAGACGACTTCATCGCTCACGTCGATCACAACGGGTGCCCTCATGACTGACGTTGTGGAAACTCGCGCCACCGTGACGCTCCGTATTAATGGGCGTGACGTCGAAGCACCGAAGGGAGAGATGCTGATCGCCGCCGCCGAGCGGAGCGGGACGTACATCCCTCGATTCTGTTATCACCCCCGCATGGAGCCTGTGGGAGTCTGCCGCATGTGTCTCGTGGAAGTGGAGGGACCGCGCGGGGCAACACTGACTCCCGCCTGCTACGTGCAGGTCGCCGAGGGAATGGTGGTCACGACCGACAGCGACAAGGTCAAGAAAGCCCAGGACGGCGTCCTGGAATTTTTACTCTCCAACCACCCCCTCGACTGCCCGGTGTGTGACAAGGGTGGGGAGTGTCCCTTGCAGGACCAGGTTTTGACGCACGGCTCCGGTGAAACGCGATTCATCGAAGAGAAGCGGCACTTCGAAAAGCCCATTCCGATCGGTGAGCTGGTGCTCCTTGATCGTGAACGGTGCATCCAGTGCAGTCGTTGCACGCGGTTCGCGTCGGAAGTATCCGGAGACTCGCAGATTGCCTTTGCGGGTCGCGGCGATCGAATCGAAGTTGCCCCGTTTCCGACGGAACCGTTCGACTCTGTCTTCTCCGGTAACACGGTGCAGATCTGCCCCGTCGGCGCGCTCACCGCAACGCCGTATCGCTTTACGGCACGTCCGTGGGACTTAGAGCAAGTGGAGAGCACGTGCACCACCTGCGCCGTGGGGTGCCGTGTGGCGGTACAGAGTTCGCAGAACCGACTAACACGAGTTCTCGGTGTCGACTCCGACGCCGTCAACCACGGTTGGCTGTGCGACAAAGGTCGTTTTGTCATTGAGGCCGTCGATGGTGACGCCAACGCGTCGTACCTCGAACCCTCGCGACGCCTCACGAGCCCGCTGGTCCGTCGCGATGGTGAGTTGGTCGAAACGACGTGGGGCGACGCTCTCGCAACGGCGAGTTCACTCTTGCATGACGCTCTCTCCGCGGGACCCGATGCCATTGGTGCCATCGGCGGTGCGGCCCTCACCAACGAAGGTGCCTTTGCGTGGGAACGCTTCATGCGGGGCGTTCTTGGTACGGAGAATGTGGATGCACAGTACGGCGATGGACTCGACCCCGCCCTCGTGCACGCCCTGCCTCTCGCCACCATTAACGAAATGGCGGAAGCCTGCACGGTCGTCGTTCTCGCGGGCGACATTCGCGACGAGCTACCCGTTCTCTTTCTCCGACTCCGCGAAGGGGTCGTCAAGGGTCGAACCAATATCGTTGAATTGACGTCGGCCGGTTCGTCACTCACCTCGCTCGCCCGTGTCTCGCTACCAATTCGCCCGGGCGAAGCTCACGTCGTGGCGTCAGCGATCGCGACTGACGACGCTCCCTTGACGCAGTTAGCGGCCCACCCTCACGGTGCTCTGATGACATCTGCCGACCTCCACGAGGCTCGTCGCCTGATCGGCGATACCGGTGAAGGAGTGGTCTTCCTCGTCGGCCGACCCAATGTGGCGGAGTCGGCTGAGGTCATTGAGTCCGCGGTGCGGACCTTCGCCCGACGGTTCCCTCGCGCCAAATTTCTACCGGCTCTTCGTCGCGGCAACGTCATGGGTGCGCTTGACATGGGACTTACGCCAGGGCGCGGACCCGTCCGTAGCTCACGATCCGAACGTGGCCGCACCACCCTCGAACAACTGGTCGCTCTCGCCAGTGGTGATCAGCGAGTGGTGATTGCCCTTGGTGGTGACATTCTTACCAATGTCGCCGATCCCACGTTGGGTCGCGCGGCGCTGACAGCGGCCCACCTCATCGCGGTGACGGGACACGGGGGACCATCGTTAGCCTTCGCCGACGTCGTACTACCCGCCTCGGTCGCTCACGAACGATACGGCACAGTCACCAACATCGAAGGTCGGGTGACGGCCCTCGCACCCAAAGTCACGCCACCCGGTGCAGCGTGGCCCGACATCGCTATCGCCGCGGAGCTAGCCGAAGAGTTTGGGCAACACTTGGGCCTCGCGTCACCCGAAGATGCCGCCGCCGCAATGAGCGCCGCCGGCTACCCCGCCGCCACGGCACTGTACGCCGCGCACGTCGAGGGAGTGGTCGTGGGGCGAGAGGCCGACCTCACGCCGCGCCGCGCTCTTGACCCCATGGCGTTCCCCGGTGTTCGCTCCGCCGATCTCGTGGGACTCGCACCGCGCGCGGGCGATGTCCAGGTACCCACGATGAATACTGCCGCACTCTCGCTCTCCCGCGACCTCGAGGTTCTCGAACCCCGTGAGGTGAGCGTCCCCTCGCCCGACGCCTACTCACTTCGTCTCGTGATGAATCACGTTCTCTACGATCACGGCGCGTCGGTGACGGGTACGCCGGCACTTCGTGCCTTAGTGGAGGATGTTCGCGTGCGCGTGCACCCCAGTGATTTGACGCGCTTTGGGGCCAAAGACGGTGACGTTGTTCGTCTGACGTCGTCGAGGGGCACCGATTCGGTGGTCGTCACCGAAGATGCCACGGTGCCACGCGGAACGGTCGTCGTTCCCTTCGGGAGCGGTCCGCACGAGACGGGATTTAGGTCGTGGATCGTTGACGCGACGCTGCCCGTGATTGACCTACGCCTGGAGTCGCAATGAGCGTGATCTTGGCCGCGGGCGATCCGCTCTACGTTCTCGGGGTTGACGTCACGGTTGTCGTCATCGCCGCCATCAAAGTTCTCGTCGCCTTCGCCGCTCTCATGGGCTCTGTCACGCTGATGATTTGGTTTGAACGCAAGGTGATTTCCGACATGCAAAGTCGAATCGGCCCCAATAGGTGGGGACCCTTCGGACTACTCCAAACGTTGGCCGATGGCATCAAACTGTTCTTTAAAGAAGACCTCATCCCCGCTCAAGCGGACCGTTTCACTTTCAAGTTGGCTCCCTATCTCGCACTGATTCCCGCGCTGATCACGTTCACGATTGTGCCGGTGGGGAACAGTGTCACTATCGCGGGCCACACGTTCTTGCTGCAGGTCGCGGACACCCCGATCGGCATCCTCTTGTTGTTGGCGATGTCGGGCCTCTCCGTCTACGGCGTGATCTTGGCGGGTTGGAGCTCCGGCTCGAAATACCCACTGATCTCTTCGGTGCGTGCGTCGGCACAGATGATTTCGTACGAGGCAGCCCTCGGGATGACCGTCGTCACCGTAGTTCTCGCTACCGGTTCGCTCTCCACTCACGACATTGTGGCGTCACAGGCCGGCGGGTTCTGGAACTGGAATCTCATTCGACTCGGAGTCGTGCCGTTCGTCATCTTCTTGATTGCCATCACCGCCGAACTGAATCGTCCACCGTTTGACGTCGTAGAAGCTGAGAGCGAACTCGTCGGCGGTTTCCACACGGAGTACTCGTCCCTTCGATTCGCACTGTTCTTCCTCGCCGAATTCATGAACACGATCACCATGTCGGCCGTCATGGTGACGTTGTTTTTTGGTGGGCCTTCGGGGCCGGTGCCCAACATTCCCCATCTCGAGTGGCTCTTCCCGATTCTGTGGTTTCTCGGGAAAACTGTCGCCTTCTGCTTTGCCTACGTGTGGTTCCGCGCCGCGCTTCCGCGTTTCCGTTACGACCAACTGATGGATCTGGGGTGGAAGCGCCTGATTCCGCTCAGTCTGGCGTGGATGCTGCTCGTGGCGGGTTTCCTCGTGTCGCCGGCGTGGGGCTTTAGCCTCGCCGCGATCTCACTGCTCGGCTCGGTCGCTTTGACGCGAGCGTTCGAAATTGGCACCACTCGCGAGGTTGGTCCCGATGCGGTGCTACCCACGGTCGGCGAACGTCCTTTGCCGCCGTACGTTCTACGTCGTCTTACGGACGGGGAGGACAACTAATGGCGAGTCGAACGTCATTCTTCGGCGGATTCAAGCTGACCCTCCAACACCTCACTCGACCTCGTGTGACCTCGAGCTACCCCAAAGAGAAGCGCCCGAAGCAACCGCGCCAGCACGGTCGTCACGTTCTCAATCGCTACGAAGACGGGATGGAGAAGTGCATCGGCTGCGAGCTGTGTGCGGGTGTCTGCCCCGCTGACTGCATCTACGTTCGAGGGCTCGATAATCCACTCGACCACCCCGTCAGTCCGGGAGAGCGCTACGGCTACGTCTACGAGATCAACTACCTACGGTGCATTCACTGCGACATGTGCGTTGAGGCCTGTCCCACCGAGGCCATTACGGAGTCCAAGCTGTTCGAGTTCAGTTTCACGAACCGTGCCGACGCGATCTACACGAAGGCCGAGCTGGTGGTCGATGACTTCGGTCAACCCCAACGTCTCCCGTGGGAAGACTGGCGTGACGGAGAGTCGGACATGACGTCAGGGTGGATGCGCGCGACGGCGTCGGCCGGGAGTGCGGACTACGCCGGAGTCGTGCAGTGGTCGGGTGACCTTGGTGTCGGTATTCGTGCCGCGGAAGCGGGGCAGTCGGAGCACCGCGACGACGCGGCGACCGGATCGAAACAACTCCGTGACGCATTTACGGCACATCTCTTACCCGAGGACGTGCCTCTGCGGTCGCGTGGAATTGTGCAGATAGTTGAACGACTCGAGAGCCTTCGGTTGCGACGGTCGCGAAAGACGGGTTCATCATGACCGCGACAGTGCCCGATCTCCTCGTCTTCTTGGCCGCGGCCGCCATGGTTGTGGTAGGGGCGATTGGCGTCATTACTTTTCGTAATCCCGTGCACAGTGCGATCAGTCTGATTTTGACCTTGCTCGGGGTGGCGGTGGCGTTCATCGAACAAGAAGCTCACTTTCTCGCTGCCGTACAGGTCATCGTGTACGCGGGAGCGATTGTCGTGCTCTTCTTGTTCGTCATCATGTTCCTCGGTGTTGACGAGCGCGAAGACGTGACCGTGGAGCCGCTGATCGGTCAACGGCCGTTGGCCTACGCGAGTGTGTTTGTCACCGTGGGTGGCATCGTTGCCATGCTGTCGCGTGGTGGATGGGTGACCGGCGCTTCGACTGTTACCGGACCGACGGCCGTGTACAACGGTTCCACGGTTGACAACGTGACGGCCGTGGGCCAGAGCGTCTTTACGACGTATCTGTTCGCGTTTGAAGCGACCGCCGCGCTGTTAATTATCGCCGTGGTGGGTGCCGTCGTTCTCGCGCGCCGTGAGCGCTCGGTAGAGGGGGGTGAGTCCGCATGACGATTCCCGCTTCGTGGTTCCTCACGCTCGCCGCACTGTTATTTGGCATCGGTGCGTTCGGACTTCTCACACGGCGTAGTGCCCTCATTATGTTCATGTGTGTCGAGCTGATGTTGAACGCCGTGAATCTGACGTTTGTCACCTTTTCGAACTCGCTCCACGACGTCGCCGGGCAGGCGTCAGTATTTTTCGTGATGGTAGTTGCGGCCGCGGAGGTAACCGTAGGTCTCGCCATCGTGGTGGCGGTGTTTCGACGACGTCAATCGAACACAGTTGACGATCTCAGTGAGCTGAAGGGATAGACGTGACGACGATTGCCACCCTGATCCCAGTACTCCCTCTCCTCGGGTTTCTCAGCATCTTGGTGCTGCCGCACCGTCACGGCAGTGATCGACCCGGATGGATCGCGACGGGAGCGGTGGGCGGTTCGTTCGTGGCGACCGCCATTACGTTTGTGTGGCTCCTTAGTCACGAGGGCCACACCGTGGTCATCTCGCTCTTTTCGTGGATCTCTTCGGGACCGCTGACGGTCGACGCCGCGCTCTTGTTGGATCCGCTGTCAATCACCATGTGTCTTTTTGTGACGGGAATCTCCACTCTGATTCATCTGTATTCGATTGGCTACATGCACGGTGAAAAGGATTTTCGTAAGTTCTTCCTATACCTCAACTTGTTCGTCTTTTCGATGCTGGTTCTGGTCCTCGGCAGCAGCCTCCTCGTGACGTTCGTGGGCTGGGAGGGAGTCGGCGTCTGCTCGTACTGGCTGGTGAGTTACTACTTCACCAAAGACTCCGCCGCGTCGGCCGGAAAGAAAGCCTTTATCTATAACCGGGTCGGTGACGTGGGTCTCCTGCTCGCGATGTTCCTCATCTTCACGCACTTTGGTTCACTCGACTACTTGACAGTGTTGAGTCAAGCCACCGTGGTGCCGCTGTCCGACGTTCTCGCACTACTTATCGTCCTCGCACTCCTTCTCGCGGCGACGGGCAAGTCTGCGCAGATTCCGCTCTTTAACTGGTTGCCCGACGCCATGGAGGGACCCACCCCCGTGTCGGCCCTCATTCACGCTGCGACGATGGTGACGGCGGGGGTCTATCTCCTCGTCCGTATGTCACCCGTACTGGATCTGTCCAGTACGGGCCGGGCAACCATTGCGATCATCGGGGGCGCGACAGCTTTTGTCGCGGCAACGGTGGCCACGTCGCAAAAGGACATTAAGAAAGTCTTGGCTTTCTCGACGGTGTCGCAGATCGGGTACATGGTGATGGCCGTCGGATCCGGTGCCTACGTCGCGGCCATTTTCTTGATGGTCGCCCACGCGTTCTTCAAGGCTCTGTTGTTTCTCGGTTCGGGTTCGGTGATTCACGCCCTGCACGGCGAGCAAGATCTTCGCCGCATGGGTGGCTTGCAGAAGTACTTGCCGATTACCTTTCCCACCTTCTTGATCGGTTGGCTCGCCATCGCCGGCATTCCTCCCTTCGCGGGTTTTTGGGCGAAGGGTGACGTTCTCACCAAGGTGTACGAGTACAACAAGCTGCTCTGGGTCCTCGGACTTCTTACCGCCGTGTTAACCGCGTACTACATGAGTCGACTCTTCGTCTTGACGTTCCGTGGCGACGAACGATTCCGCGACATTACCCATGGCAGCGATCCCCACGAAAGTCCGTGGGTCATGACCGCTCCGCTCGTCATCCTGGCCGTACTCTCCGCTCTCGGTGGAATTCTGAATCTTCCTTGGGTGCACGGGACGTCGCTCGCGGGATTCTTGGCCCCACTCGTGGGCGAAGAGGCCGGTGGGGTATCGCACGGAACGGAGATACTTCTCTCCTTGGCCGATGCCGTCGCCGCGGGGCTTGGGCTTGCTCTCGCCTTTAGTGCGTGGCGCTCCACCTCACCATGGCCGCGCTACGAATCAAAATTCTTCGAAGCGGTGTGGCGTTGGGACGACGCCTACGACGCCACGATTGGGCGTCCGGCCCAACGTCTCGCCACCTTTGGGGCTGAGGTCGTCGAGCCTCGCATTATCGACGGAGCCGTCCACGGCGTGGCGGGAACCGTTCTTCGAAGCGCGACGGGCGTACGCAAAATTCAATCAGGGTACGTGCGTCACTACGGATTAGCCATGGTGATCGGCACGGCACTCACCGTTCTCTTCTTGGTTGCGAGGTCGTGGTAGTTATGCGTTCACCCCTGCTGATCATCGTTTTGCTCCTTCTGCCAGTGATAGGTATTGCCACTCTCTCGGTGCGTCCGTGGGACGCGCGTATGACAACACGCATTGCTGCGTCACTCACCGTGGTGCAGCTGGCCGTGAGCCTTGTCGCCGCAGTGGGTTATCACTCGCGCGGAGGCGGGGCCTTCGGGCTCACGTATCGCCGAGTGCTCGCCTCGTCGTGGGGACTGTCATTTGACATTGGCATCGACGGGATATCGATTTTTCTTGTCATCCTCACTGCTCTCGTAACGGCCCTCGCGTTGCTCGGGGCGAGCCACGGGGAGCGGACGTTTGTTCGGTGGATTTTGCTCTTGAATGTGGCCACGCTCGGCGCCTTCGTGACCCGCGACCTTCTGCTGTTCTTCTTATTCTTCGAACTGACCTTGATCCCTAGTTACTTCTTGATTGCGAACTACGGCGGGCCCGCCCGCTCCGCGGCGGCTCTGAAGTTTTTTGTCTACACGCTCTTTGGTTCGGGATTCTTCCTCGTGGGGATGGTGTATCTCGGCGTTCGCCACCAGCACATATTCGGTGGTGATGTGACCTTTGCGTACGACGAGCTCGCCAAAGTCGCCTTGTCGCCCGCGGCGGCGACCTGGGTTCTCGTGGGCTTCCTCATTGCGTTCGGCGTGAAGAGCCCCTTATTCCCTCTGCACTCGTGGTCGCCGGCGGCCTACGCCGAAGCACCCACGGCCGGTTCGATGATGCTCTCGGCGTTGCTGGCGAAACTGGGAACGTACGGACTTCTGCGGTTCGGCGTGGCCCTCCTCCCCGATGGCGTGGATCGAGTTCGCCCCTACGTCATGACGTTGGCGGTCATCGGCATTCTCTACGGCTCCGGCGTGGCTGCCGTGAGCAAGAACTTAAAGCGACTCGTCGCATACTCGTCGCTCGCCCAAGTGGGCTTCATCATCCTGGGAATGTTTTCCGGTTCCCTTGTGGCCACGAACGGCGCCGTCCTCTTGATGTTCAACCACGGCATCATTACCGCGGCCCTGTTCTTGCTCATCGGCGGCCTCGAACGCCGACGAGGTACCAGTGACATCGCAGGCCTCGCGGGGTTGCAGGGTCCCGCCCCCGTTCTCGCCGCCCTCTTCACGGTGGTCATGCTCGGATCTATTGGCCTACCCGGCCTGTCAGGGTTCGTCTCGGAGTTCCTCGTTCTCCTCGGCGCATTCAACGCCCATCCGTGGTGGGCTGCAGTCGCGACGACCGGTGTCATCTTCGCGGCGCTATATCTCCTGTGGGCCTATCAACGCGTCTTTCACGGCGTGGCCGAAGGGGACAACGCCACGGTTGCCGATGCCACGATTCGTGAGCGCTCGGTCCTGGCGCCTCTCGTTGCCGCCATTGTGGTGCTGGGTCTCTATCCCGCTCTGCTGCTGCGCACCATCGAACCTTCGGTCGTCACGTCGGTAACACACTCTGCCGTGAGTCACGGAGGTGGCCAGTGACCATCACGATGCCCTCGGTCAACTACCTCGCCATCGCACCGATTTTGGTGCTCCTGGGAGGCTCACTTGCGCTCATGATGATTGCTGCGCTCACTAAGAGTCGCGTGTCCCTCGGCGTGGCGACCGTGACGTCGGCCGCCGTGTGTGCGGTGGCCACCATCGTGTCAGTCTTCCAATGGAGTGATGTCAGCTCCCACGGTGAGTCGACCACCTTGGCGCACGCCGTGGCGTATGACGGATTCGGCATTGTGGCCACGGCAATTATCGCCGTGACGACACTGCTGGCGACGCTGAGCGCCCGCGATTGGATCGCGCGAGCTCGTACCGTCGGAGTGGAGTTTCATATTTTGTTGCTGGCGGCGGCGGCCGGAGCGATGATGATGGCGCAGGCCAACGATCTCATCGTCGTATTCCTCGGCCTCGAGATTCTGTCTATCGGTCTCTACGTCCTCGTGGCGTACGACCGCCACCGCTCAACGTCATCGGAAGCGGCGTTGAAGTATCTGCTCCTCGGCGGCTTCGCATCGGCACTGTTTATCTACGGAGCCGCGTTGACCTACGGCGGTACGGGAACGACCACGTTGACGGGCATCGCCTACTTCATGGCTCACAACTTCATTCTCCAGCCCGGCGTATTGGTGGCGGGCGTGGGGCTGATGCTGGTGGGATTCGCGTTCAAAGTGGCGGCGGTGCCGTTCCACACCTGGAGCCCCGATGTGTACGAAGGAGCCCCGTCGCCCGTGACGGGATTCATGGCGTCGGTCGTGAAAGTGGGTGCCTTCGCGGGCGTACTGCGAATTCTGATTGGCGCCCTTGGCACGCAAGCTACGGCCTGGCGCCCACTGGTCGCCGCGCTCGTCATTCTTTCGACGTTCCTTGGTGCGGGGCTCGCTCTGGTACAGAGCAACATCAAGCGACTCTTGGCGTACTCGTCGATCAATCACGCGGGATTCATGCTGCTCGGCCTGTGGTCGGCCACACCCCGTGGCGTGGCGGGCACGTTGTACTACGTGATGACCTACGCCCCCGTCGTCGTGGCGACCTTCACCATCGTGTCGTTGCGGGGTGGTGTGAACGAAGACCTTCATGAACTGGGCGGCTATCGCGGCCTCGCTCGTCGACAGCCCCTCCTTGGCGCGGCGCTCGCCGTGCTGTTATTGAGTCAGGCCGGGGCACCGTTTACGACGGGTTTCTACGCGAAGTTTGCGGTACTCACCGCGGCGGTGGATGCCGGGGGAGCCTGGATCGGTGTCGCGGTGATGGTGGCGGCGTCGATTGCCGGTTACTTCTACATACGTCTCGTTCTGTCTCTCTACGACACGCACGATTCTGCCGAGGTCGTGACGGTCCCACGGACGTCCGCCTTCGTGATTGCGGTCGGCGTTCTGTCAGCGCTCGTCTTCGGTGTGTGGCCCGGTCCGTTGGAGTCTTTGGCCCAACACGCCGTCCTGCTTCTTCCGTGAGTCGAGTCACCATCGCGACCTGTCGCGATCTGTACATCGACGAAGACACCCCTCTACTCCTCCACGCACTCGCCGACTACGACACGACCATCGATCTCGTGGCGTGGGACGACACCGACTACGACTGGTCAGTGACTGATCTCGTCGTGATTCGCTCGACGTGGGACTACACGGCGCACCGTGATGAGTTTCTCTCGTGGGTCGTGACGTTGCCCCGAGTGCTCAACAGCCCCACGTTGATCGCCTCCAATACCGATAAGCACTACCTTGCGGAGCTTGCGGGCCGCGGGATACCGACAATTCCGACAACGTTTGTTGATGTCGGTGTCGCACCACTCTTGCCCGACGGTGACTTCGTTGTGAAACCCACCGTCGGCGCGGGTTCGAAGGACGCCGCGCGCTATTCGCGGGACGAGCACGCCGCCGCCGCGAACCACGTCCACGCCCTGCACGGGGCCGGACGAGACGTCCTCGTGCAACCGTACGTGGCGTCCGTGGACACCGAGGGTGAGTTCGCCTACGTCTACATCGACGGATCGCTCTCGCACGTCATGCGTAAGGGCGCCATGTTGAATCAGCCCGAAGGCGATCGAGGCCAACTCTTTCGAACTGAGCAGATGAGCCGTGCCCCGTTCGACGACGCAGCGGGTGCTCTGGCCCACCGTGTCCTTGAGGTGGCCGGCGCTCTCGACGCCCTCTACGCACGAGTGGATCTGTGTCGGTGGCGCGACGAGTGGGTGCTCATGGAGCTCGAGCTCACCGAGCCCTCGCTCTTCTTGTCGTACGACGATCGAGCGGCAGCGCGACTCGCGGCGGCGATTGCGGCCCGGGTGGGCGCGGAGCGTCGTTAGTTCAAAAGTTCGTCGGGAACCACGGTGCCCGGTCGATTGACCGGGTCGTTCGCGAGGAAACGTCCAAAGACGGGAATCTCCGTCAGGCTTTCGGCACGAAGGACTGCGGCGACGACCGGCACCAGATTTTCCACTCCGGGGTAGACGAGGTAGCGGGGCTGCCAGTCGGGCAGATACTTGGCGTTAAAACTCCACAGCGTTTCGATGGGAAGTACGCCCGAGAGGCGTCGCAGGGCCCAACGCTCGACGCGCGTAAACGTGCCGTCACCCTTTTCGCCGTCGAGCACGGAGCGAAAGGCCGCGAAGTTCAAACTGAGTCCCCGAGCCCCTCGTTCGCGAAGATGCGCAATGGTTGAGCAGAGGGCGTAGTCAATCAGTCCGTTGGGATGTTCGTCGGGGTCACGTCGCATGAGATCGAGAGAGAACCCGTTAATGGCGGGGGATGGAACAAACTGGCAGATTGCCGCCGGTGATCCATCGGGAGCTGAAACGATTGTGAGAAGGAGGCCACGGTCTCGGGCGTGAAACATTCGCCCCAACATCATGGAGAAGCCGCGCTCTCCTTCTCCTCGGCGTGACTTGCCCATGAGGTCGACGAGGTCACGTACTCGCTCGCGATCAATCGTCGCCGGATCAACAAAATCCACGGTGTAGCCGTATCGCGCCAAGCGCGTGCACGCTTGGCGAAGCCCCTTCATCTTGCCGCCCTCCAAGCTGAAGGTCTGACAGTCGACAACGGCTTCGTCGCCCACGTAGATCTGGTGCAGCCCGAGGGCGTGATACTGCGGCAACCACTCGGCGGAGGCACCGATGATGGCGATGCTCCAGCCGCGCCGTTCGGCGAAACGTTGGAAGGCACTCGTGACGGCGGCCCGTTCACTCGTCGGGCCGATGGGATCGGGTGAGACGAGCGCGACGCCACCGTAGACGGCGTACGCAACGAGAGAGTCGTGATAGAAGAAGAACTGTTTATCGTCGCGCAGTGCGAAGTAGTCCAACGTTCCACGTCCGTGACGTCGCACGATGTCGCGGGCGCGAATCTCGGCGACGCGACGTTCCCGTTGCGAAAAGGCCATCTGCGACATACGGCGATCGACGACGGGTCTCGTGATGAGATAGAGAATCCCAATGACCGCACCTGCTCCGACGGTCATCAAGGTGGTGCTGGCAAAGTCATCGACGCGGTCGGGGAGAGCGAGGTGCCGCACTCCCACGAGACGCTGGGTCGCGGCCAGGGCCGCCCGCCACCACTCGACACCGAAGGGCAGGCGTCCAATCACCACCGCCACCACGGTGGTGGTCACCACCGCGCCGGCCACCGTGGCAACGAGTCGCGGCGCCGCGAGCGCTAGTGATCCGCGGTCCGTTTCACCACGGAAGGCGTCTCGATTGGTGACGAGAACAATCAGCACCGTCAAGTTCACGATGGTGGTCAGCAACTGTCCACCGTGGAGGACGTGTACGAACGCCGTGATGGCGTAGAGAATTGTTGCAATCAAGCGCGCTCGTCGCTGACCGCGGCGTAGACCACGCGCCATCATGACCATGCCAATACCGGCGAACGCCGTCGCGGCCGCTGCTCCCTGCGCGATGCCGAGGGGGAGGATGCGCAACAGATCTTCGAGTCGCCCGGCGGCCGGAGGAACGATTGCTGACGTCACGTTCAAGAGACCCGTGAGGAATGCGATGCCGGCCACGAAACGTCGAATCCGTAGTTGTCGACGCTGCAGTGCCTGCAGGTGTCCGTCCGGCGGCCACGCCGTGCCGTGGGGCCACGTGGCAATGGCCGCGGGCTCCTGGGGCGGACTCTCGAGAACGGGGTCGCCCGCGACGAAGCGCTCCAGCAGTGTTGTAAAGGGAAGTCGAACCCCACCCGCGACGAGTCGCACCGAAAATGCGGGACCCGTCTGCACCTCAATGAAGGTGGTCCTGCGCACCCGCTGAAAAACACTCGGGAATCCAAATCGTCCGTAGCGTTCGACGTACACCGTGCGAGCGGGTCCCGGCGACGCGCAGAAGCCCTGCTCGAGGGGGACGAGCACCGGTCGCGCCGCGCCACCCACGATTAGTCCTCGCACGTGGCTCAATCGCTGGGTGGCAGCTACAACGGCGGAGAGTCCATCGACGTGGAGTTGATCAAGAATCTCTTCGCTCGTCGCCGTCGCTCGTCCTCCGAGGCGACGGCGACCCCACAGCCCCGCCGCGGAGATGGTGATTCCCTCCACGATGGCGGCGACCAACAGGGCGAGAGACGCCACACCAAAAGAAGTGAAGTGCGGTGCACCTTTAAACCACTCTGACCCATGAGGGTCAATAAGGTCAATGACTCCCACCGCGAGTGACGACGCCACCAAGGCGACGTTGAGGGCGATGGGCGCCCACGCGAGCCACTTAAGCCGGCGGTAGAAGGTCTGGTGGTTGGTCTCCCATCGTTCACTCGCGCGGGGGTCATCAAGATGTGCCGCGGATCGCGATGCAGCATCGTCGGCGCTGGTGACGTCAAGACTCTCCGTGCCGGTCGCCGTCGCGACTCGAAGGCGAGCGACACGAGTGACGGGTACGTCGTCGGAGTAGGACGCCTCCAATGATGGGGCGACGAAGATGACGCGGCTCTGTGGCCGTGACTGAACGTTCCGTAACGCCGTGACGAGCCGTCGCACGGCCGGATGCGGCGACGACCAGTCGCTGCGCGACGAGGCCATGCGGCCACTGCAAACGACGGTTACGGGCTCGTCGATATCGTCGAGAATCGAGGCAACGCCGCCCAGGGTGTCGGGATCGTCGGGGTAGACGTCAGAGAAGATGAGAACTCGCTGTCCTCGGGGGATGTCGTATTCGGCAACCTCACCACCCATGTCCTCTAGTCTCGCAGAGTTATAGATCGGCATTGACGGAGGCGACGTG
>JAGWWX010000043.1 GCA_018970215.1 Acidobacteriota bacterium | reverse complement strand
GATCGATTAGTCGCGATGGCCAGTCATGTTCCCCATTTAGTGGCGGGCGCGCTGATGAACGAAGCGACAGGAATGGCTCGAGAGGACGGCGCGCTCCTTCGATTAGCTGCTGGTGGCTTTCGCGACATGACACGAATTTCAGCGGGCGACCCCGGAATTTGGCCAGGCGTACTCTTTAATAACGCCCAAGAAGTCAGAAATGGCCTGTCGCGAGTCATCCAACGTCTCGTTCGCTTAGAGCAGATTGTGGCTCAGGCCGACGGAGAAGCTCTCGCCAGCGAATTGAATGCCGCCGCCCTCGCACGTCAATCTCTGCCCGGTCGTGGGTTTAGCTACGAGCAACTTGATGTTCTGCGAATTCCGGTTGATGACCGACCCGGAGTTCTGGCCACGATTACCCATCTCGCCAGTGAGCTGAACATCAATATCTTCGACATTGGTATCGCGCACTCTGTGGAAGGTTCGCTAGGAGTATTGCAGATCAGTGTCGAGAAGTCTGAGAGTTCGCGAATGATTCACGCTCTTCTCGATGCGGGTTTCACGGCTACCACGGAGATGTAGATGAAGGTAGAAGCGGCGCGTCGCATTCGTGGCATTGCGGACACTCCCGGCGATAAGAGTATTTCGCATCGGGCCTTATTGATTTCAGCACTTGCTGAGGGGACTTCGGAGATATCCGGTCATTCGCACGGCGAAGACGTTGTTCGCACGAAAATTATTATGCAGCAGTTGGGTGCAACGATAACTGGAGATTCAACGTTGACCGTTCGCGGAACTCGCAAGGGATTGTCACCGTCCGATGGAACTCTCTACTGCGGTAACTCTGGTACCACTATGCGTCTCTTGATGGGACTCCTCGGTGGCATCGCCGGAGAACATCTACTCGACGGGGATAGTTCGCTACGTCAACGACCCATGGATCGAGTGGCGACACCGCTGGCTCTCATGGGTGTCGCAACATACGGTCAAGGTATTGAACAAACGGCACCCTTGCGTATCTGTACACCAGGGAAATTGGAGGCCATTAACTACTCCGTGCCGGTACCGAGCGCCCAGGTGAAATCGGCACTTCTATTCGCCGCACTACACGCCGAGGGCGTCACGACAATTTCTGAATCTGTCCGCACTCGCACAAACACCGAAGACATGTTGGCCATCGCGGGAGTCGAGATTTCAATCTCTAATTCAACGAAAGGACGGTCAATTTCTCTGACACCTTCAAGGCCGGCAAGTCACCGATGGGCTGTTCCTCAAGATCCATCACAGGCAGCTTTCTTCCTCATAGCGGGCGTCATTCACCCCGACGCCGAAATCACCGTGAGGGACGTTTACGCCGCTCAGGAACGGACGGGCTTTCTCAACGTGTTACAGAGAATGGGTGCCGCAATCGACGTGGAGCGTCATGGCGATGTTTTTAGTGCGACATCCAGAAGTAGTTCGTTGACGGGAACGACTATCTCAAGTTCCGAAGTTCCCTCCGTTGACGAGGTGCCAATCCTCACAGTGGCCGCGGCCGCGGCAGCAGGGACAACTACATTTCTCGATATGGCAGAACTGAGGATTAAGGAATCCAACCGTTTCCAGGGTTCAATTGAACTTGCCCGTTCTCTTGGGGCGACCGTAGACGTTGATGGCGACTCGTTCACCGTCACGGGAACAGGAAGTTCTCAAAATTTCCAACTAATTACCGGTGGCGAGGCCGGCGATCATCGAATGACAATGGCAACGGCCATCGCAGGTTGGTGCGGACAGGGTGCCGAAATTCAGCACTCCGACAGCGTATTGAGTTCCTTTCCTGGCTTCTTTCAACTCCTATCATCACTGACGGAATGAATACTGTCATCGCGATTGATGGACCGGCCGGTTCAGGGAAGTCAACTGTGGCGCGCTTGCTTGCTGAGCGACTGGGATTGAGCTTCCTTGATACCGGTGCCATGTACCGTGCGGTGACCGCCCTGGCAATCCGTAGAGGTATCGACGTGACGGACGAGGACGCATTGACGTCTCTCGCGTCCACTGTGGACATCACAACAACGCCACGCGTCATAATCAACGATCTAGACGTCACCGAGGAGATACGTACGAGCGAAATTAATTCGACCGTCTCCATGGTGGCAGCAGTTGCCGGCGTGCGTGAGGCGATGGTGCGCCGACAAAGAGAGTTCGCGGAGCGTCAACCACGAGGCACGGTCGTCGAAGGTCGAGATATCGGTACCGTCGTCTTCCCACAGGCAACACTCAAAGTGTTTCTTACTGCCGAACTGGCTGTTCGAGAGACGAGGCGCGCAGGGGAGGGATCTGATTCCATCGCATCCCGAGATCTCCTCGATTCCTCACGAGCGTCATCACCGTTACGTATCGATGCGGATGCGATTGAACTCGACACCACTCATCTGACCGTTGAGCAAGTAGTAGGGGAGATTTCAGCGTGGCTGAAGGCACATTAATTCTTCGTACAAGAAAAACCGTGGGGTACTTTGTCGTTCGGAAGATTGTGACCACGGTCTGGCGCCTAATGTTCCGTCCAACGGTGACGGGAGCGCATCACATTCCTCCTACCGGCCCTGTTCTTTTTGCTCCCATACACCGTTCGAACATTGATTTTGCGTACCTAATTTTCGCTACTGATCGAAAGACCTTCTTTATGGCGAAACACAGTCTGTGGAAGATTCCTATCATTCGGCACCTGATTCAGACGATGGGGGCCTTCCCGGTGAAACGGGGTACGGCTGACAGAGAGTCCATGAAAAATGCTGAAGCGGTTCTAGAAGCTGGTCAAGCCCTCGTCCTTTTCCCAGAAGGCACGCGACAAGAAGGGGACAGCGTGGGTCCCTTAATGGACGGGGCTATGTTCCTCGCACTGCGCTGCAATGTTCCGGTCATTCCCGTGGGTCTTGGAAACACCGAGAAAGCGATGAGGAAAGGAGCTGTGCTACCTCGACCAACTCGGACGTCGATTGTGATCGGACAGCCGATTCTCCCACCAGCATTTGATGGTCGTGTTCCCCGCTCCGCCGTAACCGAGTACACCGAGCAGCTTCGCGAAGGGCTTCAGCAGGCGTATAACGAGGCCCGGCTGCTCGTGGAGTAATTAGCGCTCACGCCACCACGTCGCGAAAACTACTCGCGCATAACGGAAGCCGAAAAGCCAATTACTGCCCTTCTTGGTCGTTCCCGACTGACGTGGGTGCCACACTGTTGGTACTTCACTGACGCGCCAGCCTCTTTTCAATGCAGTGATCAGAAGTTCCGAAGTTTGATACTGCTCTTGCTCGAGACGGTCAATGACGTCTGCCAACATTGAGACCCGGAGACCGCGGTAGCCGGTCGACGTATCGGTCAGGCGCTGACGTGTCATCAGATTGACGATTGTTGAAAAGACTCGGACGCCGACGGCACGAACGTGATTACTTGTGGTGTCAACTCCCAAGACCCTCGAGGCCAATACGAAATCAGACTTGTCGTCATTGATATCGCGCAGAAGTGCCGGGATTTCTACCGGATCATTTTGACCGTCCGCATCCAGCGTCACAATGGCCTCGACGCCCTTTTCGATGCAGTATCGGTACCCAACCTGTAGCGCCACGCCATGGCCAAGGTTTACTGGGAACTCAATCACCACAACATCCGAAAAAGTTCGAACTATTTCTGAAGTTCTGTCTTCACCACCATCAACAACGACGATTGTCGTGTACGGCGCACCGTCAATGGAAGTTGGCATCTTCTCAAGAACGGGCCCAATGTTGCCCTCTTCCTCATACGCAGCGATAAGCGCCACTGCTCTATGTGGCTGAAATCCCGGCCGTTCATCGTCGAGGCGAGCGAGAGCTTGGCGAATCGCGTATTCCTTCATCTTGGAGTAGCGACGCTTCTCGAGATCGATCAACTTTGAGCCCATAGGCATCTATTCTCGCACGAAGTTGGACCCTGCCTACTACATCACTGGGGTCAGTCAGCTAACACATCCGCCGCCGCGAATTCACGGTCTCGAACCGTCACATCCTCACCCGAAATTTCACCAGTGAAGACTGCCTTTGCCACAACCTCAAGCGACCGGAGAATCTCGCGAAGTTCTGGCGGTGGGGGAAAATATTCGTCCTCGATTGTAACGGGATTGACATAGACGCCGCTGTGTGGCTGGAGTCTTTCAACGACCGCTTCGACGAGTGATTCGGGTGCTGACGCCCCCGCGGTGACGGCGACTGAGCCCGTCAGGTCGACCGGCAACTCTTCGGCGGAGTTCACCCGAAAGACTCTTTGCACGCCTGCTGATTCAGCAACTTTGGTCAAGGCGACGGTATTTGAAGAATTACCTGATCCAATCACAACGACCGAATCGGCTTCACCCGACAACATGCGTAGCGCCGCTTGACGATTGGTCGTAGCGAAACAGAGGTCGCTTCGGTTGGGTAACCACAATTCAGGAATCTTCTCTAACGCATAATCACGAAGATGTTGCCATTCATCGAGTGAGAGGGTCGTTTGACTCAGCATTGCGAATGGTCCCGGACCGTTGGCGACCGCATCGATGTCCGATGTGGTCTGAATTAAGTGAACAGACTCCGGCGCTACAGCCATAGTGCCGACGGCCTCTTCGTGTCCTTCGTGACCGACGTACAGGACCGTATATCCCTTGCGGCTGCGCACCTTAAGTTCGTGATGAACCTTCGTTACCAGGGGACACACAGCGTCAACGACAGTACCCCCGTTACTACGAGCTGCCGTAATGACTGATGGTGGAGAACCGTGAGCACTCAGCATGATTGGCGAACCCGGTGGTGCCTCCGACACATCATCGATGAATATCACTCCGAGAGATTTGAAATGCTCCACGACATGCGCATTGTGGACAATCTCGTGATAGCAGTACACGGGAGGCTCAAAAACCTTCGTCATCCAGTCAAGAGCCTTAATAGCCTTCTCTACACCCGCACAGAAGCCTCGTGGAGATGCCAGTAGAACGCGCTCGACACTCATGCTCAGAGACTAATGACCGAACCCTTCGTGCGTAGGCTATGGACGTGTCGGGCGCTGTTATCTCCACTGTGCGAGCGGGTTCAGCCGCCGACTCCGCTGGTCTGCTGGTCGGCGACGTGATCGTTGACATCAACGGTGTGCCGCCGAATGATGTCATTGAGTATCAGAGGATGGTTGACGACGCCCATGTCCGCCTCACACTCCAACGCGAGACAGATGTACTTGCGGTAGAGATTTTTAAGGCCCAGGGAGAACCGCTCGGCGTGACAGTGGAATCTGCTGTTTTCGACAAGATTCGAACATGTGACAATCACTGCTCATTCTGCTTTATCTACCAGCTTCCTAAAGGCATGCGCAGAAGCCTGTACGTCAAAGATGACGACTACCGACTCTCTTTTCTCTATGGCAACTACACAACTCTGACGCGGTTCACCGAATTCGACCTGGAGCGCGTGATTGAAGAGCGACTTTCCCCGCTCTATGTCTCGATTCACGCAACCGACCCGTCAGTGCGTGCCGACATGCTGAGGAATCCACGTGGCGCGACGTCGTTGCGATGGTTGAGTTCTTTGCTGGCCGCCGGCATAGATGTTCACGGTCAAGTTGTCCTGTGTCCCGGGATCAACGACCGAGCCGTTCTAACCCAAACGCTGAGTGATGTCTTAACTAAATATCCCGATCTAGTAACACTCAGCGTCGTACCCGTCGGCGTCAGCGACTTCACCACGGAGGAGACCATGCGTCCCCTTACCAGCCGCGAAGCGAAGGAAGTTATCGCCGCTGTCCACCGTTTCCAGGATCTCTCTCGTGACCGCCTCGGTCGAACTCTCATTTACGCAAGTGATGAGATCTACCTACTGGCTGATCAAGAACCTCCTGATTCTGATCCTGATGTCCAGGCCGATCTCATTGAAAATGGGGTGGGGCTGACGGGAGCATTCAGGAACTCTTTTTTGAACAGAAGCCAGATGAGTTCACTCGGGACAGGCTTTTTTCAAAGTGTCGATGGTGCTCCCGCAGAAGGCTATCGACGTCCACGTACGACGTCTCATAGCGGCTACACGGCGCCATCGTCGAGACTTGTCCTACTCACGGGCGAATACGGAGCGCAGACTCTGCAGCGCCTTCTTGCTGAAACCAACTTTGCCGATGTTGAGGTCGTTCCAGTTTCAAATCGTTTCTTTGGTGGCAATATCAAAGTTGCAGGTCTTCTCACCGCCACCGACATCAACACGACACTGTCGCCATATCTCAGCCCCGATGTATCGGTAGCCATTCCTGACGTGTGCCTAAGCGATGGTCGATTTCTTGATGGCCTCGGACTCGAAGATCTCGTACGACCGGTTGACGTTGTTCCTACAAATGGTCTTGCTCTCCGCGAGTATCTTGAGAGATGGCAAGCAGATAGGTCGTCGCCGTGAAGCCTCAAGTAGTAATAGTTGGACGCCCCAATGTTGGCAAATCGTCTCTCGTTAATCGTCTTGCCGGTCGGCGCATTGCCGTTGTCGAGGAACTTCGTGGCGTCACGAGAGATCGCAAGGCTGTCGAGGTCGAATGGAACGGCGTTATTTTTGACGTTGTTGACACGGGAGGCTGGTTGCAATCGGGGTCAGCTCTCGAAGACAAAGTCTCCTCCCAAGCCGAACGAGCACTTGATGATGCGAGCTTGGTGCTGTTAGTTGTCGATAGCCAGGTGGGGCTGACTGACGAAGATCAGCAGGCAGCACGCTGGGTACTACGACGCCAACTACCTGTCATGTTGATCGCCAACAAAGTCGATTCAACCAGCCAGGAGAGCAATGTATGGGATTTCATCTCTCTCGGACTGGGGGAGCCATTCGCAATCTCGGCCCTTCATGGGCGCGGAGCAGGCGACCTTTTAGATCGAATTGTCGAGGCCTTAGATTCCACAGTCCCGCTCGATGCTGATGAAGCGGATCCTGATGAACTACGTGTGGCATTGGTGGGACGTCCGAACGTGGGGAAATCGACGCTATTCAACCGTCTGATCGGCGAAGAGCGGTCCGTCGTCCATGACATGCCGGGTACAACTCGCGACGCTATTGACACTGTCATCCAGACGCCGACCGGACGAATTCGATTCATCGACACCGCCGGAATGAGAAAAAGAGCGCGTACGGAGGAAGGTCTAGAGACGTATGCCGTGCTGCGAAGTCTCGACGCCCTTGACCGAGCTGATATTGCGGTATTAGTGATTGACGCAACGGAGGGCGCTTCAGGTCAAGACCAACGCCTCGCCGAGAGAATTTCTGCCGCTGGATGTCCTGCTGTTGTCGTACTCAATAAATGGGAACTCCTTGATACCGAAAGTCGGGCCGCCGCGCTGGCATCTGTCGGCGACCGCTTGGCATTTCTCGGTGACGCCCCGGTTCTGAAGACGTCAGCACTCACGGGAAAAGGAGTGCACAAATTGATTCCCGCCTTAGCGGTTAGTGCGGATGACTACCAAAAGCGAGTGTCAACCGGTTCACTGAATCGAGCGATTCGCGACCTTCAGCTAAAGCAGCCCTCGCCCACCGGAAGAATTCGATACGCCGTTCAGGGGGCGGTTGAACCCCCGACCTTCACTCTTTTTTGTTCAGGTCGACTTTCGGCGACTTATCTTCGGTACGTGGAGCGGTCTCTTCGGGAGCGATTCGACCTTGGTTCCACGCCTATCAAGATTCGCGTACGAGTTGACTAGTGAGTCTCTGGTGTGAGAACTGTGACCGCGCCGTCGAATCAGAGACGTGCGATGTTTGCGGCTTAGAAATTGCTGGGGTAGTGCGCCAACCGATTCCATTCCGATGGCGTTTCTTCATATTCGCTAGCGTGGTGTATCTGGCGTGGCGGGTCTATCAACTCATCACATGGTTGACGTAGGAGAGGAAATGCCTATTTACTCCCTGGGGAATCGTGTTCCCAACATTCATCCCGAGGCGTACGTGCACCCTGACGCAGTGATCATCGGAGACGTAACCATTGGATCCCAGTCATCAGTCTGGCCGAGTGCGGTCTTGCGTGGTGATTACGGGACGATTGTTATCGGAGACAGAACCTCTATCCAAGACGGCGCCGTGGTCCATGCGGTCGCTGAGTTCCCAACTCTTGTGGGCTCCGACTGCGTGGTTGGTCATTTGGCGCACCTCGAAGGCTGTGTTATCCACGATGGTTCATTGGTCGGTTCCGGTTCGGTTGTGCTTCATCAGGCCCACGTTCATACTGGCGCAACAGTGGGAGCGGGCGCAGTGGTGACAAACCATATGGTGGTTCCCGCAGATGCACTTGCCGTTGGAATACCTGCGAAGGTACGCGAGGGGCAGAGTTCACGTGAGATGATCGCTGCGAGCGCCGCGATATACGTCGACAATGCACAGCGTTATGTTGCGCAACTTCGGCGGATTGATTGATATGCGCGTAGGCGTGGTCCATGGTCGACTCGCACTCCTGGAGAGCGATACGGCATTTTTCGCCCGACCTTCCACAGCCTTTGTGCCCGCAGAGGGTCTGATGTCAGTTCTCGACGAATTGGATTCCTTGCAGTGCGGTGAACGTATCGAAGGACCTTTGGATTGGGACATACCGTTTCCGTGTCCAAGTCAAATTTTTGCAGTGGGTCTCAATTACCGCAAGCACGCGCATGAGATGGGCTTGCAGATTCCCACGGTGCCGATGATATTCACCAAGTTCCCCTCCGCTATCGGTCGTCCCAACGCAACAATCTCACTTCCGGGACCAACGACTGATTGGGAGGCGGAACTCGTGATTGTGATTGGGAAGAACTCTCGTGACCTGTCGCCTTCTCGGGCTCTCGGCGCAGTTGCCGGCTACATGGTGGGACAGGATTATTCGGAACGCACTGTTCAAATGAGCAATAATCCCGCACAGTTCTCGCTCGGTAAGAGCTTTGAGAATTTCGCGATTGCAGGACCGTATCTCACAACTATTGATGAAGTCGCAGATCCTCAAAGTCTTTCCATAACCTGCGAAGTAAATGGTGAACTTATGCAGAGTGAATCAACAAGAGACATGGCGTTTTCAGTTGCCGAGGTTGTCTCTTATATTTCTTCCGTCTGTGAGCTACGACGAGGAGATTTGATCTACACCGGAAGTCCGGCGGGAGTTGGGCAAGGACAGAATCCTCCACGATTTCTTGCTGACGGTGATGAAGTTGTCACCGAGATACGAGGCCTCGGTTCAATTCGAAATACATTTAGTGGAGAGTCGAAATGACAGATGAACTACGCCAACCCGCATCGAGTTCCACGGTAGATCTGTTACGAGAATCCGCAGGGTCTCTGCCGTTTGAAGATAAAACCGATTTTGAGCGGGCGCGACGGGGAAAGCTGGCTGATGGTCCGATGACGATCGAGGGAGGTCTCGGTCATTTTGTTTGGAATCGCAGTGACTTTTCTTTCGAGTTAGGCGAGGCACCGGACTCAGTTCACCCCAGTTTGTGGCGTCAAGCACAGCTGAATAATGAAGCCGGACTCTTTGAGGTTGTTGACGGCATCTATCAGGTTCGGGGTCTCGATATTTCTAACATCACATTTGTTCGTGGTGATCGAGGTTGGATTGTTATCGATCCTCTGACGGGCGAAGAGAATGCCCGAGCAGCTCGAACTATGGTCGACAGTTATTTCGGAGTACGTCCGATTTCGGCAGTTATCTACACCCATTCCCATACCGATCACTTTGGGGGAGTACGGGGAATCGTCAGCCAGGATCAAGTCACGAATGGCGAGGTTCCTGTCATTGCCCCCGCAGGCTTTCTCGAAGCCGCCGTGTCTGAGAATGTGATTGCTGGCACTGCCATGATTCGTCGGTCCATGTACATGTACGGGGTGCTTTTGCCAAAAGACGAGTTGGGGCATGTCGACACGGGACTGGGAAAGGGCTTACCCGCCATGCCAACGGTTTGGCTGATTCCTCCCACTGACGAGATTGCAGTAAGCGGTGAAACGAGATTTATTGATGGCGTTCACTTGGACTTCCAGCTAACACCTGGCACCGAGGCTCCGGCCGAGATGAATATCAATCTTCCTCAGTTTCGTGCTCTGTGCCTTGCTGAGAACTGCACCGCAAACCTGCACAATCTCTATACATTGCGTGGCGCACAAGTTCGTGACGCACTGGGGTGGAGTAAATACATTCAGGAATGCCTCGATGACTTTGTTGAGGATATTGACGTGAGTTTCGCTTCGCACCACTGGCCACGTTGGGGACGGGTCGAGATTATTGAATACCTTGAGAATCAACGTGATCTGTACCGATGTATCCATGATCAAACAATGAGAATGGCAAACCAGGGTCTTACGATGAACGAAATCGCCGAGGAGATTTCTCTTCCGGCGCATTTAAGTTCTCAGTTCTACAACCGTGACTACTACGGAACGATTCGTCATAACGCAAAGGCCGTCTATCAGCGATACTTAGGTTGGTTTGACGCCAACCCGGCGCACCTCAATCCCCATCCACCCGTAGCTGCGGGAGCTCGCTACGTCGAATTCATGGGTGGTGCCAAAGCCGTCCTTGAAAAGGCACAAAAAAGCTTTGATACAGGCGACTACCGGTGGGTCGCGGAAGTCGTCAACCATGTCGTCTTTGCTGACCCATCCAACGAAGAGGCACGGCTACTTCAAGCGCGTGCCCTTGAGCAGCTGGGATACCAATCTGAATCAGGGCCATGGCGAGACTTCTATCTCACGGGAGCAATGGAACTCAGATCCAACGGCACAATGCTGAAAGGCGTTCGAGGTAACGCAAATGGTCCCGCGTTCACGACAAATATGCCTCTTTCGATGATGATCGACATTTTGGGGGTGCGAATTAATTCTCCTCGAGCTGCGAAGTTATTCGGCAGCGTTCGACTCGTAATCACGGATCGGCCAGATTCGGAGACTACGTTGGTCGTGCGCGGCGGAGTCGTCTCGGAGCAAAAGTCACCCAGAACACCTCCGAGTGTCAATCTCCAGGCATCTCAGGATGCGTTTGCCCGCTTCGTGGGAGGTGGGCTAACGCACGATGAATTCCTTGATCGGCCGGACGTGCAAATCGAGGGCGATTCAGGGTTCTTTCGAGAATTCAGTCTCGGTCTCGACGTCTTTGAATTTGGCTTTGAAATTGTCTTGCCGTAGATATGGTCGGGCTAGCGGGATTTGAACCCACGACCTCTTGACCCCCAGTCAAGCGCGCTAACCAAGCTGCGCCATAGCCCGTGTAAGAAACCAGCCTACTCGTTCTCAACCGCCAGCGGCCGCTGTGACGACTTCAATCGCGTCACCTTCGGTAATCGGCGTGGTTGACCACTGCGACCGCGGGACAACAGTTCCATTCAGAGCTACCGCTATTCCCCGCAGTTCAATTGCAGAGTGCCGAAGAAGTTCTTCGATCGACATCGCCGGCGTGGTCGTCTCAACTCCGTTCAGACTAACGATCGGCATTAAGGAATTCCTTGGCTCGAGAAGCGGCGAGGGGCGCCATCAGGACACCGTGTCGAAAGTAGCCCGATGTCCACGCCACACCCGGCCTCACCACATCAAAAAAGTGGAAGCCATCGACAGAAGCCGGTCGTATGCCTGCTCGCGCATCGATGAATTCAGCCTCCTGTACCGCAGGGACCAGCATCGAGGCTACGTCAAGAAGTTCCTGTACATCCCGAGAATGCACAACAGGGTTGGATTGCAGGTCCGACGTCGCACCAATGACTGTCACGCCATTCGGTCTGCGGACTACGTACACATTTTTACCGTCCACAAAACCACGCAACATGGCGGGTGGTCCAGGCGTCATTGCGACGCGGAGAGTTACACCGCGCACCGCCTGTACCGCAGTCGACACACCCTCAAGGAAGGAAGGCTGCACAGCACCGGTTGCCACCAGAACTCGATCGAACGGGTCGGTAGTGGAGGCTGTGACCACGTGATGTCCATGACTCGTGCTCACGATGTTTGCCACCTGCTCCGGACGGAACGCCACACCCATAGCCACCAATTTCCGATACAGGGCGGCGACTACCTCGTCAACGTCAACGAAACCCTCGTTGCTGATAGCCGCGGTGACGGAGACACGTGGAGACAGCGCCAAACCCGCAGATGATGCCGTGGTCATCGCGACGCCCCTCGAGCTCGCCACCGACAGGTACCTGTCAATGTCGCGTCGATCACCAGAGGACCATCCGACCACCTCGGTATCGCATCGATGAATCGCCACGCCGAGAGTTTCGGCAAGATCTCTCCACTGGTTCAGCGCCTCGAGGGCATTCTCGAAGTCGGGCTGGAAGCCTCCGAGAAACTCACTGCCGGGGGAGAGCATCCC
>JAGWWX010000111.1 GCA_018970215.1 Acidobacteriota bacterium | reverse complement strand
CGGCGAACTCGGGGAACGGCGATCCCTCATCCATGCCGGGCCACCATTGACGAATCTCGACGTTGTCGTCCTCCGATCGTCCGTCGGGAGCGTCATCGGCTGGCAGATTAGGAATCATGAGATGCAGTTCCCGGACCTCGCGGGCGACGGTGTCGGCCTCCGCGGCGGCGTGACGCTCTTCGTCGCCTCGCTCTCGACTACGAGCGGTCAGTTCGTCCGCCCGCGCCGTATCGCCACTCCGGCGGGCGTCCCCCACGAGCCGCGATAGCTCCTTCACTTCGGCGCGAATCTCTTCGGCGCGAGCCAAAAGCTCGCGGTGGCGGATATCGAGGGTGAGGAGCTCTTCGACCTGTTCTACCGCAACACCACGACGGGCCAACATGTGGCGGACCTTTTCGGTTTCTCGGCGCAACAAAGTGAGGTCAATCACGGTCTCAGCCTACGACAGACGCTCGGAGTGGCTAAGTTGCCACTGTGACGCACGCCATGACCGTTGAGAACCTTGCGGTGACTTTCGGAACCGTCACGGCGGTGCGCAACGTCTCTTTTCACGTCGACGAAGGGGAGATTGTCGTTATTGCCGGACCGAACGGTGCGGGTAAGACGACCACGACCGAAACCCTCCTCGGCTTTCGCCGACCGACGGCCGGTGCGGTGTCGATCTTCGGCCACGATCCATTCACGGACCATCGACGCACCACCCCACTAGTCGGAGCGCTCCTGCAACGCGGTGGCGTATGGGCGCCCGTCTCTCCGCGTCGAGTTCTTGAACTCACTGCGTCCTACTACGACAACCCTCGTCCCACCGCCGATCTACTCGACCGCCTTGGTCTTCGCGGCGTGGCGAATACCCCGTGGCGCCGTCTCAGTGGAGGCGAACAGCAGCGAACACTGCTCGCACTCGCCCTCGTAGGAAATCCACGGGGCCTCATTCTCGATGAACCGACGGCCGCCGTTGATCCCGAAGGTCACCACCTCATCGGTGATGTACTACGCGAGTTGCGAGACACCGGCCTGGCTCTTGCGGTCACGACGCACCAGCTGGCGGACGCCGAGCAGTTTGCCGATCGGGTCGTCATCCTCACGCACGGCGAAGTCGCCGCATCGGGATCGCTTGACGCCCTCCGTGCCCAACAGATCACTGTGTTCGAACTGTCGCAACACGTGGCCGTCGACGACCTCTCCCGAGCTATGGGGTGTGCGGTAGAAGAAGATGGTCGTCTCCGTTACCGAATCGTGGGGCAGTCTGTCACGCCGGCCGACGTGGATGGTGCGGTACGTCGACTCGGCGTCGAGCTCGTCAGTGTCCGAACACGCGCCACTCTCGAGGAGAGATATCTCGACATCGTGCGAGAGGCCGAGGCGCGATGAGTGCCGTTACTCGTCAAGCTCGGATTGAGACGCAGATGACGCTCGCCCGCGGGGAGAGTCTTTTACTCACCGTGGGCATTCCACTCTTCTTACTCATCACGCTCAACGCCACGAACTTCATTGCCGTGAACACCGACCGACGGATCGATTTTCTCGCGCCAGGAATTATCGCGCTCTGCGTCATGTCCACTTCGTTGGTGTCGCTTTCCATCTCCACTGGGTTTGATCGCTACTACGGCGTACTGCGCCGCCTACACACCACCCCCCTGACGGCTCGTGACTTAATCACCGCCAAAGTGCTCTCCATTCTCGTAACGGAGATTTTCCAAGTTGTCATCCTCGGGGGCGTTGCCGTAGCCCTCGGCTGGCGACCCGTGGGTGGCCTCGTCGCGTTCGCCCTCGCTCTCGTTGCCCTCTTACTGGCCTCCGCGGCGTTCGCGGGAATCGGACTCGTGCTCGCGGGGAGACTGCGAGCGGAGATCAATCTCGCCGCGAGTAACGGCCTCTACCTCGTTTTGCTCCTTGCCTCAGGATTCGTCGTGCCCCTGGACTCATTTCCGTCGTGGATGACGTCGATGGT
>JAGWWX010000042.1 GCA_018970215.1 Acidobacteriota bacterium | reverse complement strand
AGCGCGTCGGCGGTCACCGTCTCTCCGGCCTTCAGCATGACGACCGTAGCGACCTCTTCACCGAGCCGTTCATGGGGTACGCCAAAAACGGCGGCCTCGTGAACTGCCGGGTGCTCGTAAATCGCAGCTTCCACTTCGGCGCTGTAGACGTTTTCGCCGGCTCGCAACACCATGTCCTTGGCTCGGTCCTCGATGTACAAGAAGCCCTCGTCATCAATGCGTCCGATGTCACCAGAGCACAGCCAGCCATCGACAATCGTCTCGTTCGTGGCTTCAGGCTTGTTCCAGTAGCCACGAATTAATGTCGGCGACTTCATCCAGATCTGACCACGCTCGCCTCGCGGCAGAGACCGAAGACTGTCGTCACGAATATCAAAGTCCATGATGATCGTCGGGGTACGGCCCGTGGACGACGGGTGAGAGACGTAGTCGTCCCCAAAGTTGCCGGGACCGTAGGCGTTGGTCTCGGTCATTCCGTAACCGATACTCGGTCGGCCTCGCTTGAATGAAGATTCCACGCGAGCCACCAACTTCGGCGGGGCCGGTGCACCGCCGCCACCGACGCTAGAGAGAGAGCTCGTGTCGTACTTGGAGAAATTGGGGTTTTCGAGCATGTCCCACGACTGCGTCGGAACGCCCACAAAGTTTGTCACCTTATGGCGTTCGATCAACTGCAGTGCGCGCTCGGGATCCCAGCGATACATCATGACCAGTTTGAAGTGCCACGTAAACGACGAGAGCATGACCGGGATACACCCGGTCACGTGGAACAGCGGCACAATCAAAATGAAGCACGCCGGCAGTCCCGAACCTTCAACGTCACCCGCGTCACGTCGAGCGGCATTGACGTAGGCACCCGACGCGAATGCCATCAACGCATTCGAAATTGCGCGATGCGTGGAGATAGCACCCTTCGGAAACCCCGTCGTGCCCGAGGTGTACAAGATGGTCGCGTCGTCGTTGGGGTCGATATCCACTTCGGGCATCGCCGAACCAAGAACTAAGACGTCACTCCAGTTATCCACGTTGGGTGGGAGAGGTTGCAGCTCGTCGAGGCGCACACCCAAGATTCGAATTCCGGCGCGACTGCACGGGCCGTGGGCCCGAGAGATCCGCTCAGTGTCAGCGATGAGCAAGGACAGACCGGCGTCGTTGATGGCGTATTCGTTTTCATCCTCCGTCCACCAGGCGTTCAACGACACACTGATGCCGCCAACGGACAGAATTGCGGCAAAGGCGATGATCCACTCGGGCAGATTGCGCATGGCAATACCGACGCGGTCGCCTTTCTTGATGCCGTACTCATGAACTAGGGCGTAGCCCAGTGCATCGGCGTGCTCCATCACCTTCTTGTAGGACCACTCTTCGTCTTCGTAGACCAAAAAGATGTTCTCGTCGAGCCGCGCTCCGTCGAAAATACCGCGGAGGTTCGGCGGGGCGTTCTTAAAGACGCGGAACGACACCCCGTTCACGATCTCCTCCGTCGTCTCGAACGGTGAACCGGGCCCCGAAATTTGGGCTACGGCTTCGTCATAACTGAGTGCCACTTGTCCTCCCCGAACTGGTGGACGAATCCTACGGCACTTCCCACCGTGGGTCCGGCGAATCCTTGCTAGAACTACTACATGCCGATTAACGTCACCGCCATTCCCGGTCTACCCGACCACGTCAACGATGTCCGCCTCCGGACCGCCGCCTTCATTAATGCGGAGATTCTGCCGAAAGAGTCCGAGCTCTTTGTGCGACGTCGTGGAGCAGCGGTAACGCCCGAACAGCACGAGCAGGCCAAAGTTCTTCGGGCGGAGATCAAAGAGAAGGTCAAGGCTGCGGGACTCTGGGCGCCCCACCTTCCCGCCGAATACGGAGGCATGGGGCTCGACTTCCTCGCTCACGCCTATATGAATGAAATTCTTGCCTACGCCATGGGTGCGGCGAGCCTCTTTGGCGTCGTGGCCCCGAACTCGGGTAATCAAAAGATCCTCCTCAAGTACGGCACGGAAGAGCAAAAACGTAAGTGGCTTTTGCCTCTCGTCGAGGGAACGATGGAGTCGGGGTATTCCATGACAGAACCAGCGAACGCCGGCTCTGACCCGCGCTCCATCAAGACAACCGCTCGCCTAGAAAACGGGCAGTGGGTCATCAACGGCCACAAGTGGTTTACGAGCAACGGTCTTGACGCCGACTTCTTCATCGTCATGTGTCGTGTCGAAGAAGGCTCAGGCAACAAGAGAATGGCCCAGATCATCGTGCCGACGTCGACGCCCGGCGTGACCATCGTGCGCGGCATTGGCATTTGGGGCTCGTCCACCAGTGACCACTGCGAGGTTCTCTACGAAGATGTTCGAGTACCCGAAGAGAACATTCTGGGCCGGGTCGGACAGGGGCACGAAGCCGCTCAGGAGCGCCTCGGCGCGGGTCGAGTCTTTCACTGCATGAACTCCGTGGGACAGATGTGGCGGGCATTTGACCTCATGGTCGAGAGATCACTCTCCCGCGAAGTCCACGGCGGACTCTTGAAAGACAAGCAGTTCATTCAGGGGATGATCGCCGACTCCTATATCGATCTTCAGACAGCCCGACTTCTCACCATCCGCACGGCGGAACTTGTCGACCGGGGCGATCCTCAAGCGCGAACTGAGATCTCCGCTCTCAAGATTTATGTTCCCGCGGCGTTTCACCGAGTCGTCGACCGGGCGATTCAGATTTGGGGCGCGGCGGGAGTCTCAAATGACCTCCCACTCGCGGCCATGTACCTCGGCGCTCGTACTCTTCGACTTGCGGACGGACCAGATGAAGTGCATCGGATTTTGATCGCCAAAAATGTATTTCATCACTACGAGTCGGGTGAGTCCTGGAACTTCGCGGGCTAGAACTCACTCGAAGTCGCAAGGTGGTCTCACGCGCCGGTGACGCGCATCGGTGCGGCACCGCGTGACGCGACGAGGTCGCGAACCCACAGCGCCGTGGAGCCACTGACGTACGCCCCTAAGGCATCATTCACCGCGATCATCGGTTGGTTGAGAATGGAGTTCTCGGTACGAATACGGCGAAGGGCCAGACGTCGTGCCGCCGCGACGTCATAGTTCGCCAGCTTTATCAGACCCCCTAAACGATGTCCTCGATGTTCCGCCGTCACGAACGTGTCCCACTGGTACGCAGTGTGTGTATCAATTCGCGACACCGTCAACTGCGTATACCCCACAACGGCTCCCGTTCGAGATTCAATGGCAATAGTCGTCATCACGTCGCGTCCCATCTCGTCGATAGTGGCTTCGTGCTGTCGGAATCGGGCGATATCCCAATGCTCTGTCACCAGCGAGAAATCGGCGTGAGGAGTCTCCGCGGGCATGCGACCAATCAGATCGGCCAGTTGATGAGCGCGACGGTCGGTGGCGGAGCCGACCCACTGTTCGAAGTGATAGCCGGCAGCGAACGACGCCCACTGTGAACGGCACGAGCGAACGACGTCGGGGTTGAGGGGCCAATCGATGTCACGGCGCTCAATGTCATCTCCAATCCGATAGCCGCGCTCGGGCGCGAAGTGTCGGCTCGGTCCTCGCCGAATCTCATCTCGTCCTTCACGAGCCACCGCGGTGATGGACGTTCGACCGAGCTGGAGGACCATCTGCTCGCAGGCCGTGAGAGCGGCAGTGCCCACCCCCTGTCGGCGGCGGCTTGGATCGACGTGGAGATGCAACTCCACAACATTGCGATTTTCATCGTCAGAGAGGCGAAACGCGACGGCGGCGGAAGGGACGTTGTCAACATCGAATGTCGCAAGAGCGTAAATCACCGTCGGGTCCGCCGGGAGAGCCCGCGCGCGCCACTCGTCGGGCTGCCAACCGCCCTCACCTGGCATTTCTCTCAGCGACTCAGATCGATCAAGAATGTCGAACCACTCGAAAAATTCCGCGTCCCGGCGAGGATCAATGGCGCGCAGAGGCATTGCGTCAGCCTAAAGCCGGCTATTTCTTAGCAACTCGCAAAAAGGCGTCGCCGAGAATTCGGCCGAGCTGCAACTGGCCTTCGGGTCCAATGTGAATGTAGTCAACGTTATTGCGAGGAATTGCGGCGGTATCAACCACGTACACGTTGGAAAGCTCCGACGCGGCACGACGGTCCGCCGCCCGCACTTCATTGTTGCCACGTTCGTAGTCCTGACACTCCTTCGAGAGACAGCTGCCATTCGTCGTATACCAGTGTTGAATCCACTGGCTGATGTCGATGGAGCCAAGAACGATGGGGAAAGTCCGCACCGAGATGGTGGCCGCGCGCACCGCCTGAATCAACGCAGAACCGTGTTCGTAGTACTGCGTCGCCGCCGAAAGATCCTGGGCGTCGGCTTCGCCCTGGACCCAAAAGCCCCCGCTCAGGACGGGCACGGTGTGGTGCGCGGTGAACCAACCCTCCATCGCCAAAGTGGTTGACACGAGCGTCGTGAACTGGTCCGACCCTTGGTACCAAAAATGTTCAAGGTCGGTACCACCGCAGGTCACCTTGACGAAGGCCACGTTTGTCCAGCCCGCCGACCACAGGCGACGAGCGATACCCACTTCGGGTCCAAAGGTTGGGACTGAAGGGAGCGGTAGATAGTGCTGATGCGTCGACAGCGATACCGGGGTCGACCCACTGGACTGCAGTCCACAACCGAGCCACATAATTTTTGCTGTGTTGTCGACCGGCGAACGCGTCGACCCGTTCCACAGGTCAAACTTGGGCGATGTTCGTGAAATGACCGCGCTCCACCCGGCGGCATTTGACTGTCCGGCGAGCACAAAGAGGTGCACCGTGTTGATGGTTCGTGACGGGTCGCTCTTCGCCAACGTCGCACCCTTTGACGACAGTGCAGCGACTTGGAATCGCAAGGCCGGTAACGTGGCCGCGACCCTGATGGTGCACGACGTGCTCACGGTGTTGCAGCTGTACTTTTTTGGCGAACTGGTAACGAGATAGTGCCCTCCGGCAGGTAGGGACGCCCCGGTCCACGCCACCCGAACGCTCGCGAGGTCGGGCGTCACCGTGATGGACAGTGGTCCATTCGCCCCTCGGGCGGTGAGAGGTATCAGACTCGTCGCGAATACGCCGGCTATGGCGATTCGAATCCAGAGTTTCACATCGCCACCGTAACGAATTACTGCGACAGAAACTGATCGCGGACTAGGGCCTTTGCTACTTTTCCCGTCTCAGCTCGCTCTAGGGAGTCGACGAACGAAACGGTCCGAGGGCACTTCATCGTCGAAAGGTGTTCGCGACAGAACCTCACCAGTTCATCGGCGAGTTCATCGGATGGTGTAATACCACTCACGAGTTCCACCACGGCGTGAGGCACTTCACCGAGATCGCTATCGGGCACTCCAAAGACCACGACGTCGTGAACGCTCGTGTGGCTCAACAGAACGTTCTCAGCCTCTTGCGGATAGACGTTGACGCCGCCCGAGATGATGGTGAAGGCTTTGCGGTCCGTGAGATACAAGTACCCCTCGGAATCTAGATATCCCACATCGCCCATCGTCGAATACCCGTCCGGCGATCGCACACTGTCGGTCTTTTTGGCGTCGCCAAAGTACTCAAAGGTGCTTGCCGACGGTGATTCAAAGTACACACCGCCAATCTCACCGACCGGCAGTTCTTCCCCACTCTCCGAGAGAATGTGCAGGGTTCCCGTCCCGGCACGCCCCACCGAGCCTGGTCTGGCCAACCACTCCTGCGAGGAGATCACCGTGGAGCCCGGACCTTCGGTCCCGGCGTAGTACTCCCACACGATGGGACCCCACCACTCAATCATTGCCCGTTTTACTTCGATGGGGCACGGGGCGGCTCCGTGAATCGCGAACTGATGCGCGGTGGTGGCGTGCGCCGCACGCCAGTCGCTATCGAGCGCCAACATTCGCGAGAACATGGTGGGCACCCATTGACTATGGGAGATCTCGTACTCCACGAGGGCCTCTACCGCACGAGCGGCGTCGAACTTCTCCATGACGTACACCGCACCGCCACAGCGATGCGTCCCGAGGAGGAACGACATGGGAGCGGAGTGGTACAACGGGGCCGTGGAGAGATATCGCATCGCGGGCGAGCCACCCCAGAGCATCTGGATGGCCGCGCCGATGCCCACGACCTCACGAGGATGGCGTCCCGACAGTGGTCGCCATACGCCTTTGGGCACACCCGTCGTTCCCGATGAGTACAACATCGTCTGGCCAGCCGTCTCGTCGAACAGCTGCTCATTTAGCTGCGCATTCACCACGTCGCTGTAGTCTTCACCGACGCAGAGAACATCAACGTGGCGCGACACTCCGTGTAGCGCCTCTCGCAGAGTCTCCTGCAGTCGTGTCGTGGTCACCACGCATTCCGCGGTGGAGTTGTCAACGATGTAGGCCACTTCGCGGCTCGTCAAGTGTGAGTTGATCGGGGTGTAGTAGAGACCTGAACGTTCTGCGGCCCAGCACACTTCGGCGAACTCCGCGACGTTCTCCATGAACAGCGCCACGTGCGAACCTGGCCGACAGCCCCGTAGATACCAGTAGTTGGCGAGCTGTCGAGATCGCTGGTCAAGTTCGCCCCAGGTGATGGTGCGTCCGCTGTTCACCATGACGACGGCAGCGCGGTCACGTCCCAGCTCGTCCGCATCGCCCGGAAACATAATCTCAGGTTACGACCGACCTATGGTGGGGCGACGGAGGAACGCCATGCGTGTAGGAGTATCAGTCGGTAGCGCGTACTACGACGGCAGTAATTGGGAAGACCTGGTGGAACTCGTTCGCGTTGCCGACCGGATCGGTGTCGACTCCTGCTGGACGGCCGAGGCGTGGGGCATGGAGTCCACCACACCTCTGGCGTACCTCGGTGCTCTGACGTCAAGGATTCGCCTCGGCACGGGCATTATGCAAGTAACGGCCCGCACGCCTTCGATGGCCGCAATGACGGCCCTCACACTCTCGCGTCTCACGAACAACCGTTTCATCTTGGGTCTTGGCGTCAGCGGACCGCAAGTAGTCGAAGGACTCCACGGGGAGCCCTTTACGAAGCCGTTAACGCGACTGCGCGAGTACATCACCATCATTCGACAGGGGATTTCGGGAGAGAAGATCTCTTTGAACGGTGAGCACTACGTCCTCCCACGTCCCGGTGGTGAAGGCAAATCACTCCGACTTTCGATGCCACCGCAGCCCCAGATACCTATCTATCTCGCCACTCTCGGTCCCAAGATGTTGGAGCTAACTGGCGAACTGGCCGATGGCTGGCTCGGCACATCTTTCATTCCCGAATCGGCCGAGGTCTTCACTGAGCACCTCCGCGAGGGCGCTACCCGGGCCGGCCGAGATTTCGACACACTCGATCTACAGATCAACGCCACGATTGAGGTGAGCGACGACGTCGAGGGTCTGATTGCGAAATATCGACCCCGTGCGGCCTTCACCCTCGGGGCCATGGGTTCTGCGCAGACAAACTTCTACAACGCCGCCTACTCCCGCGCGGGATACGACGACATGGCCAAGGAGTCTCAGGCGCTCTGGGTTGCCGGACGCAAAGAGGACGCTGCCGCCGTCATCACTGATGATTTCATTCTCAAGACGGTCATGATTGGAACCGAGGAGATGGTGGCCGAGCGAATTCGGCGAACACGCGACGCCGGTATCACGACCCTCCGACTCACCCCAACGGGACGTGGCCGGGACGAGCAGATTCACAACCTCGAGTACTTAACCGATCTCATTCATCGCGTCATTTAGCGCTGTAGTAGTTCTGATTCCTCGGCGGCGCTGAGCCACCAACTCGGTGTCTCCTGGGTAGCGAGCCACTCTGCCGTGTCGCGCGTGGTCTCTTCCAGCGGCGTCTGCGGCATGCCGAGAGATATCGCCCGCGTGTTATCCATATTCATGACCGGCGACGTCGTACGGCCACTCCACAGAGGAAACTTTTGATACCACACGCTGTCCTGGATGTGTTCAGGATCAATGTCGTGCAAGGTAGTCCCCGCCGGCGCGACGACGTCGGCCACGGCTTCGAGAACCTCCCGGTAGCCCCGCGCGGGGAAGGGCCCGCACGCGTGCACGGCACCGATCCACGAGGACGCCACCACTCTCAGGGTCAGTCGTGCGAGGTCGCGTGCATCAATCCACTGCAACGCATTGTCACGAGGACCCGGAACAGCCACGTCACCACCGCGCCGGAGCCGGTCTACCCAATATGGGAAGCGAAACGTCTTATCGAAGGCGCCGACCACATAGGTGGGTCGCACGATGGCGACATCGGAAAATAGTTCGTGGGCGGCGCGCTCACACTCCGCCTTCAGTCGTCCGTACGTCGACGCAGTGACCTCGGCATTGGGGTCGCAGTCACCGAGTTCGAGCAGTGGAGTGGCTTCCGTACCGCCCTCGGACGTTGGTTCGGCGTAGGCGGAGATGGAGGAGATCTGGAGGTAGTGCCCACCACGTCCGTCCAGGGCGGCCGCGAGATTTTCGACGTCCCGACGCTGGTACGCCACCGTGTCGATCGTGGCGTCAAAGAGTTCGCCACGAAGCGCCGAGAGATCGCCGTGGCGGTCGCCCACCAGGCGCCGCACCGACGACGGGATGTCGGTCCCCGTCAGGCCGCGATTGATCACGGTGACTTCGTGTCCTTCCGACACCGCCGCCATCGTGATAGCACGCCCCACAAACGACGTTCCACCCGCAATCAAAATACGCACGGACGTACCTTACCGACCGCGCGTCAGCCGGGTGGTAGCTGCGTCACTCGATCGACCAAAGCGGAAAACGCGGGGGCGGCGAGCAACGCGAACTCACGCGTGATGTGCTGGCGATCGAGATACACGAGCGTTCCGCGCACCAACATGGGACATTCGTCGTAGGCCTGCGCGTTGGCGGCCGTTGCGGCCACGGCGGTTCGTCGGCGGCAAAAGAGGTCGGGTGTCGAGAGAAAGACGCTCGCCGTTGACCGAGCAGCGTCAACCATGGCGTTGAAGTATCCGGCTTCGAGCGCGCCAGCGCGACCCTGTCGGGTCGCTCCCACCGCCACGCAGTGTTGCAACGAGGTGAGGTGATGGGCCACGCAGTCGGGTGAGAAGACGTCTCCCGGTACTCCCGAACTAGCGAACCACTCGGGATTCGGTCCGATGAAAACCGGCGTCGCCCCTCGTGACCGCACGAGCCGCGCAAACTGCTTCATGCCGTCCGTGATGTCACGATTGGATTCAAACGACGTCGTTCCGGTCCGACCCCTCATCGCCGTCATGAACACGTAGGACGGTTGTTGCGTTGCGATTGCCGTGATGACCGCACGATTGAACGAACCACAGCTCGGATACGGTGCACCCGTTCGCTGTCCCGGCGATCCCGAATAGTACGGCGTATTCGACCACGGTCGACAGTTGGCCTTGGTGAGTGCACTCACTCGCCAATGGCGAGTCCTCCCCCAATAATCGAGGGCCGGTAGCCACTGAAAAGCACGAGAGTCGCCCACCAGCATCACACGATGCGCACTCGTGGGGTCGCCAAAGCTGCCGCAGGCCGTCGGCAGCGGGGCGAGCGCTGTGGCGTCACCGAAACACTGCCGGTGGCGTGGCGTGTTCGCCAGTGAATAGTGAGACCACCAGTATCCCGGCGCCCACTCACGTAACGGCGGTTGCAGTTGAGCGGGCGCAACGGACACGCTCAGTGCTGAGGTCAGTGTGCGTTGCCACTCCACCACGGGATCAACGGGCGCCGAGCGAACTCCACACGGGAGGATGACGAAGAGCCCGAGAGCAAGGGCGACCGCCCCGAAGAGTCGGGTCCGTCGACGAGACGACAAATGCCCCGGGCGAACGCCCGGGGCATTTGACAGCGATGCTTTAGCTACAGCCACTCGTGGCGCCACAGCTGCTGCAGACGTAGCAGGAGCCGGCGCGCTGCATCGAGTTGCCACAGGAGTAGCACATCGGCGCGTCCTGCTGCGGGGCGCGCGAGAGAGGCTGTTCCGCGGCGGGTGCCGGCTTCGCCGTCACCTCGACCGCTTTGACGTCCGCGGTGGCCTCGGTAGAACCGATACCCCGTGTCGGCGTCGCCTGCTCCACGATGTTGGGAAGGGTCGGCTGCGTCCGCTCCGTGGTCGACAGAACACCCAACTCCTCACGCTCGCTCGGGCTGAGGTAGTCCAGAGCCATGCGACGGAAGATGTAGTCCAAGAGCGACGTCGCGATACGCAGATCGGCGTCATCGGTCATGCCCGACGGCTCGAACTTCATGTTCTGGTACTTGCGGACGTAAGTCGACAGCGGCACACCGTGCTGCAGGCCAAGGCTGACGGCGATCGAGAAGGCGTCCATGATGCCCGCCAGAGTGGAACCCTGCTTTGACACCTTGATGAATACTTCACCGGGACGTCCATCCTCATACTCACCCACCGTGACGTAACCCTCACAGTCGGCCACGCGGAACGAGAACGTGGTCGAGATACGACGACGGGGCAGACGCTCACGGACCGCACCCACCAGAACGTGATCGGGCGTTGCCGAACGAGCGGCTTCGAGCTGCGCGGTGAGCTCCGCAATCTTGTTGACCAAGGCGGTGTCGTTCGACGTCGCGGGCACCGCGTCATCCTGCTTCTCGCCGTCCTTCTTGGCCGTCGAGAGTGGCTGTCCCACTTTGCAGTTGTCGCGGTAGATCGCTACTGCCTTGATGCCGAGCTTCCACGCTTCGATGTGCAGTTGCTCCACATCTTCGATCGTCGCCTCTTCGGGCATGTTGACCGTCTTGGAGATGGCGCCCGAGATGAACGGCTGCACCGCTCCCATCATGCGCACGTGACCGAGGTAGTGAATCGTGTTGTCACCCATCGAGCACGCAAAGACCGGCAAGTGTTCGGCCTTCAGCGCCGGCGCACCAACGATGGTCTTGTGCTCGTCGATGTAGGCGACAATTCCTTCAACTTCGTCGGCTGAGTATCCCAACTTGGCGAGAGCACGAGGAACGGTTTGGTTAACGATGGCCATATTGCCACCACCGACCAGCTTCTTGAACTTCACGAGTCCAAGGTCCGGCTCAATACCCGTCGTGTCGCAGTCCATCAAGAGCCCAATGGTGCCCGTCGGGGCGAGCACCGACGCCTGAGCATTGCGGACTCCGTACTTTTGACCGAGCTCGACGGCGTCTTCCCACGCACGCTGCGCCGCTTCGAGCAGTTCCGACGGGACCTTGGTGCCGTCAATCTCGTACGTGGCGTCGCGGTGCATGCGCAACACGTTGAGCATGGGCTCCGCGTTGTCGTGGAAACCCGCGTGGGGTCCCATGCGACCAGCGGTGCGAGCCGACGTGGCGTAGCTGTGACCCGTCATCAATGCGGTAATCGCCGCAGCCCATGCGCGTCCCTCGTCGGAGTCGTATGGGAGACCTGACGCCATCAACAGAGCGCCGATGTTGGCGTACCCAATTCCCAGCTGGCGGAACTTCCGAGAGTTTTCACCGATCTTCTCGGTCGGGTAGTCCGCGTTGCCCACGATGATCTCCTGGGCCGTGAAAACAACCTCAACGGCGGCCTTGAAAGCTTCCACGTCGAAGCGACCGTCAGCGCGGAGGAACTTCATCAAGTTCAAACTGGCGAGGTTGCACGCAGAATTGTCAATGTGCATGTACTCCGAGCACGGGTTCGATCCATTAATACGGTCCGTGTTGGGTGAGGTGTGCCACTTGTTAATAGTGGTGTCGAACTGCAGACCGGGGTCGGCGCACTCCCACGCCGCCTGAGCAATCTCACGCCAAATCTGGCGGGCCTTGACGGTACGCACCACGTCACCACCGTGACGGGCAGTGAGATTCCAGTCGCCATCATTCATCACGGCGTTCATGAAGTCGTCACTCACGCGCACCGAGTTGTTCGCGTTCTGATACTGAATCGAGTGAATGTCTTTCCCGTCGAGTCCCATGTCGAAGCCGGCGTCGCGCAGAGCCCGCGCCTTCTTCTCTTCTTGGGCCTTGCACCAGATGAACTCTTCAACGTCCGGGTGATCAACATCGAGGATGACCATCTTCGCGGCGCGGCGCGTTTTGCCGCCCGACTTGATGGTGCCGGCCGAGGCATCCGCACCACGCATAAAGGACACGGGACCACTCGCGGTGCCGCCGCCTTGCAGAAGTTCGTAACTCGAACGAATCTTTGACAGGTTGACACCCGCGCCCGATCCGCCCTTAAAGATCACACCCTCTTCGGTGTACCAGTTCAAGATGGATGACATCGAGTCGTTAACGGCGAGGATGAAGCACGCGCTTCCCTGCTGCGGCACACCCTTCACACCGATGTTGAACCAGACCGGTGAGTTAAAGGCCGCCTTTTGAGTAATGAGGAGGTGCTTCAGTTCCGCACGGAACGTTTCGGCCTCCGTCTCGTCAACGAAGTAGGCATCGGCGACTCCCCAGTCGGCGATGGTGTCGACGATA
>JAGWWX010000110.1 GCA_018970215.1 Acidobacteriota bacterium | reverse complement strand
GCCGTCGAAAAGACGCCGTAGCCGAACGATTGGACCGTGACGCGCGCCGGTTCGAGGCAGACACCGATGTAGGTGACCAAGATTGAACTCGCGGCGAGCGTTGAAGGAATGGTTGCCGCACCGGTGATCCATCGAAGTGTGCGTCCTCGGGGCCACTGACTGCACTGGACACCATTCGTACCGGGAATGTACGCCGGTGTCGTGGGTGGCAAAAACTGCGAGGGCAACAGGTTGGGGGTGAGCGAACCCACTTTGATCTCCGCCAAGTCGGTCGGCGACTGTCCGGGAACGACGCTCGCACTCACGGCGGCCGTTGAACCGCCCACGAACAACGAACCGGTCTTGGCGCTGGCGGACGCCGGTACGTAGGTGTCACCGAAGAACCAGTAGTTCTTACCGCCCTGCGCGACGGACAGTCCCACGTCACGTGAAATCGATATTTGACGCGCCGCCTCGAGCGGACCGGAGGGATTCGCCACGGGCGTCACGGTAACTGTCGGAGCTCCACTGCTCCCACGCGGTGCAACGAACACGAGCACGCAGATCGCCGCCAGAGTTGCCAGGGGACGTCGCATTACACACCAATGCTAATGAGCACACCCCCTTCACATTCGCTCACTGACTTAGGCTGTAGGGGATATGCGCGACTATTCGCTGATAACGGCGGTCCGTCACGGCGAAAGTACGTGGAACCGGGACAAGATTGTTCAAGGTCAAAACGATGACGCCGTCTTAACCGAAGATGGGTGGCGTCAGGCGAGAGAGTGCGGCGTCACTCTGACGGCAGCGGGATTCGTCCGCATCATTGCGAGCGACTTACGTCGGACGCGTGAAACTGCGGACGCCCTCAACGAGTCGTTACAGCTACCGATTTCCTACGACCCCCGGCTCCGTGAGCGCAGCTACGGCGTTCTCGAAACGGGAGCCAGTTCGGCGGTGACCCCCGACGTCAGCGGTTTTCACGATGGGCGCATTGTCAGTCTCACGGCCGCTCCCGCGAACGGCGAGTCACTCACTGATCTTTTCGAACGAGTGGGAAGCTTCTTGGACGATCTATTTGATGCCGGATTACGCGAGCCCGTGCTACTCGTGACGCACGGGGGCACGATTCGCGCTCTCGTGGCCCATGCGGCGGGCGTTGCGATGGATCAGTTGCCGTGGGGACCCGTGAAGAACTGCACGGTGTGGCCCCTCGGGCGTTAGTTCTTCGAGACGTCGAGGGGGCCGCGTCCTTCGTGTCCGTGCGCCGATTCGGGCGTGCTGCGAGGGAGTAGTGAACGCCAGGATGCCTGGCTGCGACCCACTACCGCTTTCGCCAACGGGGTGCGTGCGACGAGGCCCGTGAAGAAATAGCCCAAGAGATAGGCACCGACGACGGCGAGGACGCACCGAACACCGCTGGAGAGGTGGTAGGTGAAATCGAAATGTCGCATGATGCGTCGCACCACGGGAATAAAGACCATTTGCGATAGATAGATGCCGTACGCGTTATCCGATCCCGAAGCGACGAGACGTCGGACCACGGAGCCACGTCGGGGACTCACTAAGTAGACCCCGATGAGATAGACCACTAAGACCGCACCGATGTCGTACGGCAAGGCAATCGGGGCGAAGGGGTCTTTCCCGGCCGATAGGTACGTCACGTACCACTGCGGTGAGGACCACAGATTGGTCGCGATCGCGATGGCGAAGGCCACGGCCGTGACGGCGCAGATGGCACGAGCATGACCGACGACCCAATCGTGAAAGGCGTCGAAATTCAGCGCCACAATGACGCCCGCTACCAACCAAAACACGTAGGAGATGATGAGTCGATTCTGTAGTTGGGGGCTGAACTGCCAGCCCCACCATCCGCCACGCTTCGCCGAACTCAGCAGAATGCCAAAGATGAGCGATCCGATGAGGAGTGGTAGGTGGCTCGCGGGATGACGTCGAATAAATCGAAGGAGCCAGGGGAAGACCACGTAAAACTGCGCGAGAACGAGAAGGTAGTAGAGGTG
>JAGWWX010000109.1 GCA_018970215.1 Acidobacteriota bacterium | reverse complement strand
CGGCCTACGCCATGCAGGCCGATGCGTACGTGTCGATCCTGAACACCATTAACTCGATGGCAACGGACCTCACGATTGAGCGCTACTACGCCTTCTTGTACCAACGCACCCCCGCCACCGGAACCTCGTCGAACGATGGATTCTCGCTGGCGGATAAGAACTTGCAGCCCACTGTGGCGGCGAAGGCCATCTTTAGTTGGGTTGCCAGCCACCCCGCTGGATAGTCCGACTCATCCCCACATCGCCCCGACCCCGTGACCGGGTCGGGGCGATGTGGCGTGCGATGGCATCACGGTCGGTCGTTACACGGACGTGGAGTGACTTGCCGTGGAGATTTCTCCCCTCACGATGCGGCGAGCTTGATCACTTCGCTGAAGAATTTCGACGCGGTCGGGGCGCTGCTCGGCCGCTCGACGTTGGGGCGCAATGCGGTGTAGCCCCGCTAACCGTTCGGAGTGGTCGAGGAAAAAAGTCCAGTAGAGGGTGGTGAGGGGACACGCAGTCTCCGTGGCACGCTCCGTTGGTTGGAATGCACACGTGCGACAACAGTCGGTCATCTTCTTGATGTAGTTGCCGCCCGCGATGTAGGGCTTTGTGGCGGTGGCGCCGCCGTCGGCGAACATTCCCATTCCGATCACGTTGGCTTCCATCACCCACTCGGCCCCGTCCACGAACGTGATCTCCATCCACCGTGCAACGTCACGCGGTCGTAGACCGGCCAGGGTGGCGGCGTTGGTCATAATCATCAGTCGCTCAATATGGTGCGTCCAGCCAAAGTCGTGCAGATGGCGTAGGGCGGTGGAGAGACACACCATGGGATGCTCATCAAGTTCACGCCAGGTCGAGGGAACGGGATTCGTGGCCCCCAAGAAGTTGTTGTCGGGGTAGTCGGCGTCACGAATCTGGTGCAGGGCCCACACCCACTCTCGCCACCCGATGATCTGCCGGAGAAAGCCTTCCGCGCTCGGGAGTGGAATACGCCCCGCGTCAAACTCGCGCACCACCGCGTCAACAACTTCGCCCGGCAGGAGGAGGCCGAGGTTCAAGGCAACACTGAGCCGAGTGTGCGCCAAGTGCCAGTTCGACGTACTCGCGGCGTCTTCGTAGGGTCCGAATAACGGCACAATCGTGGTGACGGCGTGGTCGAGTTGGGCGAGAGCCTGCTCGCGAGTGCGGGGCCAGTAAGCGAGGGCGTCAGCGCCGGGGTGGGTGGCGGAGAGTTCTCGCACGAGGGCCGTCTCGTCGGGGGAGAGTTCCCACGACCACGGCGTGGGCCACGTTCCTCCGTCTTTGGGGAGTGGCTGGCGATTGAGTTCGTCGAAGTTCCATCGACCACCCACCGGCTCCCCGGCCTCCATGAGGATCTCATGAATTCGTCGTTGATCGCGGTAGAAGGCTTCCATTGTGGAGTAGCGCCGTGCCGCGAACGCCTCGATATCGGTCAAAAAGAAGGGCGAGGGCAAGAATTGAACCCCGCATCGGGCAAAGAGAGTCTGAGCTCGACGACCGTGGGGGCGATGCATGACGACGGTCGTGGGGGAATACTCGGCCACGTGGTCGGCGAGTCCCGTGGAGAACGAGGACGTGACGCGGTAGTCCACGCGATATCCGTGTTGACGAAGCTCTTCGGCAAACTGTCGGAGGGCACTGAGGTACAGCGCCGTGCGGGTGAGATGGCCGGGTCGGGCCACGAGCGAGCGATTTTCCATCAGGAGAACGGTCGCGGCCTCCTCCATGACCCACGGAGGGATGACATTACGGGAGAGCTGGTCGCCGAGGATGAGAAACGATCGGCTCATCGAACGCGACGCCACGACATCGGTACGGCCGACGACACCACATGTTCTTTGGCAGCGGTGACACGACCCACGGGGGCAACTTAGTGTTCTCCACCCTCGACCCCGTCACTCCTACATTGTGAGGGTGACATCACATCACTCCGTAGGTCGGGCGAGCCATCTCGTCACCGACACCGATCGCGATGGTCGACACTTCGGTGTCG
>JAGWWX010000108.1 GCA_018970215.1 Acidobacteriota bacterium | reverse complement strand
CGAAGGATTTTCAGTCCGCTGCGATGCGGAAATCCGGCCTCGAAGATCAACGACAGCGTGAGTCGTGTAGCCATGTCCACAATGTGGGCCGCGCTCAGGTCGCCAACTCGTACCGGGTGAAGTCCCGTGTCGCTGATGAGACTCGCGACGACGTCGCCATCGGTCCCCGAGGGACCGCACCAGAGCATGTCGATGGCGTGGCCGTCAATGGTCGGCTCTAAAAAGTTGGGCCAGCCCACACTGCACCACGCTCGAGCGACACGCGCAGCGGGAACGTACTCGCGAAAGAGTTCGAGCTGGTGATACTGCGGTGACTCAATGTCGTTGGTTGCGTCAATCAGGAGCTGTCCATCAAGAATTTCAGTGTGCGTGCGCAGCGTGTCGCGCAGTGCCGAACCAGGAACCGCAATGATCACCGCGCGGGCTCCCGCCACGGCCTCGCGATAGCCGCGAATCGGCAGGCCGTCGTCGGTCGTGCGATCGACGCCCCGGGTGCCGAAGACCACGTCGTGTCCGGCGCGACTCAACGCCGTGCCGATGGCCCCACCGACATCACCGGCGCCGAGAATCGCAACGCGGCTCATGAGTTGGCGACGGATGCCACCAGTTTCGTCAAGGTGTCCTTCGCGTCACCGAAGAGCAGAATGGTCTTCGGGTCGTAGAGAAGCTCGTTCTCGATACCCGCAAAGCCGGGTCGCATCGAACGCTTCAAGAAGACGACGGTGCCCGCCTGGTCGGCGTTGATGATGGGCATGCCGTAGATCGGCGAACCGGGGTCGGCCTTCGCCGCCGGGTTCACCGTGTCGTTTGCCCCCACCACGAGGGCGACGTCGGCCGTCGGCATCTCGGTGTTCGCCTCATCCATCTCCTTTAACTTCTCGTAGGGGATGTTGGCTTCGGCCAGCAGGACGTTCATGTGACCCGGCATGCGACCGGCCACGGGGTGAATGGCGTAGAAGACCTCAATACCCTTCTTCTCGAGTTCATCGGCCAGCTCGCGCACGGTGTGTTGCGCCTGGGCCACGGCCAAGCCGTAGCCCGGAATGATGACGACCTTGCTGGCGTAGGCGAGCAGCACACCGATGTCGTCCGGCGTCCCGGAGCGAACGGTGCGGCCATCGTCACGGGTTCCGTCGCCCGACGCCGTCACGACCGAACCGAAGGCCGAGAACAAGACGTTCCCGAGCGAGCGACCCATCGCCTTGCTCATCATGCGGGTGAGCAAGATGCCGGAGGCTCCTACCAGCGTTCCCGCGACGATCAACACGTTGGAGCCAATCGTGAATCCCGACGCCGCCACGGCCAAACCGGTGAAGGAGTTGAGAAGCGAGATCAAGACGGGAACGTCAGCCCCACCGATAGGTAGAACGAACGCGATACCCAAAATGAAGGCGATGGCTAGCAAGATCCACAGAAGCGCCAGGTTGCCGTTCACCAAAATGGCGACGATGAGTCCGAGAGCCACCACGCCGAAGATGCCATTCAAAATCTGCTGACCGGGATAGGTCACGGGACGTGTCGTCATCAGTTCTTGGAGCTTCGCGTAGGCGATCGCCGAACCGGAGAACGACACCGTTCCGATGAGAACACCTAAAAGGACTTCGAGAGTGACGTACGTCGCGGGTCGATCGTTCTTGATGTGAATGAACTCCGTGATGGATACGAGAGCCGCCGCACCACCACCGACACCGTTAAAGATGGCGACGAGTTGGGGCATGGCCGTCATCTGCACGAAGCGAGCGGCCGGCACGGCCACGATGGTGCCGATCACCATGCCGAGCACGATGAGGTTGACGTGAGCGAGGCCCTGCCCGTCGGCCCCTTGGTGAAAGAACGTGGCGCCGACGGCGATGGCCATACCCACCGCGGCCACGACGTTGCCGAGTCGGGCACGCTTCGGTGAACCAAGGCCCTTTAGTGCGAGAAGAAACGTCGTCGCGGCGACCAGGTAGAGAAGGTCGATCAAGGTGGTGCGACTCATGATTGACTCTCTTCACTGGTGGGCTTGGGTGCGGGCTTCGCCTTAAACATCTCCAACAT
>JAGWWX010000107.1 GCA_018970215.1 Acidobacteriota bacterium | reverse complement strand
CGTGAGAGTCCACCGCGGAGATCGTCGCCGTCGACGACAACGACTCGCTCGCCCGTCTCGGCCAGAAGTTCCACGAATGCGGTCGTGGTGGTTGTCTTGCCGGCGCCGGAGAGACCCGTCAGCCAAATGGTTTCACCCGTGCGTGACATCCCCGTCAGGCTAGCGAACACCCCCATTTTCGGCGGTATTTACGGAACTAGGATGGCGTTCTGTGAAAACGAGTGACGTCTTTAAGGCGTACGACATCCGTGGCACGTACCCGGAACAGATTGACGAATCACTCGCTCGCGCCATTGGCTCGGCCTTTGCCACCTTTACTACAGCCCCCCACATCGTGATGGCCCGTGACATGCGACCGTCGGGAACAACTCTGTGCGCCGCCTTTGCGGAGGGCGCTCGGTCCGTCGGCACCAAGGTCACCGACCTCGGGCTCGCCTCCACGGATTTTCTCTACTTCGCCGCCGGCTACTTGGACCTGCCCGGTGCGATGTTCACCGCATCGCACAATCCCGCGCAGTACAACGGCATCAAGCTCTGTCTGGCGGGCGCCAAACCCGTCGGTACTGACACTGGTCTGAAGGAGATTGAAGCACTCACCAACCAGTTCTTCATCAGCCCCGCTAGTGGTCCCTTGGCCGAATCCGACGAACAGGATCTCATGTCGGAGTGGGTCCAACACGTTCACTCCTTTATCGACACCACCACGTTGCGCCCCCTCAAGGTCGTGGCCGATACAGCCAATGGCATGGGTGGATTTGTAGCCCCCAAGGTCTTTGCCGGTCTGCCCTTTGACCTTGAGATCATGTACCCCGAACTAGACGGCACCTTTCCGAATCACCCGGCCGACCCGATTCAACCTGAGAACCTTCGCGACCTTCAAGCGCGAGTTCTCGCCATCGGTGCCGATGTCGGTTTGGCCTTTGACGGTGACGCCGATCGAGTCTTTTTGATCGACGAGAAGGCGCAACCCATCAGCGGATCGATCACGACGGCGATGGTGGCTGACGCCATGCTGCGCCGCAACCCCGGCGCCACGATTCTTCACAACTTGATCTGCTCGAAGTCCGTTGCCGAAGTGATCGCCGAAGGCGGCGGCACCGCGGTACGTACCCGCGTCGGACACAGCTTTATTAAGCAGGTCATGGCCGAAACCGGTGCCGTCTTTGGTGGTGAACACTCCGGTCACTACTACTACAAGGACAACTACCGCGCCGACTCGGGCATCATTACGGCGATGATCGTTCTTCAACTCATGAGCGAGTCGAATGTGACGCTGTCGGAGTTCGTGAAGCCCTACCAGCGCTACGTCGCCTCAGGGGAGATCAACACCGAAGTTCCGAACCCACCGGCGACGGTCGAGGCACTCGCCGAGCGGGTGGCGGTGCCCGGAGTAGTGGCCGACCGGCTCGACGGCCTCACGGTCGACCACGGAACCTGGTGGTACAACGTGCGACCGAGTAATACGGAACCATTGCTACGACTCAATGTCGAAGCTCCTACTGAAGTTGAGTGTGCTCAACGCGTGAGTGAAGTTCTCGCGATTATTAATGAGGTGAAGAAGTAATGGCTCTAGACCCTTTTCTCATCAGTGTGCTCCAAGACCCGACCGATCAAGATGTCCTTTATTACGTCGAATCGGCCCACGTTCTCTACAATCCTCGGCGTAAGGTGGCATACGCTATCAACGGTGCGATCCCAGTGCTTTTGCCTGACGAGGCCCGCGAGGTCTCCGAGGCCGAACAGGCACAGTTCACGGCCGCCGGGGCATATGTGGTGACGGGGTCGAAGTAAGTAGTTCCTAGATTTGCGGTGCGCACAGCGCTCTGTAGCAACTGAGTGACGAATTCAACTTGTCTCGTGGTTACTTTTTAGTCGCGAGTCGCAACGCCCTGACTCATTGGTATGGCGATGAAAAACTGTCCCGACCACATGCTTAATAGTGAGAGGCATGAAATTGGTGTCGGTCCTGAGTTCCAAGCCAACCCGGGCGTAGTCCTCGCGTCCTAGACCCTGTTATCGTCAGCATGCCCCAAGGTCGGACCATTATGTGTCACCCTTCGTC
>JAGWWX010000106.1 GCA_018970215.1 Acidobacteriota bacterium | reverse complement strand
CCACGATGACGACGTCGGCGGACTCGGTCATGGGTGTGATCGCGAGGACGTGACCGAATCGGCGAGGGCGTGGAGAGTGAGGCGTGAAGGTGGTGGTGCATCGTTGCCCGTGACCGTGCGCCACCACTCGTTAGCGATGACTTGGACCGCACGGCGCGCGACGAGAAGAAGGGCGACGGCGGCGGGCACTTCAATAAGTCCGGCGGCGATCACACTCTGCGTGAGATCGCCACCTCGAGCAGTCGTGAGATCAAACCACGCGTCCGCCAGAAAAAAGACCGCTGAGGAAATCGCGAAGAGAATCAGGATGACTCGGCGGCGCCAGATAGCCCACGCGGTCGCGATCAGCAGCACCGACTGAGCGACATCGAATCCGATCCACGCCAGACGCCAGTGGTCGGCGCGGTACGACGCCGGAAGGTGAAAGGCGAGATAAAAGGCCCATCCCGCTAGGAAGACGGCGGAGGTCACGAGGACAGAGAGCAGCGCTTCGCGCTGCACGCGGCGGGTGACCCGCATGTCCTAACTGACCGGCTGCGGATCGGCGAGGGCCGCGTGGAGTGCGGCCGCACCGTCTGCGAGAGACACGCGCTGTTCGTCACTCAACACATCGAGGAGCGCGGCCATTCGCACCGACGTATCTGCTTCGGCCGTCTGCCGGCGATGACGCAGTTCGTCGGTGACCTCGGGGATATCAGCGTCTTGAAATCCGTGGAGGGCGAAGTAGGCGCCATCGTGGTCGAGGTAGCACGCCTCGGCCGAGGTGAGTCCGGCCGCCTTGATGGCGTCGGTGTGAACACCACCGCGTAGTTCGCGCAGCAAAATGGCGTAGCGCATGGCGAGGGCCGCGGCGTCGCTCGGCAGATCGAACTGCCGATAGCCATCGACTAGGGGCCAACGTCCGGTCGGTAGTGATGCAATGAGCGCGGCGGCGGCGGAATTGAATCCCGCGAGAACGTCGCTCGATACGCCGCCAAACGTGCGACGGGCGAAGTCGTCAGCCGCGGCGAGGTGCGCCCGTGCGCCAACGTCGGCCGTCTGAACGGCGCGGCCGCCGGAGTACATCGCGGTGATGGCACCGGGCTTAAAGAAGAAGAACACCTCATCGACTTCCTCGGCGGGCACGTCGTTGAGAACGCCACCGCGCCCGAGGGCGTAGAAGCTGACCACGTCGAGATCAATCTCTTTCCCCTTGGCAACGGTGCCCTTATCGAAGTAGTACATCATGCCCACCGTTCCGAGTGGGGCGGCGATGGTGTCGGCGGTCTGTGCGCTGTTCATAACTTGAGACTAGGTCGCATCTCAGGGATGCGCCACAGTTGATGGCACGCCTTACTAGCGTGAGATTTAACGAGCAGGAGTCCCGTGGATACAACGATGTGGCGACAAGTCGGTGATGTGCTCGCCCGCACCGTGCCCACGGCCGTTGTGGATCGCGTGCGACACCTCGACGAGCCGCCGCGGCGCGTCGGGTGGGAGATTGTCAACCTCGACCTCGGGGGAAGAAACTTCCGCTACCGCGTCACCGACAACGTTGACGCCCACGGACCCGACGGACCTGGGTCCGAGCCGATCTGGCTCATCAACATTCACGGGTACTTCGCCGGCGGCAGTATGTACGCCCGCGAGTCCGAAGCTCTCGCCGAACGCTGTGGCTGGCGCGTCGTCAATCCCTCACTCCCCGCCTTCGGTGGGTCTGATCCACTCGACATGAACGACACCTCGCTCGAGGCGCTCACCGATCACATCGAGATCGTGCGGCGAGAGCTAGGTATCACCCGTTGTGTCGTCATGGGTCACTCCATGGGGGGCGCCGTCGCGATTGACTTTGCGTCGCGCTACCCCACCGACGTCCTCGCCGTGATCTACCGCGACGGCATCGCCACGCCAGAGTGGAGTGTGCGACGGGGCCTTACCGCACGCATCCTCTCGCCCGTCTTGCCGGACGTCGCCCCTATTGCCGATCTCATGACCGCAGTCATGATGGACGCACCCGATCTTCTCGTCGGTCACATGTTCACGACGATTCGCGCCTTACTCCCTGACCTCCGCAGCAACGTGCGAACGGTGGCACGATCGGCTCC
>JAGWWX010000041.1 GCA_018970215.1 Acidobacteriota bacterium | reverse complement strand
TCGTTCTCGGAGCACTCTTCGTCATTACTGGGCTTATTGTGTGGCGGCAACGTAAACCCGTACCCCTAAGGAAGTAGGCGTGGCACATACGCGAGTTCTTATTATCGGTTCAGGTCCAGCCGGCCTGACGGCGGCGATCTACGCCGCACGAGCGCAGCTCTCCCCCATCGTTATAGAAGGCGAGCCTTCGTCGACCACCGATCAACCCGGCGGCCAATTGATGATCACGACCGAGGTCGAGAACTTCCCCGGCTTCCCCGAAGGAGTCCAAGGGCCTGAGCTCATGGGGCGGATGCGCGAGCAGGCCGTTCGATTCGGAGCCAACCTGCAGATGACCAAAGTGGTGCGACTCGATACCTCCGTGCGTCCATTCCACGCCTGGGTGCGCGAAGACGGTGACACACCCAGCATCACTGCTGACACTGTCATTGTCGCCACGGGAGCACGCTCACTCATGCTGGGTGTTCCGGGCGAAGAGCGATTGATGTCGAAGGGCCTGTCCACGTGCGCCACCTGTGATGGGTTCTTTTTTCGCGGGCAGGACATCGCCGTTATCGGCGGTGGTGACTCCGCCGTCGAAGAGGCACTGTTTCTCACGCGTTTCGCGAATACCGTCACACTCGTACATCGTCGCGATCAACTTCGCGCGTCCAAAATCATGGCTGATCGCGCCCTGTCCAACGACAAAATCAAATTTGCGTGGAACACAAAAGTCACGGAGATTCTGGGAGATGACAAGGTGTCGGGCCTTCGTGTTGAAGACACCGTCACCGGGTCAACACGCGAGCTAGCAGTAACCGGTGTGTTTGTCGCTATCGGTCACGTTCCCAATACCGATGTGGTCGCGAACCAAGTGCAACTCCACGAGAATGGTTACGTTGCGACCGGTCCCGGGACGTACACCAGTGTCGACGGTGTTTTTGCCGCCGGTGATATTCAAGATCATCACTACCGACAAGCCATCACTTCGGCGGCCTCGGGTTGTATGGCGGCCATTGACGCCGAGCGGTGGCTTGAAGCACGAGGGATGTAGCGTTCACACTGCTCGCCATCGTTGCTAGCGTGGAACATACGGAGGTGCACTATGGGCACAATTACCAACCTGACGGACGCAACATTCGATGAAACTGTTCGCGCGTCCGATAAACCAATTTTGGTGGATTTTTGGGCCGAATGGTGCGGCCCCTGCAAGCAGATTGCGCCGATTCTGGAAGAGTTTGCGGTGGAACAGTCGGACCGATTCGCCATTGCGAAGCTCGATGTTGACACCAATGTCGCAACCGCGACCAAGTTTGCAGTGATGAGCATCCCGACACTCCTGCTCTTCAAAGATGGAGAGGTCGTGGGGCGACTCGTAGGGGCCAAACCGAAGGGCGCCCTGTTGCAAGAGATCACCAACCTTCTGTAGCTATTACCGACAGTCTCGCTCTCTCAATTGGCGATCGGCATCCAGCCGTTGCCGCCCTGCACGCACAGTTGTTTGCGTTGGGATTCGATGTTGAACTGCACGATTCCGTAGTGGAGTCCACGATGGTGGCCGTCCATGAATTTCAACGAGCACGAGGGTTAGAGACGACAGACGTCATTGATAGTCGCCTTCTTCGTTCCCTCGAAGAAACGACGTGGAAACTGGGCGATCGCCTTCTCTACCTTTCCCGCCCCCTGCTGCGTGGCGATGACGTTGTGGCCTTGCAGCAGTCGCTCGCCCTTTTGGGCTTTGATCCCGGCCGCGTCGATGGAATATTTGGTGCACTGACTGAAGTGGCTGTCACGGAATTTCAACGTAACTACGGACTCGACCCGACGGGAATCGTGAACCGCGACACCCTCACGGCGCTTCGCCGCCTTGTTCCTCGCGATCAGAGTCGTCGGCTGGTCACTGAAGTGCGCCAGCGTTCCTCGCTCATCCGTGAAGCAACATCGGCCGTGGTCGTGCTATTCGGCAACTCCCCGGCCGTTGACATCGTGAGCGAAATGCTTCGCGAGCGTGATATTGAAGTCCTCCACGCAACGGGTAGTGACGAGAGTGCGGCCCTGCGTGCCAATGAGGTCGGCGCCGGGCTCGTGGTGTCTCTTCTCGAACGACATGGAGTGGCGGAACCCATAGTTCACTACTACGAATCTTTCCGCTTTCGCTCACTACACGGCTACGAGATGGCCGAAAGAATTGCGACTCAGGTCAACGGCGATACGTTTGGCATGGCCGGACCTCTTCTGCGCAACAGCACGATGACCGCACTCGAGATCATTCACGGTCCGGGTGCGCACCGCGAGATCGCCACCGCCTTCATCGAAGCGCTGTCTGTGGTTTTCCACAGTGGCGAATAAATAAATTTCGCTGGATTGCCATAGAAATCACCGTAAATGGGGTAAGTGAGCGATGTCTCAGGCTAAACCCACAACTTCATCCACAGGTTGGGGGAAAGTTGAAGTTGAAGGTTGAAACTTGACTATGCGCCGGCGTGAGGCGACATAGCGTTATAAATTCTCTCAAGGTCGTCGACGTCCGCAAAATTGATCACCAGGCGGCCAGTTTTCCCCTTCATTTCAATATTGACGTCGGTACTGAGCAGTTTCTCAAGGAGATTCTCTAGCTCGGCAATACCTGGATCGGGAAGTGGTCGAAGCTTTGGCCGCGTACCGGTCTGCTTGCCCGGTGTAGTGGTGGCCTGGGCGGCCTTCACGGCATCCTCCACCTGTCGCACCGTTAGTTCAGTGTTGACAATTTTGGTAACGAGTCGATCTTGCGCGGCAACATCACCCAATCCCAGTAGCGCTCTAGCGTGACCTGCAGATATTCGCCCCTCCTTCAGGGCCTTCTGGGCCGACGGCCCGAGGTTCAAGAGTCGTAATGTGTTCGTAATAGTTGCACGGCTCTTGCCGACGCGGTCTGCAACCTGCTCGTGCGTCAGAGCGAAATCATCGATTAACTGTTGATAGGCGGCCGCCTCTTCGAGCGCCGAGAGATCCACGCGGTGCAGGTTCTCGACGATTGCCCGCTCGAGGGACAGAGTGTCATTTACATCGGTCTCGACATACGCGGGTATCGCATCAAGTCCGGCAATCCTCGAGGCGCGCCAGCGGCGCTCTCCCGCGATGATCTCGAACTCTTCCTTGCCGGCGACAGGACGCACCATGATGGGCTGTAAAACGCCCATGCTCTTAATCGATGAGGCAAGAGATGCGAGAGCTTCTTCGTCAAAATGTTGACGAGGTTGATTCGCATTAGGAATGATGCTGGTAATCGGAATGATTCGGAATGGTCCCTCCGCTGCGATACCTGGCGTAGGGGTGTCGGGAGAATCCCCCTCGGGAATGAGGGTGCCAAGCCCACGACCTAAACCTGATTTGCGTGCCATTAGATGAACTCCTTTGCCAGGGCTTTGTAGGCCAATGATCCTTTTGAGTTGGGGTCGAAGACAGTAATCGGCTGACCAAATGACGGTGCCTCAGCGAGGCGGACCGTTCGGGGGATTTTTGTCTTGCACACTTCGTTGGGGAAGGCCCGCTCAACCTCTTGGGCGACGTCGACCGACAGCGTGGTGCGGGGGTCAAACATCGTCAACACCACGCGAGAGATCCGAAGGTGGGGATTGAGGTTTCTTTGGACAAGGTCGACAATCTTTTGGAGCTGCGTGAGACCCTCCAGGGCATAGAACTCACACTGCATGGGAACCAGGATGTCGGTAGCGGCCGCGAAAGCATTAATGGTGATGAGCCCGAGCGAAGGAGGACAGTCAATGAATACAAAATCAAAGTCGTTACCGAGGCTATCGATTGCACGCTTGAGACGAAGCTCTCGTGAGATGACCGCCGTCAGTTCCTGCTCCACTGCCGCGAGGTTCAAGTCAGCTGGTGCAACGAATAGGTTGGCGAACCCAGTTGGCTCAATGACATCAATGAGGTTGACATCATCATTCAGGAGAACGTCATACATCGTGTGATCAAACGTGTGAGGGTCTACCCCGACACCTACAGTGGCGTTTCCCTGAGGGTCAAGATCGATGAGAAGGACTCTCTTGCCCTCCTGTGCCAACGCTGCACCGAGAGAGATGGTTGTCGTTGTTTTTCCAACGCCGCCCTTTTGATTCGCGACGGCGAATATTTTGGTTGACGAACCTTCCGACATGATCCTCATTCCCAGTTGCACAACAACTCGACCGACACTTCCAACTACCATTGAACTCGTTTTTACGGAGTTCGTCAAGTATTTTCTCGGTGTTTCACGTGAAACACCCAACAAAGCCGCGCGCGGCGCGAAACCCATGTTTCACGTGGAACATCAGCGGAAAATCTGGTTGTTCCACGTGAAACATAGCTAACCGAACAGGTGCTTCTTGCCGGGCACTCCGACGGGTCGCGGAAACTCTTGCGGGGTCGGCCGTACCTTCTCGATGACTACGAAGCCTCCTCGTGAGTTATCGGCGGTAAGCCGACGGAGTCCTGCTTTGCCGAGCCCCGCCTGTGACCAACGAGTCACTTGGGGGACGTCAGGTGGCTCTGAAACAATGAGGAGTCCTCCGATAGCAAGAAACCGCGATGCACACTCGGCAGTCACCGCCGGTGGTCCAAAAGACCGAGCGACGACAGCTTCGAACCCACCCTCGAGGTCTGTGTCGCGAGCGAGAACTTCGGCTCGACCTTCAACAACTCTTGGGCCATGAGGGGCACCGGCATCCCTTAAAACCTCGCGCAAAAATCTGCAGCGCTTTTCCATCGAATCAAGGAGGGTGACATTAGAACTCCACTCGCAGGCCACGACGAGTCCTGGCACCCCCCCGCCCGCTCCTAAGTCAAGAATTGCGGATGGGGGCGTTGATCGGTACAACTCCCACGCTGCTTGAAAGCCTCTGGCGTGGTCAATGTGCGGGAGGATATCCCCCGGTCCTAAAAACCCAAGCTCCCTCGATTTCTCGAGGGAGCTGGTTAGCCAATCAATTGTCACGTAGTTATTATGCCGGAGCAATCACCACAAATCGGCGAGGTTCATCCCCCTCGCTTCGGGTTACGATTCCGTCAACTCCCGTGAGGCCATCATGGATTGCCTTGCGGTCAGCTGGCGACATTGGCTCGAGCGCTCGCTCCTCACCGGTCTCAATGACTTCTTGTGCAACCTTCTGGCCAAAGCGTGCGAGAGCGGCCACTCGGCGTTCGCGGTACTGTGCCACATCAACCAAGATTCTGCCCGTCTTGCCTTGGGCCTTCGCCTGAACAACGGTTCGGGTGATTTCCTGCAGGGCCTGCAGAGTTGTTCCACGGGGGCCAACAAGCACACCGAGCTCGGTCGCGGGATCGTTGTTAATCGCGACCTCAACCGTCTCGGCGTCGATCTCCTTAATGGTCACGCTTGCCGTTAGCTCTAAAGAAGCAAGCAGCCCCTCTAAGAATTCCTTGGCAATTCCAGCCTGGTCGGCGAGGGGGATTGCTGATGTCACTGTGTCCTCCTTGGTGGACCGGTTGTTCTGCTTGGTGTTCTTAACGTCCTGCTTGGGTTCGGGCTTCGGTGATCGAGTCCTCTCGCCCTGCTGCTTCGCCGGGCGGTCACTTCTATTTCGGCCGCCTCGGGACCGTGGTTGGCCATTCCCGCGCTTCGGGCGAGGGGAGTGGGGTCGTACGCGTGCGCGCACGCGAGCCTCACCTTTTACTCGGCCGAACATCCCTGCCTTAGGTTCTTCGATAATTTCGACATCGGCGTCGGCGGAGCCGACTCCGAGATGCTGAAGGGCTCGCTTCGTAGCCTCTTCTACTGTTTTTCCGGTAGTTTCTACCCAGTCCATGGGTTACCGATCCTTTCGCTTGCGCTTATTCTTCGAGCGGTTGTTCGCTTGAGACTTGAGGGTTTTGGGTGGTGTGCTCGATGGCTCGGCTCCCTTTGTGGAAACCTGCCGCTCAGCTGCTCGACGGGGATCTGACATCCCCACTCGAAACAAAATGTCCTGGGTCACGATCCGAATCGCCGACGACACCACCATGTACAACGTGACAGCTGCGGGAATGATGAAGTAGAAGTATGCGAAAAGAATCGGGAATATCTTTTGGATGCGCTGCTGCTGCGACGGAATCTCTTGCCCCGTTTTTTTGTTGCGGTTATTAATTTGGGCCATTTGGAAGTACTGAAGGCCGACCGCCAAAGCCACCATTATAAAGAAGGGAATAGCCGCAAAAGTGGAGCCATGATTATCAAATGGCTTAAGGGCTAAGTCCATTCCAAAAGTGAGAATTTTTCCCTCGGTATTTACTAGATGAGTGAACATTTTCGACGTCTCGGGGATGTAGAGGGGTGCGATGTTTCCCGCGGCGTCGTGATGTGTTAACCCTCGAATGACGTTGTACAAGATGAACAAAAATGGTGCTTGGGCCAAAACTGGGAGGCAGCTTGCAAAGGGGTTGGTGCCTGATTCTCGGTACAGACGCTGAAGTTCTTCGTTCAAAATCTGGCGATTCTCGGGTCCCTTGTACTTTTGCTGCAGTTTCTTCAATTCGGGCTGAATCTGCTGCATGGCAACCATCGACTTGGTTGACTTCACCGTGAGGGGGGTCAACACACCCATCACTACGGTGGTCAACATCACGATGGCGAATCCGTAGTTCGGTACGAGGGCGTAAAACTGTGCGAGAAGCCAGCCAAAGACGGTGTAAATCGGGTCGAGAAATGAGAAAAATCCTGTTGAGGCGGTCATTGTGGGGTCACTTTCTCTTTCGGTAGAGGTACAAGATCAATGCCGTGGGTACCCCACGGATTGCAACGAAGGACGCGTCGGATGGCGAGGCTTACGCCTCGCCGTGCGCCGTGGATCGACAGAGCCTCTACCGCATACGTAGAGCAGGTGGGGTAAAACCGGCACGGTGAGGGTCGCCCGGCCATCAGTGTCTGATAGCCCCGTACCAGTCGGATCGCCGTCCGTGCGGCAGGGCCGACACGGGGGTCAGGCGACGGTATTAAGGGCTCGGTAAAGGTGGTGTTGGAGTTCGTCATAAGTCAGCTTCTCTGTCCCGATACCGCACTTGACCAGGTAATACCCGGGTGGGAGGGGACTCGTTCGAAGGTCGATTTGAGCTCGGAGGCGGCGCCGAATTCGATTCCGGGTGACGGCATTGCCAACGGGCTTTCCGATTGCAAATGCCACCGCCGCGGGATCGGGGCCACGGACATACGACACTCGCACCGGACCACTCTTGGCGCGAGCCGAAGGGCTCGAAAATGCCGCAAAGTGGCGACGCAGGCGTATTCCGTCTGGAGCCACCGATCAGACCGTCAGTTGATGACGACCCTTGGCTCGACGGGACTTCAGTACCGCACGGCCGGCGCGAGTCCTCATTCGGGCCCGAAATCCGTGGGTTTTAGCCCGTCGGCGGTTGTTTGGTTGAAACGTGCGCTTCATTGTGAACCTCTATTCGATCTGCAGATTTGGTGACGCCCTGCCCCTGGGGCGGTGGTCGGCACAACTACGTCGGAGAGTTTACTGCACTTTGGGGGTCGCCTTTGGCGGACAGCCGCTCGGCGGTGTAGGGTGGCGCTCCCGTCGTCCGAAGGGACCGGGGGCAGGAGTGTCGGGCCTGTTGAAAAGTAACAAACCGCTTTGTGGAGGAAGCAGTGTTAGACGAACGGGCCGTTTATCAAGAGTGGCGACAAGCCGTCCAAAATAAGGTTGCGGCGGCGGCGTGGAACGCCACGTTGAGCTCCATGGGCTTTGTGGGTTTTAGTGGCAACGTGCTACTCATTGGTGTGCCGAGTCAGGTGCAGTTTCAGCAGATCAAAAATCGTCATCTCCCCGTTCTGCAGGGCACACTTCGCGAATTGGTAGGGGACGATGCCGACGTTCATGTTGAAATCACCGCCCCATCCGACACCGCAATTACACCGCAGGCGACACCGGACATTCCGCAGAAGGTTGAGAGGCAGATAAGCGAATCTCGCTCCGCGGGTTTAGACCCCCGCATGACCTTTGAATCGTTCGTCACCGGTCAGTCAAACCGACTTGCGCAAGCCGCATCCATCTCGACGGCGGAGACGCCGGGCCGAAACTACAACCCACTCTTTATTTTCGGTCGGTCGGGGCTCGGAAAAACCCACTTATTGCACGCGATTGGGCATTTTGTTCAGCAGCACTGGCCGGAGAAAAAGGTTCAGTACGTCACGACAGAGACGTTCTTGAACGACTTCATTCGAGCCGTCCGCGAGCAGAGTCAGTTAAGTCTGCACGATCGCTACCGTTCCGTCGATGTCCTCCTCATCGACGACATTCAGTTCGCTCTCAACCGTGGTGACGGCTTTCAAGAGCACATCTTCAACACCTTTAATGCGCTGTTGAGTTCGGGCAAACAGATTGTGTGCACTTCGGACCAGTCGCCCCGTGAAATGGCTGCCATGCAGGAACGACTCCGGAGTCGCCTCCTTCAGGGGTTGCTGGTGGAGGTGGGGCAGCCCGACCTCGAAACCAGAATTGCCATCCTCCAGACCAAGGCGGAAAGTGAACGAGTTGTGATTCCGGCCGACGTTGTCGAATATATTGCCCAGCGCGTTCGTGACTCCATTCGGGAACTCGAGGGATCTGTGACGATGTTGCGTGCACACTCCCAACTCCTCGAACACGAAATCACCCTCGAGTTTGCTAAGAAGCACCTGGGGAGTCTCGGCCGGGAACAGGCTGCACTACGAACCGAGAACGTGGTTGATGTGGTTGGAGAGTACTTCGGCTTTACCGCAACCGAGATACGTGGCCACAAGCGCCAGCGGCCTTTAGCCCACGCTCGACACATTGCGATGTTTTTGGTTCGTGAGCTCATCGCCAACAAGTCCTACCCCGTCATTGCCCGCGAGTTCGGAAACCGGAACCATACGTCGATCATCAGTGCAGTTGACAAGATCCAAGATGAAATCGCTGTTAATCCTCAGGTTTTAGAAGAAGTCTCTGAGCTCCGAAAGAAGCTCACTGACGGGAATTTTTAAGAGGGGAGTGTGTAGAACATTCTTGGAATCTTGTGGTTTAGTGGAGGGAAACTTCGCTGAATCCCACATCACGTCAATGTTGAAGGATGAGTCTTCAAAGACAACGGCACATGGCTGTTGCCTTTGAGGGTCAGACTTGAAGGCCTTTTATCAGGGTGAATAGAGAATGAGACACAACCCACAGGTCTACTACTACTAACTAGATATAAATATGAAAAACCACCAACAACCAATAGCCTGCGTTCTAGGAGGACGACATGAAATTTAAGTCCGAGAAGGATGTCTTTGTTGAAGCGTTGAGTGCTGCTGGTCGCGTAGTAGGTCGCACTCTCGGTGCTACCCAGGGAATTCTCCTGGCACTTTCGGGGAACCAACTCACAGTTACTGGGACCGATCTTGACATCACCACCCGGGTCACCCTCGATGTCATTGGGTTTGATGACGGCGCGGTACTGATTCCCGCCCGACTTTTGGTTGACGCCGTTCGTACGCTTGATGCTGGGGCCGTCACTCTTGAAACCAAAGGTGAGAAGGTCGAAGTCAGTTTGGGACGCACCAACTACCAACTCAATACCTATTCACTCGTCGACTTTCCAAAACTTCCTCCTGTGGCCGCCACTACTGCGACTCTTACCGCATTGGATTTTGTGGAAGGTCTTTCGCAAGTCGTTCGTGCAACTAGCAATGACGAAGTTCGCCCCCTACTTACCGGAGTTCTCTTTACTACCGAAGACGGAAAAATCCGCATGGTGGCAACTGATTCATATCGACTTGCCGTACGAGACCTCGAAGCGTCAGAGAAACTCCCCGCTGCGGGCGACCTTCTTGTACCCGCTCGGGCACTAACTGAACTACAACGCGCCGCGTCCAGCCTCGCTGTTGACGCCACCATTGGCGTATCGACCTCAGAAAGTGAAATTACATTCGTCGCTGGCGCCACCAGTATTTCCACCCGCCTAATTGACGGAACGTACCCCAACTTTCGATCACTCATTCCCAGTGGTCACGAAAACCAGCTGCGTATCGGAAAGGACACCTTTCTTTCGTCACTGAAGAGAATGCGCGTTCTAGCGAAAGACCCCACTAGTTCCGTGCGGCTTACCCTTCACGAACGCAATATTGATATCACCACCCACTCGAATGAAGCGGGGGCGGTAGTTGACAGTGTCGACGCTGATTATCGCGGTGAAGAGATGACGATTGCATTCAACCCGGCGTACCTCATGGAAGGGGTCGAAGCTGTCTCCGGTGACGAAGTCATCATTGAAGTGTCGGATCCCGCGAAGGCCGCACTTCTCCATGGTGTTGACGAGACGAAGTTTCGTTACCTATTGATGCCAGTTCGCGTTCAATAGTTCAAGGCGTGGGCCTTCACTCTCTCCACCTCACTCGTTTTAGAACGTTTGATGAATATCAGATCGAGTTAGACCCTGACAACGTCACGGTCTTCTTGTCGCCGAACGGAACTGGAAAAACCTCGATATTGGAAGCCATCTACATGATGGCGACAGGTTCTTCCTTTCGAACAAGTAACTCCAGAGATCTCATGATGACGGGTAGTGACCGAACATCAGCACACGCCATCGCTACTTCGCAATTACGCCGCTTGGAATTTGATCTCACGTTGACGCGCGGCGCCCGCGCGGTAACGAAGAAACTCACCATTAATAAACAGCGTCCGACATCTCTCTCGGTGCTGTACGAGGCTTTTCCCGTTACGGTATTTACCCCCGAAGGCGTTGATATGGTTCGCCGCGATCCGAGTGAGCGCCGCACATTCATTACTCACCTGGCGACGTCGCTGAACCCTCGGGTGAGTGACATCGCTGAGCGGTTCGAGCGAGTGCTGAAACAACGCAACGCTGTATTGCGCTCGCATCACGACGGTGCAACGCTCGGGCAACTTCAGGACCAGCTCGCGGTGTGGGACGAAGAGTTTGTTCGTAGTGCCGAAGACTTAGTTGCCGCGAGGGAAACATCACTTACGCTCCTCGGGCCAGTCGTTGACAGTTACTACACCGAACTCGCCCAGGGTCGCGGCCGTGTCGTCGTGCACTATGAAACGTCGTGGACTGGATCACTCGGTACGGCGCTGCGCGAGGCGATTCATCGCGATGTTGCGCGTGGTTACACGACAGTTGGCCCACACCGCGACGATGTGAGCATTCATCTTGATGGTCGCGACGCTCGTCGGCAAGCATCTCAAGGGGAGCAGCGGAGCGTCGCACTTGCCCTCCTATTGGCGGGTGACTCACTCGTACGTTCAGAAAGAGCACTAGAGCCCCTATTGATGCTCGACGACGTCTTTAGTGAATTAGACCCTCATCGGTCCGCACAACTTCTCTCGCTACTACCGTCCGGCCAAACTCTCGTGACAGCGGCGTCCCCACTACCACCTGGGTTACAGCCCGCCGATATGGTCGACGTCACGAAGAGGGGCGCATGAGTACACGCAATCTTGAACCAGAAAAACTCGGCACAACACTGGCCACCTTGATGAAGCGATTCCGCCGCGTTGACATTTCAGCTATCGAAGCGGTGCGTGAGCGATGGGATCAAATCGTTGGGGAGGCAATCGCTGAGGTGTGTATTCCTGAAGTGGTGAAAGACGGCGTCTTGCACGTCCGCGTTCCGTCGGGTGCGTATAGTCAAAAATTGCAGTTAGATGCAGAAAAAATCATTTCGGCACTCCAAGACATTGGGCCCTCGGCACCGCAGTCTCTCCATGTCACCGTCCGAGGATAAAACCTAGAAAAAATCTAGAGAAACCCGACCGTTGGGGGCGTTGCACGAAGCGCAAAAACGGTAGAATTTGGGGTGGTTCTCGCGCTGCTCCGCACCGGCGAAACCACCGAAAGGAACGATTTTTGTGGCTGAAAAAAGCAAGGCCTCCACACAGTACGACGCCAGCAATATCACCGTTCTTGAAGGACTTGAGCCCGTTCGAGTTCGCCCCGGAATGTACATCGGATCGACGGGCCCCGCCGGACTTCACCACTGCATTTGGGAGATAGTCGACAACGCCGTTGATGAAGCAATGGCCGGATTTTGTTCCCGCATCGACGTGACGCTCTTGGCCGATGGAGGCTGTCGGGTGGTCGACGACGGCCGCGGAATTCCCGTGGACGACCACCCCTCCTACCCCGGTAAATCGGCCGCGGAAATTGTGTACACGGTTCTGCACGCCGGAGGAAAGTTTGGTGGCGGTGGCTACAAAGTTTCCGGCGGACTCCACGGAGTTGGAGCTTCCGTCGTTAACGCACTGTCGACTTCACTCCTGCTCGAAGTTGACCGCAACGGCGACCACTATCAGTTGTTGTTCAAAGACGGAGGCAAGCCACAGGGCAAATTGAAGGTCACGGGCTCAGCACCTCGCGGCCGAACGGGCACCACGGTCACGTTTTATCCTGACCCTACAATTTTTGAGGAGACCGATTTCCGAGCTCAAACCGTTCTTGAGCGACTACAAATCATGGCCTTCCTCAATAAGGGCCTTGAAATTCGTTTTAGCGATGAGCGACCCGGCCGCGAGTCAAAAGAAACCTTTAAGTACAACGGCGGAATCGTTGACTACGTGAAGCATCTCAACTCATCTAAAGAGTCGCTCTTTAAGAAGGTTGGTTCGTTCGAAGTCTCTGAAGACACACAAGAGGTCGAAATCGCCTTTCAGTGGAACACCGGTTACTACGAAAGCATTCACTCTTTCGCCAACGGAATTTCCACGATCGAAGGAGGTATGCACGAAGAGGGTTTCCGCAAAGCGTTAACCAACGTCTTGAACCGGTACGCCAAGAAGCGCAATCTCCTGAAAGAAAAAGAAGAGAACCTGTTGGGCGAGGACATTCGAGAAGGCCTCACGTGCATCATTTCGGCTCGCCTCTCTGAACCACAGTTTGAGGGACAGACGAAAGCAAAGCTCGGCAATGTCTCCATGCGTTCACTCGTTGAGCGAGCCACCAACGAAAAGTTGGCCGAGTGGCTAGAAGAAAATCCCCGCGAAGCCGGTCAGATTGTGAGTAAGTCAATCCAAGCGGCACGCGCTCGCCTCGCAGCGCGACAGGCCCGAGATCTGACTCGACGAAAAAGCGCACTCGATGGTGCGGGATTACCTGGCAAGCTCGTGGACTGTTCGTCGCGTGATCCCCGAGAGAGCGAGCTCTTCATCGTGGAGGGCAACTCCGCGGGCGGATCGGCGAAGGACGCTCGCGA
>JAGWWX010000040.1 GCA_018970215.1 Acidobacteriota bacterium | reverse complement strand
TCGCCACACGAGGGCATTAGCCGAGCGGCGCAACTCGACGCCAAAGGTCGCAAAGGACTGTCGAATGGCGTCGATATCGTCGGGACGAGGTCCAAAAAGGCGGTCGAACTCACCCTTCGCCAGATAGCGCTGGTAGAGAGGGGAACGTGGAGTGCGTTGCTCAGCGAGGAGTATCGCCAGTTGATCGGCGTGCGATGGCTTCATTAGGACGCGAAACTCGACGGTGCGTGTCGACGCGACGCGAGGCAAGTTCTCGGCTGGGACGCCATCGGCGACGATTGCTCGTGGCGGTGCGGCATCTACCGCCCGAGGCAGACCCCCGAGCATCACGAGTACGGCGAGTGCGAGACCAAGCCCGTACGGACGATGGCGTGACGAGAGAGGATGCCGCATAGGTCGTGAGTCAACCTTACGACTCAGCGGACGGCGAATTTTGGTCGTGCTACGAGGCGGCGGAAGGGTAACGCCGAGTGATATCGGCACAGTCGGCACAGACGGACTCGGGTATCAGACCCCACTTCATGAGCCGTGCAAAGATTGCGCACCCTAGGCAGAACCCCAGAAATGCCTCCAGCGACGCGGCGGCGATGAGGGGAACGAGAATCCAGCGGCCGGCCGAGAACCCCGCCGCGAGGGTCACGATCGAAGCGCTGAGCGCGAACGCCGCCCCAATGGCTTGGGCGAATCGCTTCGGAGGTCCTGGAACAAACTTTTCGAGGGCCGGGAGACGGGGCGCCGCCACGTTGACGGCCAACCAACCGAGTGGCGAAATCTTGGGACCAGCGGCCACGCGAGCGAGAAACCCGTAGGTCAAAGGAACGAGGATCCACGGCTGATTAAGCCAAATTGCCGCAAGGGAAAGAACGACAACACCGAACGCCACCGTCCGTGCGGCGGCGTCGTTCACGGGGTTGGGGAAGGAGAAAAAAGACGACATGGTCATATCCTACTACTTCGGTAGAGATTTAGAGTCAGCGACTATGAGAACCACAGTCGAATCGCGGTTGCCGCGCCGATACTCACAATGAGGAGTCGCACCGTACGGGGTGAGAGTCGAGCGATAAGTGATGCACCGAGCGCTCCGCCAATCAAGGTTCCCACGAGCAACATAGAGACCGCTTCAGGGACCAAGTTGCCTCGAATGACGAAAATCAACGCAGCCGTTGCATTGATCACAGTGGAGAGGGCGCTTCGCAGCCCCTGCAACATGGCCATGTCGTCAGTCAGAGTCAGGCCCATCACCGCCAAGAGCAAAATTCCCAATCCCGCCCCGAAGTACCCCCCGTAGATGGAGAGGACAAAGATGCCGATAAACAGAGCGCGTCGCCGAGTGCCGTGGTGTCCCCAGTGAGCAATGCGTTGCGTTATCCAGGGGCCACACGCGAAGAGAAGCGTGCCCGCGGCGATGAGCCACGGAACTACCGCGCGAAATGTCGTGGGACTACCGAGCAGCAAGAGACCCGCACCGACAATGACACCGCCGATGCACGCCGGCAGAAGCTGACGAACGAGTCGCCAGTGTGGCGCCAATGCCGAGCGGAACTCTCGCATGCCACCGACGTAACTCGGCAAGACACCTACGGACGACGACACGTTGGCTTGGAGAGCGGGCACGCCGAGTGCCAGCATCGAGGGGAATGTCAGAAATGTTCCGCCTCCGGCGATGCCATTGGAGATCCCCGCGGCGATTCCCACTATGAGGTAGATGGCCATTCGCCATCCCAATGGCACGGAAGTCGCAATCACTCTCACTACTCTACGAACGTGTTCTCGAGAGTTGACGGTGGGCAGTGATTGCTGAATTGACAGTACCGAGTGACGCCCCCGAGGATCTCATACGAGCGGCCGGTGGCGTTGTCTTTCGTTACTCGCGACGTGGTCGTTTTCGAGTGGCCGTCGTGTACCGCGAAGCACGCGGAGACTGGACGTTTCCCAAAGGCAAGCTTGACGAAGGTGAAACTTTTGAAACCGCCGCGGTTCGTGAAGTGCGAGAGGAGACCGGAATGACGGCGGAGATTCGCCGATTCATCGGCTCGACGCACTACACCCACCGTAAAGGAAAGCCCAAAATCGTCGCGTACTACCTCATGGAGTATCTCGAAGGTGACTTTGTGCCGAACGACGAGGTTGACGATCTTCAGTGGGTGAGTTTGGACGCTGCGGTCGAGCTTCTGACGTGGGAGCGTGATCGCGAACTCGTCGATGTTCTGCGGCTCCTACCTGAAACGCGCGCGTCGGCGTCATAACGCTACGCCGCCATACGAAAAGATGTGAGCGATTCGCCGCTGCTATCTGTAGAGAGGTACGTCGTTGTAGTGCTTCAGGTACTCCCGTGAGAGTTTCTCAATAGTTCCGTCGGCCCGGAGAGTGGCGAGAGCGGAATTGATGCAGGGCACAAGACCACTATTTTTCGGTAGCGCGAAGGCGTAATAGTCACCAACACTTGGAAACTGCCCCACTTGCACGGCCAGTGACTTGCCTTTTTTATCGACAAACTGCCAATTCACGAGGTAGTTGCCCGTGGGCGTGTCGATAAGGAGTGCATCAATCTGTTTCGACTTGAGCGCCGCGACTGCGTGGTCGACCGTCGGGTATGCCACAAACGGCCTGACGGGTTTCACCGTCGAGGTGAGACCCACAACACCCACCATCTTGCTCACGTAACCGAATGTCGCTCGGCTGAGATCTCGCAGTGAACTCTTTTGCGCGTACGTACTTGATTTAAGCACAATGACCGATGGTCGCACGTCGTAGTAGCTCGTTGAAAACGAGACGAAGCCCGCGCGTTCCGCCGAGTAGGACAGCTCATTGACGTAGAGATCAAAGTTCTTGCTACCTGTCGAAAAGACGTCACTCGTTGGCACGGCGACCCACTTCACGTCGGTTGTACGAAAACCTAACTTTTTGGCGAGGGCGTACATCACTGATGACTCATAGCCTTTCCCATTACTGGGATCGTTGTCCATAAACCACGGTTCAAAAATAAGGTTGTTCATCCCCACGGTGAGTTTCCCGGGTGACTTAAAGGACGCGCTGGGGCACGCTGTCACACCTGTCGCGGGAGCCGCCGCGGTCATTGTCGGAGCCACTGCGAGCGCAATGAGGCCGATGACGGTCGCGAGTGCGAGACGTGATGTAGTGACGCCTCCTCGCGAACGGTGGCTCGCCGCGCTCACGCTAGGGCCTACCTACGCTTCGGCGAGAAAGAGTCGGTCGACAAGTTCATCGATTAATGCAATCCATGCGTCGGTATTCACTGGGTCGGGCGTAATGTCGTCGAGCCATAAACCGAGGGAGTAGGACTGCACGAGTAGTGCTGCGGCCATCGGGTCAAGATGGGACCGAAACCACCCGCGGGATTGAGCTTCACGGAATAAGTCGGCCAGCCCCTCGGTCAGCCGTTGCTGCTCACGCCCCAAGAGCTCCTGGAGGTGAGGGCGCTGGGTCGCGAGACCTAAGAGGTAGATGCGGGCACGGCGTCCCTCTTGTCGTCCCGTGGACTGGGTGGCACGCGTCACGGCCTTGAGAGACGCCGTGAGTTCGTCGGCCGTTGATGCTTCGCGAATGACGGCGGTGAGGACGGCGATTGATCCGTCCACGTACCGAGCGAAGCGAATGACTTCAGCGTCGTCAATGAGGTGACCGAAGTCCGGAAAGTGGTGGTACAGCGATCCTTTGGAGATTCCCGAGCGATGCAACACTTTGTCGGATGTCACCTCGTCACTGGGTAGTTCATCGAGGAGGGAGACGGCCGTTTCGAGCAGAATCTGTTTCGTGGGGTGCATGAGAACTGACCTCAAATTTCAAGTATCGTCAGCCTATTCTCTCGAAAAGTTAGAACATAGGGCGCCATAGAGCGGGCGGTAGGATGGTAATTCTGGAGAGGTGGGTGAGTCTGGTTTAAACCACATTCCTGCTAAGAATGCGGCCTGCGAAAGTGGGCCCGAGGGTTCGAATCCCTCCCTCTCCGCCAGGCAGTTCCCGAGTGATATCGGGGTGATGAAAGGGCACCATGCGTTTCTGGGTTGAAACACTGGGCTGTCCGAAGAACCACGTGGACTCCGACAAACTGACCGGACTACTCGGGTCACAGGGCTACTCACCGGCTACCACCGTCGATGACGCCGATCTCGTCGTCGTGAATACGTGCGCTTTCATTGAGTCGGCCCGTGAAGAGTCCATCGATGTTGTTCTGCACATGGCGGACGTGAAGAAGACCTCCGCTCGACTCGTAGTGACTGGCTGTATGGCCGAGCGCTACGGCGACGAGCTCGCCGATGCGTTACCCGAAGTAGACCTGGTTGCGGGGTTTGGGCAGAATTTGACCGCGGCGACACCCGTATCACTCGGAACAACGCGTCGTTCGGATTTCGATCTGTTAAATCTCCCACGCCCCGCGACGACGTCACCGTGGGCCTACGTCAAGATTGCCGAAGGTTGCGACCGACGCTGCGGGTTTTGTGCCATCCCCACCTTTCGCGGTGATCAGCGCTCGCGCTCCCTCGATGACATCGTTCGGGAGGCGAATGAACTCACGTCGTCGGGGGTGAAAGAGCTCGTGCTGATTGCCCAAGACTTGGCGAGTTGGGGAAACGATCGTCGTCGACACGCCCTTGGCGAAGCAGTGGAAGTTTTGGATACGGGAGGAACACAACCTCTCGTGGACCTCACCCGCCGCCTGACGAATGACGTCGAGCGATTGCGACTCTTGTACCTCTACCCCTCCGGCCTCACGGAGCGACTCATCGAAGCAATCCTGGCAACGAACGTGCCCTACTTTGACCTCTCGTTGCAGCACGTATCGCGGTCTCACCTTCGTCGTATGAATCGGTGGGGTGATGGGGAGAGGTTTCTCGAACGCATCGCAGCGATTCGCGCGGCGGAGCCCCACGCCACGTTCCGAAGCTCATTCATTCTCGGATATCCCGGCGAGACAGAAGACGACCACACGCAGCTCCTCGAATTCTTAGAGGCGGCACAGTTGGACTGGGTCGGCTTCTTTCCGTACTCCGCCGAGCACGGCACGGTCGCGGCGACGCTGCCCGACCAAGTGCCCTCACCGCTCGCTCTCGAGAGACTGCGCGAAGCGAGCGACATCCAAGACGCCATTACCGCCCGCCGCCGTGACGATATGGTCGGCGAGGAGTACGAACTTTTGATAGATAGCCCTGGCGTCGGCCGCACGGTGAAGGAGTGTCCAGAGATCGATGGGGTGGTGTTCGTACCGTCGAGTCATCCTGTGGGAACCTTGGTGCGGTGTCGAATTACGGGCAGCCGAGGTACGGATCTCGAAGCGGAGGTGCTGTGAGCGAACGCAGACTGACCTACGGGGAATCAGCACTCTTAACGCCCGCCAATCTCTTGACGCTTGTGCGTCTCGTCGTGACTCCCATTTTCATGTGGCTCATTGTGTCGCAGGGAGCGACGTGGACGACGACCGTCGTGGGCTTCTGTGCGGCCATGTCGGACTACTTTGACGGCATCGTCGCTCGGCGTCACGGCACCACGCGATCGGGAGCCTTTCTCGACCCGCTGGCGGACAAGGTCGTGGTGCTCGGGTCGCTCTACACGTTGGTCTACGAGCACTATCACTGGTGGCTGCCCGTCGCCATCATTACTGCTCGCGAAGGGTGGATGACGTGGTATCGCTCAGTGATGAGCAAGCGGGGTATCTCCATCCCCGCGGGACCGTTGCCCAAAATCAAAACCATGGTGCAAGATCTCGCCATAGCCGTCTGCGTCATTCCCTGGACGACGTCACTGCACTGGCTCGCGGTCATCTTGTTGTGGAGCGCCGTCGCGCTCACCTTGATTACCGGTTGGCAGTACTACCGCGGTGGTCGAAAGGCCACGACATGAGAGTGGAGATTGTGGCGGTAGGAACCGAGCTCCTCTTGGGGCAGATTGCCGATACGAACTCCCAGTGGCTCGGTGAGCAGTTGGCCGCTCACGGTATTTCTTCGCACTTTCACCAGCACGTGGGTGATAACCACGATCGCATCGTGTTGGCTTTCCGTACCGCATTGGCGCGCAGTGACGCCATCATTGTCTGCGGTGGTTTGGGTCCGACGCAAGATGACATCACTCGCGAAGCCATCGCCGACGTCATGAATGTGGAATTAGAGCGTCGCGACGACATGGTGCAACGTATCTCGGCGATGTTTGCCTCACGCCACCGTGAGATGCCCGCAAATAATCTGCGCCAAGCCGACGTTCCTCGCGGTGGCGACGTCATAGAGCCAGTTCGTGGTACGGCACCGGGGCTCATCTGCCCCGTGGGCAATAAGGTCGTGTACGCCGTCCCGGGCGTTCCGTTCGAAATGACGGAGATGTTTGAACGAGCAATTTTGCCGGACTTGCAACGCCGCAGTGGAGAAACTGCGACTATTCGCAGCCGAGTCCTTCGGACCTGGGGGGCGAGTGAGTCGGGCCTCGCCGAAGCGCTCGCCGATCGCTTCGGCGAACTCGAAGGTCGCGGCGACGTCACCATTGCCTTTCTTGCGAGCGGAATCGAAGGCATCAAAGTGCGGATCACGGCGCGGGCGGGCAGCTCCGACGACGTCTCGCAACTCATTGCCGGCGAGGAACGCACGGTGCGGTCGATTATCGAAGCTCGTTTTGGTGACATCATCTTCGGCGTCGACGACGAAACGATGGAGGACGCCATCGCGGCACGTTTACTGGCCCGCGGGTTAACACTTGGTGTCGCCGAATCGCTGACGGGTGGCCTGATCGCGAGTCGCCTCGTCAATGTGCCCGGCGCCTCGACGTGGTTTCGCGGAGGCGTGGTGAGTTACGCCTCTGACGTGAAGTTCACTCTTTTGGGTGTAACGCCGGGGCCGGTGGTGGCCGCCACCGCCGCTCAAGAAATGGCCGAGGGCGTACGCCGGACCGTCGGAAGTGACGTGGGGCTGGCTATTACCGGTGTCGCCGGACCACAGCCGCAAGACGGCCACGCCCCGGGCACCGTCTTTGTCGGATGGTCACTCGACGACCAATCGGGCTCCGTCGAATTTCGGCTCCCGGGCGACCGGCCGCGAGTACGTTCCTATGGGGCAATCAGTGCGCTCGATGTTCTGCGACGAGTTCTCGACGAGCGACAGTAAGTTAGCCCGCACAAGGGGGAAGTTATGAGTGGATTGCATGTCAACGTGGATCCGGCTGATGTGGGGATTGACGCACATCGGTTAAGCCGAATCGACGACGTCTTTAACGGCTACGTGGAACGGCGCCAATTGGCGGGATGGCTCGCGACGGTCTCCCGTGGCGGCGAACTGGTCTACGCCGGAAAGGGTGGGCATGCTGACCGCGAGGCCGACAAACCGATGGCCGACGACACCATCTTCCGTATTTACTCCATGACCAAGCCGATCACCTCCATCGCCGCGATGATGCTCTACGAGGAGGGAAAATTCGATCTCAATGATCCCGCGGGCAAGTGGATTGATGCACTGAAGGAGCCTCGGGTCTACGTCAGTGGTGCGCCCAATAATCCCGTCACTCGACCCGCGACTGAGCCTGTCCGAATTTGGCATCTCTTGAGTCACATGGCCGGGCTCACGTACGGATTTACCTACATGCACAATGTGGACGCGATCTACCGACTCAAGGGTTACGACTGGGGAGCACCCAAGGGTTCGACCCTCGCCTCGGCGGTTGATGATTGGTGCACGAGTCCCCTCGTTTTTAATCCGGGGGAGGCCTGGAACTACTCCTACGCCACCGACGTCATTGGACGGCTCGTAGAAATTTGGAGCGGCCAAACGTTAGATCAGTTCTTTTCGGAGCGGATTTTCACACCACTCAAGATGTACGACACCGCGTTTTGGGCGAGCGAAGAAAAGCACGACCGAGTGGCGCAACTCTACGTACCCGTCAAGGGTGAGGCAGTGGCGTTTGGCGATCTCGGGAAAGGTGCTTTTCATCGGCCGGGCTGGTTCTCTGGCGGCGGTGGACTCGTCTCGACGGCGCACGACTACAACCGCTTTCTCACGATGTTGTTGCGCGGTGGGGAACTCGATGGCGTTCGTCTCGTCAGCCCGCGCACCTTGTCCCTGATGACCGAAAACCAACTGCCTGGTGGTGGGGATCTGTCCGACACCGCCCGCGACTCATTCTCGGAAACGGACATGGAGGGCGTGGGGTTTGGTCTCGGCTTTGCCGTTCTTTTGGACCGTGGCAAGAATCGTTCCGCCGCGGCCAACGGACTTTTCACGTGGGGCGGGGCAGCCTCGACGAGCTTCTGGGTCGACCCGGTCGAGGACCTGACGGTCACCTTTTTCACCCAGCTTCTACCGAGCTCTACCTACCCGGTACGACGCCTACTACAGCGGTCCGTCTACCAAGCGATCGTCGAATAGCCAGTAAAAATAAGGATTTTGAGAAAATCCTTGAAGCGAACACTTGTTCGTAGTACCGTGCCAGTATCGGTCCGACCGTTGTTATATCGACTACGTAAGGTGCCGAAATGAAACATAAGCAAAAGGACACGGTTATGGCGAACGAAGATCGCAAGAAGGCGTTAGAGCAGGCTCTCGGGCAGATCGAAAAGACTTTCGGCAAGGGCTCCATCATGAAGATGGGCGAGAACCTCAATATGTCAATCGAGGCCATCTCAACGGGATCCCTCGCTCTCGACATGGCGTTAGGCGTAGGCGGAGTGCCAAAGGGTCGCGTGGTCGAAATCTACGGACCCGAATCGTCAGGTAAGTCGACACTCGCTCTTCACATTGTCGCGGAAGCACAACGCAACGGCGGTACGTGCGCCTACATCGACGCAGAACACGCGCTCGACCCGGTCTATGCGCGGGCTATTGGTGTGGACGTTGACGAGCTCTACATCTCGCAGCCCGACACCGGTGAACAGGCGCTCGAAATCGCCGACACCCTGATTCGTTCGGGTGCTCTCGATGTTTTGATTGTGGACTCGGTGGCGGCGCTGACGCCTCGCGCTGAAATCGAAGGCGATATGGGTGACAGCCACGTCGGTCTGCAGGCTCGTTTGATGAGTCAAGCGCTGCGCAAGATCACGGCAAACTTGAATAAGTCCAACACCGTGGCCGTCTTCATCAACCAGCTGCGCGAGAAGATCGGTGTGATGTACGGCAGTCCCGAAGTAACGCCCGGTGGTCGTGCTCTCAAGTTCTACTCATCAGTGCGACTTGATATTCGACGCATCGAGTCAATCAAGGACGGCGCGGAAGTTATCGGAAACCGGACGCGTGTCAAGGTTGTGAAGAACAAGGTGTCCGCTCCGTTTAAGCAGGCAGAGTTCGACATTATGTACGGTCAAGGAATTAGTCGCGAAGGATCCCTGCTTGAAGTAGCGGTGGAACTGGGTTACGTCAAGCGCGCAGGAGCGTGGTTCACGTACGAAGGTGAACAGCTGGGCCAGGGTCGTGAAAACGTCAAGACCTTCCTTCGCGAGAATCCACAGCTGATGGCTGAAATCGATACACGTGTGCGCGACCACTTGGCCGCTCTCGCCAATAAAGATGGCGACTCCGATGTCGCTATCGATATCGACGCACCCATTAGCGCGGACTAGGCCGTCGCAAGACCCCGCACGGTCGTTCGTTCGGCCGAACGGGCCCAGGTCTTTCTCTCCTTTCAACTGGGAAGATCGTGCGGGGTGCTTGCGCTTCGGTGACGTGAGTAGCGTTATCGGGTGAGGCTGAAAGGAACGCTACGTCGACTCGCTGGTAGTGCCATTCGCGCCACGCGCGCCTTCATGAATGACACCGCCATCATCGGCAGTGAGGATCGGTACGCTCGAGAATTTCACCAGTTTGGTGCCGGTGCAGCCCTCCTCGCGCCGCAAGGGGTTATCTATAACGAGTCGTACATTGCTCTCGGTTCCGAGACGATGATCGGACCTAACGTCTGTCTCACTGCGGGGATGGGCCCCGGACAGACAATGCTCACTTCACCCGTGGTGAGTATTGGCCGCAAGTGCATTATTGGTCGAGGTTCACACATCATTGGCCACTGGTCGATAGTGCTTGACGACGAAATTCAAACAGGCCCGTACGTCTACATCACGGACCAAAATCACGGATACGAAGATCCCGATATGCCCGTCGGTTGGCAGCCAACGAAAGAAGGAGCTGTTCATATTGGCTCCGGGAGCTGGCTGGGTGCCAACGTGGTAATTCTCCCGGGGACTCGCCTGGGAAGAAATACGGTGGTGGCTGCCGGCGCCGTTGTTCGCGGAGAGTTTCCAGACCACGTCGTCCTCGGCGGCGTACCGGCACGCGTATTGCGCCACCTCGGACCTTCAGGGCAGTGGGTTGACGGTGCGCCGACACCATGAATTGGGGGCTTGATTTTTCTCCCTTGCGGGTGAGCTCGGCGTTTCGACGGCTCTACGCCGCGGGGTTTATCACGGGTGTCGGTTCGCAGGCAACCTACGTCACGATTGCCTATCAGATGAAATCGGTCACGGGCTCGCCACTCGCAGTGGGACTCATCGGGTTGGTCGAACTGTTGCCGCTCATTGTGTTTGGTCTCTACGGCGGCGTTCTCGCTGACCGATTCGATCGGCGCCGACTGATTGTGGGTGGAGAAGTCGGGCTATTGCTGTGCGCGGTCGTGCTGCTTCTCAATGCGCGTCGCGAAAGTCCATCGTCTCTCGTCCTCTATGTCATCGTCGCACTGACGTCGACTGCCGATGGGTTGCAAAGGCCGTCATGGACCGCCACGATGCAGCAAGTCGTCGATCACCAACGCCAAAAAAGCGCCTCAACGCTGTCGATGGTTCGCTTTACCCTCACCGCCATCATCGGACCTGTACTCGGTGGATTTCTCTCCGTCACATTTGGGCCCGATGCGGTCTACCTCATCGATGTGGTGACCTTTATTTTTTCAATAGGACTTCTCGTTGGCATCTCGGTCCCGGCCGTGTCGGTACGTGAGACGGCCCCATCGCTTATCGCCCTGCGCCACGGTGTGCGATATGCCGTGAGTAGACCCGATCTCATTGGCACGTATCTCATTGATCTCGCAGCCATGATTCTGGCGTTTCCCGTTTCCATGATGCCGTTCTTCGCCGATCACTTCTCCGAGACATTTGCCCTTCCGCTTCTCTACGCCGCAATGCCCGCGGGAGCAATGTTGGGCAGTTTGACCTCACGCTGGACCGATCGATTGCACTTTTATGGACGTGGAATAGCGGTGGCCGCTACGGCGTGGGGCGTCGGCGTTGCCGTCTTCGGGGCGAGCCCGTTCTTATGGCTCGCCTTCGGAGGGCTCCTTTTCGCCGGTGCGGCCGACGCCATTAGCGCCATCCTCCGCTCGGCCCTTTGGAATATGAGCATTCCCCTGGAGGTCCGCGGGAGGATGGCCGGTATTGAACTACTGAGCTACGCCGTCGGACCCACTGCAGGTCAATTTCGTGCGGGCGCGATGACGGCGGCGTTTGGAGTGAGAACGGCGTTGACGAGTGGCGGGGTGATGTGTGCAGTGATCTGCGGTGCGCTCCCGGCGGCTCTGCCCGCGCTGTGGCGATTTGACGTCCGAACGGACCCTCATGTGGCGGCTGTTGCGGCTTCTCGGTCCAAGTCCGAGTCGTCCGAGTCGTAACCTGACAACGTGGCGTCCACGTACTTGATCACCGTGTCGGGAACCGACCGACCTGGTCTCGCCGCCACTCTCTTTGGCGCCCTGCGAACAGTTCCCCATGGCGACGTCGACATTACGGACATTGCGCAGATCACTATTCGTGGCTACCTCGTTCTCTGTGTCGAAGTATCGACGGGTTCCGACGTCAGTCCCGAGTCTCTCGCTGTCGCTATTGATCGATCTGGAGTCACAACCGATGGCATTAGCGTCGATGTTTCGGTCGTTGAACCTGAAGAGTTTGTTAACGGGAAGCGGCTCCTACTCACTGTGTTGGCTCCCGAAGTGACGGACGCCTCGTTAGAGTCCGTATTTTCTGCAATGGCGGAATGTGGCGCGACGTGCGAGCGCATCGTTCATCTCGCCAACTATCCAGTGGACTGCTATGAGATGGTGGTGCGGGGGCCAAATCATCAAATCTTGCGTGAACGGCTCACTCAGGCAGCTCGCACAGCAGGTCTCGATGTCGCCGTGCAGCGCGCGGGACTACATCGGCGAAGCAAACACCTCGTCGTGTTGGACGCCGACTCAACGCTGCTACGAGATGAAGTGATCGACCTGATTGCCGAGGTCGGTGGCTGTGCCAACGAAGTTCGATCGATCACCGAGGCGGCCATGCGCGGTGAACTCGATTTTTCGGAGTCGCTTCGTCGTCGAGTGTCGCTTTTGCGAGGGCTACCCGAAACCGTCTTAGATGACGTGCGGGCGAGATTGAAGTTCACCCCCGGTGCTCGAACATTGATTCGTACGTTGCAACGGCTGGGATACGTACCCGCCGTCGTTTCCGGAGGTTTCGTCGAGGTACTCGCCCCCTTATTAGAAAACTTGGGGGTCGAGCATCTCGCCGCCAATCACTTAGAGGTGCTCGATGGTCATCTCACGGGCGAACTGCGAGGTGACATCGTCGACCGACCGGGCAAGGCGGCGGCTCTCGCCCGCTTTGCGGACCTCGTGGGTGTCCCGCTGCAGCAAACAGTCGCAATTGGAGATGGGGCAAACGACATTGACATGCTCACTTTGGCGGGTCTAGGAATTGCCTTCAACGCCAAGCCAGTCGTTCGAGACCACGCCGATGCTGCGCTGAACGTGCCGTATCTCGACGCGGTCCTCTACTTTCTCGGCATCAGTCGCGAGGAGATTGAGGCTGAGGCATGAGGACTTCGGTCGATTTTCTCATCATTGGCTCGGGATTTGGTGGCCTCGGGATGGCCGTAGAAATATCTCGTCACGAACTTGGGTCGTACGCCATCGTTGAACGGGAAAGTTCGCTCGGGGGAACGTGGCGCGACAATACATACCCCGGTGCCGCCTGTGATGTGAAGGCGACGCTGTATCACTTCTCATTCACGCCGTGGCGCTGGTCGCGGGCGTACCCTCAGCAGCCGGAGATTCTGTCGTACATGGAGGATCTGGCTGACGACTTCGAGATCCGTTCGCGAATTCACTTCAATCAGGAAGTGAGCTCAGCCGACTGGGATGACACACAACACCGTTGGCGGGTGCGGTGCACAGGCGGCGCCGAGTTCGACGCCCGTTACCTGATCGCAGCGACGGGTCAACTTCACCGTCCCCGTACTCCCCACTTTCCCGGAGCCGAGACATTCGCGGGGGACCAGTTCCAC
>JAGWWX010000039.1 GCA_018970215.1 Acidobacteriota bacterium | reverse complement strand
TCGGTGCCTCGGCACGTCGCGCGGCGGAGGCCACGATGGCCATCCCCGTCGGCTTGGCGATTGTCGCGCCGTTCTCGGGCCGACTACGACGGCGGTGGGGAACTCGGATGTTGACAAGCTTGGCGGGTGTTGTGCTCTGCGTGGCGGTTCTCGGTGCAGCGGTTTCCCCGAATGGAAAAGTTGTGGCGGCGCTGTTGGTGCTGGTCGGCTTTGCGATTGGCATTGTGAATACCACGACTAATGCGGTGGTCATGTCGGCCGTGGAGCTGAAAGATCGCGGCCTGGCGTCGGGAACAGTGAACCTTGCGCGCGCCGCCGGAAGTGCTCTCGGTATGGCACTTGCCACATCCGTTGTGGTCATCTTGCAAAATTCCGCCGCGATATCTCTGCGGCCGGTTGTCGCGATCTTGGCGGCAGCAGCAGGTGGGGTCGCTGGTGTGGCGTTCTGGAAGATTCCCCGCGACCAATAGTGTGCGGTCGTGCGCACTACTACTTCTTTTGTTGACCCGAAAGTTGCCTTGCCGGGACGTGACGAAACCCTCGTCGTCGACCGACCACACCTCACTCTCGGAGTTTCTCTCCATCCGCCGTTTCCCGATGGTACGGAGATCGCCTACTTCGGGATGGGTTGTTTTTGGGGGGCGGAGCGACTGTTCTACGAGCTCGACGGTGTGATTGTGACGGCCGTGGGTTACCAAGGCGGCGTGACTCCTAATCCCACGTATCAAGAAGTGTGTAGCGGTCGAACGAACCATACCGAGAGTGTGAAAGTTGTCTTTGACCCAACACGCGTAACGTTCGAAACGTTGGTGCGTTATTTCTTCGAGAACCACGACCCCACCCAAGGCATGCGTCAGGGCGCAGATGTTGGCACGCAGTACCGCAGCGCGATCTATACAACGTCTGACGACCAAGTATCGATGGCGCTTCGCATTCGAGATCGCTATGCACAGGAACTCTCAGAGCGAGGATTCGGCGGCGTGACGACGGAGATTGCCCCGGCGGGTCCGTTTTACTACGCCGAGGAGTACCACCAGCAGTACCTGACGGCCAATCCCAACGGCTACTGCGGAATTGGTGGCACGGGTGTGTCGTGTCCGGTAGGGCTGATTTAGCGCAGATCCTCTAGTCGGCCGAGCACGGCGCTGGCCTCCGCCACTATCGAGGCGACGATGTCGCCCGCTGACTCGATGGAGGAAATTGCTCCGACCGCTTGGCCCGCGGGATAGCCCTCACGAGACGGGTCCACTCCGAGCGCGGACTCGTCGCCGCCCAAGTGAAAGGTGCCGTCGCGAAAAGAGTTCATGAGCTGTTCGGGAAATGGGCGGAGCAACGATGGATCGGCCTCGTAGCGAGCGGTCGTGTCGTTCTTCAAGACCCGCATTGTTTTGCCCGAAAATGCTTTCGAAATAACGGTGCCGTCTTCGCGTGCGGCGAGAATTCCTTCGCGGAACCCCGGTAGTGCCCGCGCTTCGCGCGTGGCGATGAAACGTGTTCCAATCCACACACCGTCAGCTCCGAGGGCCAGAGCCGCCGCGAGGCCTCGCCCATCAAAAATTCCTCCGGCCGCGACCACGGGCACCTGCTCACTGACGGCATCAACAATCATGGGTACGAGGGGCATCGTCGCCACGGTCCCGGTATGTCCACCTGCTTCTGTTCCCTGGGCGACCACAATGTCGCAACCCGCATCAACGGCACGCCGGGCGTGGTCTACCTTTCCGCACATCGAAACGACGAGAACGCCGTGACGATGACAGAGATCGACCACGTGAGTGGGCACACCCAGGCCCGCCACGAATGTGGTGGCTCCACCTTCAATGAGTAGTTCGACATTTTTCACCAGGGAGTCGGGAAAGGCCGTGAGGAGGTCTACACCGAATGGACGCGACGTAAGGCGTTTCGTGGCGGCAATCTCCTCCGCGAGAACCTCCGACGACATGGTGGAGGCTCCGAGACATCCGTAGCCACCGGCGTTCGACACCGCGGCGGTCAACGCCGAATACGAGACACCGCCCATTCCCGCCAACATGACGGGGTGGGAAATATTCAGTAGGGAAGTGAGTCGAGTCTTCATGATGTCCTTTGTTGTGAGTGACGTCCTTGTAACCAGAGTGTGGTGCAACCTGCGATACCAGCGACGATGGAGACAGTTAATAGTGTGACCGTTGTCTGAAAGTAGTCGGCGCTACTCGAACCGTAGGCCTGGGAGGCAAACAACAGCGGCACGGTAAAGCCCACCGCGCACAGTGCCGCCAGTCCAATGAGTTGCCCCCTCGTACCGGGTGCCAACTGGGGATTTCTGCGCGTCATCCAGGTAACGACGGCGACTATCCCCACTATTTTTCCCGCGAGTCGGGCTGTGCCGAGCAATGCCACGAACGTCACTGTCGAAGTGGTCCAGCGAATCGTCCGCCAGTCAATACCGCAGGCGGTGAGGGCAAAGAGTGGGAGGGCAATCCACGTTGAGGCATCGACGACACGCGCTTCAAGTCGTTGGAGCACCTGCGCCCTCCCCCCGAAGGGAGCGGTAATGCCGACGAGCGCTCCGGCGAGACACGGTTCAACATTTGCCGCGGCGAGGACCAACCACGTCGCGACGACTCGAATGCACAACGTTGCCACAACATATCGCTGGCGATGAAAGCTCAACAGCAACATGCTCGCTGGCAGGAGGGCAAGAAAGAGCGGACGCACGACGGCTGGGTTACTGAACGCCAGGGCGATCACGCTGAGTACGTCATCAACGATCGCCAATGTCAAGAGAAAGATTCTCAGTTCGCGAGGAATACGACGTGCGACCAGCGCGAGGGCACCGAGTGCGAACGCAATATCGGTCGCCATGGGAACACCCCATCCTCTCGTCAGTGCGGGAGTACTGGAGATGAGGCCAAGGGCCACGGTAAGTATCGCCGTACCCGCCATGCCACCTACCGCAGCGACGGCGGGGAGCACGGCGTGTTGGCGATTTGTGAGATGTCCTTCGCGTAACTCGCGTGCGAGTTCGAGGCCGACGCCAAAGAAGAAGATGGTCAAAAGACCGTTTGCAACGATTTCGTGCGGCGTTCCGATATGCCACCGGTTCAGGGAGTCCGACAGTGGGTGATGCCAAAAGGCGTGATACCCCGACGGAGTCACTGCGGACCACGTCACGGCGATCAACATGCCAATGCTCAACGTGACGCCACCGGCCGCTTCGGCACGGAGCAACTCGCTGAAAGACCGAGAGTTGACGTCACGTGAGGTCACGACAGCAGATTAGGTCTCAGTGGGTAGGGTGACACAGCCATTGTCGTATGGCATCACTTCCCACGAGGCGTAATGTCGAATTCTCCCCACAGCCAACTCACTAAACGAGAGCTCTACACGGTTTTTGGTGCTCTCATGCTGGGCATGTTCCTGTCAGCCCTTGATGGCACCATTGTGTCGACGGCACTCCCGACGATTGTGGGCGAGCTACATGGCGCAAATCACTTGAGCTGGGTCGTTGTTGCGTACCTGCTGGCGTCCACCGTCTCCACACCACTCTGGGGAAAGCTCGGGGACCTTTACGGGCGCAAGAATCTCTACCAAATCTCAATCGCGATTTTCCTTGTGGGTTCGGTCCTCTGCGGGCTGGCGAACTCCATGTTGGTGTTGATCTTGAGCCGCGCACTTCAGGGGCTCGGCGGTGGTGGTTTGATGGTGGGGGCTCAGGCCGTGATCGGCGACCTGGTGCCACCACGTGATCGGGGACGATACTCGGGATTTTTCGGCGCAACTTTTGGAGCGTCGACAGTGCTCGGCCCACTTATCGGGGGCGTGATCGTCGATCATTTATCGTGGCGATGGGTCTTTTTCGTCAACATTCCGCTGGGCTTGCTCGCTTTTATCGTCACCGGTGTAGCTCTGCCAGCTTCGAGTAGTCGCCTCAATCACTCGATGGACTATCTCGGTGCAGTGTTACTGACCATCTCGGCATCGTCGCTGATTCTGGTGACGTCACTCGGGGGACACACCTTTGCGTGGAGTTCGATTACCAGCTACGGATTGATAGCCCTTTCGCTGTTCACGGGTGCCCTGTTCTATCTTGTTGAAGCACGAGCGGTCGAACCAATTCTCGCTCCTCGAATTATGCGGAATCGCGTCGTTGCATCGGCATCGGCGATTGGATTTGTCACCGGATTTTCGATGTACGGTGCGATGACCTTCTTGCCGTTCTTGTTCCAGACTGTGTACGGTGTGTCGCCCACGATGTCTGGTTTGCGTCTCTTGCCACTAATGGTGGGACTCTTTGCGATGTCGATGATCGCGGGACAGCTATTGGCGCGGGGGTGGCGGTACAACGTCTTTCCGCGCGCGGGCACGGCGGTCATGACGGTGGGGCTCGCCTTGCTGGGAACGATTTCGGCCACGACGAGCGGTGTCGTCATTGCGGTCTACATGGTGATTCTTGGGACCGGACTCGGTGCGGTAATGCAAATTCTGGTGGTGGCGGTGCAAAATGCCGTTGACATTCGAGATCTCGGAACGTCTACCGCTGCCGCCAATTTCTTCCGATCGATGGGCGGTTCGTTCGGTACAGCAGTGTTCGGGGCCGTGTATAGCAATATTTTGCCGGCTCGCCTGGAGAACAATGCAGTTGCTTCGGGCGGCTCCCTTCACATCCCACCTGCCGATCAGTGGACGCCAGAGATTCTTCAACGTTTAGACCACACCACGTTGCACGTCATCGTGACGTCAATCGCAGAAGCGATTCACACGGTGTTTCGCTACACCCTGCCGTTCGGAGTCTTGGCCTTCTTGCTGTCGCTGACTTTGCCGCACGTTACGTTGAAAGGTCGAGGACCCGCCGAATCTCTCGGAGCAGCTCAGGAATAGCGCGTTCCAGAGTGTCACGGCATCGATCAAAGTCGTCGTCGTTGCCGAAGTACGGGTCGGGAACATCCAGCGAACCTTCACCAAGTAATTCGCGTAGCAAGACAACCCGTAAATCTGGACGTCGAGCGAGTAGGTCCTGTCGGTGTTCGCGGGTCATGGCGACGGCTAAATCGATGTCGCGGAGAAATTCGGCAGTCGCCCACGAACCCATACTCGCGTCCGTCGAGTAGCCGCCCCTACGCAGGGAAGCTGCCGCTCGAGCATCCATGGGTTCCCCCACGTGCCATCGAGCTGTCCCGGCACTCGTGACGTCGACCGTCTCCATGCCAACCGTCCGGCGAACGTGGTCCTGGAGGATCACCTCACCCATCGGGGAGCGACAGATATTTCCCGTACAGACGACTGCGATTCGCATGATGGGGACGAGGCTAACGGGCGACGGAGAACTATGAGAGAGAGCAAGGTACGCTAGGACTGAGAAAGAGGTCGCATGCCACTCTCGGAACACGAGCAACGAGTACTGCAACAGCTTGAAGAGTCGCTGAAGCGAGACGACCCCGCGTTCGAGAAGAAGGTCCGGGAGGCCAACGTCTATCGCGAAGCGGGCCGTCGTTTGCGATGGGCCGGCGTGGGTTTTCTTGCCGGCTTGATGGTCCTCCTTGTCTCCTTTACATCCAACGTGGTGCTGGGTCTTGTGGGCGTAGTCATCATGTTTGCCTGTGGCGTCGTGATGGAGCGCAATGTTCGTCGGATGGGTCGAGCTTCGATATCGGATTTAGGACTCACCCGCCGCGCTCGTGCGGCCTCGGCCGGCGCGACCACAACGACACCACCGTGGGCAAAGTTCTTCAAGCGCGACAACACGACGGAGTGACACCACTCACGCTCGCCATCGATGTTGGTGGTACCAAAACTGATATTGCGTGGGTGAGTGACGTGGGCGACATCACCGCCATCGCGCGCATCGATACCGCGGCCGCGGGGCCAAACCTCCTGGAAGAGATCGTGAACGCCGTTCCTCGCTCGAAAATCGATGACATCGGTGTGATTGGCGTGGGGTGCGGAGGACCAATGTCCCCCGGGGGCGAGCAGGTGTCACCACTGAATATTCCGGCGTGGCGAAACTTTCCATTGCGCGCCGCGCTCATTCAACATTTCGGCTGTGATGTCAATGTGGAAAACGACGCCAAGGCGCTCGCACTCGCGGAAGGACGGTTCGGTGCGGCGCGTGGCATCTCGAACTATGTCGCGATGGTGGTGTCGACTGGTGTGGGCGGGGGAGTCGTCGTTGACGGTCGACTTCTCGATGGTTCAACGGGCAATGCGGGTCACATTGGTCATATCGTCGTGAACCCCGGCGGAGCGCCGTGTGGCTGCGGTGTGCGAGGTTGTCTCGAAGCGGAGGCGTCCGGTACGGCAATTACTCGTATGACGGGCCGTCCCGCGAGTGAAGCGGAAATCTCCGTGCGACGTCGAACCGGCGAGATGGTGGGTCGAGCCATCGCCTCGACAGCCTCACTTCTCGACGTCGAATCTTTCTTTATCGCCGGGTCTGTCGCCCTGGGATACGGGGCCGATTTCTTTGGGTCGGCCCGTGCCACCGCACGTCAGTTCGCAGGTCTTTCTTTTGTTTCGGATATTCGTGTTGAGCCCTCAGGTTTGGGTGATCGTGGTCCAATACTCGGTGCTGCGTGCGTAGCGTGGCGTAGTTTGAAACCATGAAGTTTCGGGTACCACGGGGCACGGCACGGCACGTCGTGCGACATCCGGGCGATGGCCTCGCGCTGGTGTTGGCCGCCTGGGCCCTGCGACGTCGACGATGGTGGCGCCTACCCCCCTTCGCCCCAGTGCCCGATCCGGAGTATTGGTCGTTTCGAATGATGACGGCGTACGGGAATGCCGATGCGGAACTAGATATTGACGACGCAGTGGCAGCAGCTCGCTGGTCACTTCGTGTTAGGCGCGGTAGGTAGGCCGTGGGTCGGGTTCTTCTCTTGAACGCGACCTATGAACCGCTGCAGCTGGTCTCACAACGCCGAGCGATCGTGATGCTTCTCGATGGCCGCGCGGAGGCCGTCGCGATTCCCGATGAACCAACTCTTTGTCGATCGGCTCGATTGACGATTGAGGTGCCGAGCATCGTTCGTCTCCACGACGTGGTCAAACTGCCGTCACGCGTGCGCGTTCCACCACTCACTCGTCGCGCTGTGTTGGCGCGAGATGGTCATCGATGCGCTTACTGCGGATCATCAGCCGACACAATCGATCACGTTCGCCCACGTTCGCGGGGCGGTAAGCACGAGTGGACGAATGTGGTGGCCTGTTGTCGTCGTCATAATTTCGAAAAGGGCGATCGATTGCTGGAGGAGATTGGCTGGCATCTCCGCTGCGAACCTCGCGCACCCGAGGGCCCGTGGTGGCGCTGGAGAAACCTTGGCGATACCGACCCGGCCTGGTCGGACTACATCCCACGTGCCTCATGAACTCTCGTTTTGACGAGCTGTATGACTACGAAACGTTGCGAACAATTCGGGAGTCCACGGCTTTTGTCGTACGGGTGGCCGAGCCCGTTCTGGTCCTCGGGGGTGGTCAACGTGACGATGTTGTCCTCGACGACGTTGATCAAGGTCTGATGGTCCGTCGCCGGCGAGGCGGCGGCGGCGCCGTTCTCGTGCAACCCGACGATCTCTGGGTCGACTGGTGGATCCCGCGGCCTGACTCTCGCTTAAGTACGGATATCCCTCGTAATGCGCTCTTAGCTGCTGAGTGGTGGTACCGCTCGCTCGCTCGAGTTCTCGACACAGTTCCCAAGATCTACGGGGGACCACTATTGGCGCCGCGAGAGTTGAAAGAAGTGTGTTTTGCCGGTGCCGGACCCGGCGAACTCTTTGTCGATGAACGCAAAATCATGGGCGTCACACAGTGGAACGTTCGTGAGGGATGTTTTCTTTCAACGCTCATCCCGGCGTGGCCTCAAAACCCCATCCTCTCTACGCTGCGCCAGATTCCCGAAGAACTCACCACGGCACTCTCGAAAGTAACGAATGCCCGGGAGCTTGGAATTTTGGGGGTGGCCGAAGATCTCATCGATGATGCGATTCGGGCGTCGGGGGTTTCTCGCCGCCGAAATCTGATGCTTCTCCCGTAAATTTCAGACTTTTCTCCCGCTGAGGCCCCTGAGGGGGCCTTTTTTTGTGCCCCAATTACCGATTTGCGCGGAATCCGGCCCGGCGATAGAGTGGGGCACTTTTCCACGAAGTGGGGTAAATCACCCACTAAGTGGGTGAAAGTGGGTACTCTGTGACAGGGGAGGTGAGATGACCAGATTCTTCGGTAACTACCGAATGACGGTTGATGTCAAGGGTCGACTGGTCATTCCCTCACGATTCCGCGGAGCGTTTGACGGTCAGGCAGTTGTCAGCCCCTACGAAAACCGCTGCCTCGCAATTTGGACCCTCGACCTCTATGAGCAACAGCTCGTGCTCCAAGAAGCGAACACTCACCGCACGGCAGTTCTGGACCAAGGCTTTCGAACCCAGAACGCTTTCACGACCGAGATCGACATCGACAAGCAGGGCCGATTTCTTCTCGCACAAGGACTACGCGAAAAGTTTGAGATCCGTGACGAGGTGGTGATTTTGGGAAACCGTGACCATCTCGAAATCTGGAGCGTCGAAAAGTTCGCCCAGGTCGAAAACAACCTCGACATCTTCAATGGCCCCTTCGTCGAAACATTCGGCGCATTGGCAGGAAAGGAATGACCTCACTTCACACCACCCCGGCGTGGATCTTGCGCCGCCCGCCGACTTGCACGATCGGAGCAACCTCCTCCGCCCGCTCCTTCGTGCAGTTGCTCGACCCCCATCGAGCTCCGCAAGTCGGCGGGCAGCGAATGACCCACGTTTTCCATCACATCTCCGTCATGCGCGATGACGTCGTGGCGCTTTTCCGCGACGTCCCGTCCGGCGTCGTCATTGACGGCACACTCGGCGGAGGCGGACATGCCGGTGCTCTGCTGGCTGCACGTGATGACGTGGCCGTTCTTGGAGTTGACCGCGATGCATCTGCTCGCTTCGCAGCGAGTGAGCATCTCAAGTCCTTCGGCGACCGGGTCCATATTGTCGCCGGGACGTTCGGAGAATTGACCGAGATTGTGACTTCGGCCGCCGAGTGGATTGCGGGGCGTCCGATTGTGGGAGTGCTGCTCGATCTCGGGGTCTCATCTCCGCAACTCGACGATCCCGAGCGAGGCTTCTCATTTCGTCACGAGGCCGTCCTCGACATGCGTATGGATGCGAGTTCAGGCGAGACAGCGGCTCAACTTATTGAGCGAATTGACGTACTTGAACTTCGCGACGAACTGCGACAGAACGGTGAAGGGCGTTTCGCAACGGCCATTGCACGATCGCTGAAGGCCTCGCTTCCCTCCACCACGTCCGAACTCGTTGCAGCTGTTGAATCAGCCGTTCCGCCCAGTGCTCGTCGACGAGGACATGTGGCCGCGCGAACCTTTCAGGCCTTGCGGATATTGGTCAATCGAGAAAACGACGAGCTGCGCGACGCCTTGCCGGCCGCCAGTGCCGTTCTCACGGTTGGTGGTGTGATGGTGATTTTGTCGTACCACTCGGGTGAAGATCGCGTGACCAAAGAGTTCTTCGCGAACCAAGCGACCGGTGGATGTTCGTGCCCGCCTGCGTTGGGTTGCGTGTGTGGCGCTCTGCCGCGATTTCGTGTTCTGCGTAATAGCGCTGTTCTGCCGGGGGAGGCCGAAGTCAATAGCAACCCCCGTGCCCGCTCGGCCCGTTTACGGGCAGCCTGGAAAGTTCGCGCATGAGCATCGCATCGGTACCACGCCGCGTCGGGGAAGTACGTCCTTCGCCCCGCACGACCTCCACGCGAAAGACGAGGGTGTCGCGTCGTCGGATCCGTCCGTGGTTATACGTCGCGGCACTGTCGTTTGTCGTGCTCTTGATGGTGATTTTTGTCAACGACCGGCAGAGCAGTATCACGCTTCTTCAGCAGAAACTCGAAGATGCGCAGTCGAACTACGTCACGGCGATCGACCGTTACACCCAAGCCTCGGCACCGGAAAGGATCGTGACAGCGGCGGGAACTTTGCAACTCACCGTTCCCCAGAGCGTGGTGATTGTTCACGAAGTTTCTCTGCAACGACCGATTATTCCGGTTCGTTTTACCGTGTCCGTACCGACGCAGTCACGTGTTGTCGTATCTACAAATGAAGCGGTAGCGACTCCGGCTCCGGCGAGGCCGTAACGATGGCGCCGTCCGCGCTTGACGGGCACCGCCCGCGGACGGTCAGTCGTCGACCGATCGCGGTAATGCGCTTCGGGCTCATTGTCGGCATCGTCGTCATGCTCATTCCCGTGGGGAATCTGCAAATTCGAGAAAACAAGAAGTGGAGCGACGCCTCTCTTCAGCAAGTCACTCGAACTCGTGATACCCCGGCCGTGCGAGGGGGTATCTACGATCGTTACGGATCGGTGCTGGCAGTTTCCAAACCGACGTACCGACTCATCGCGAATAATCGTCGTCCCCACGACCCGGTGAAGTACGCCAAGATTTTGACGAAGTGGCTCCACATCCCGGTGCCGAAGTTGACGAAAATGTTCAAGATTGACTCTGGGTACGTCGTCCTCTCGAACTCCTTGTCCGTGGCCGACGGGAGAGTCCTTAAGAACTTGAAGCTCGATGGTCTGACCTTTGAGCTCTCAACCGATCGCAGCGCTCCGAATGGAATGTTGGGTCGTTCACTATTGGGCTACATCAACGCCACCGGCGTCGGGTCCGCAGGACTCGAGACGCAGTTTGAGCCGCTGCTCGCGGGACAGTCGGGTCGAGAAAACTATCTCTCGACGGAGTCGGGTGATGAGCTGCCCGGTGCCTCGGTGCAGGCCGTCACGAAGTCGCGTGCTGGCATTGGTCTTGAAGTAACTCTCGATACTGCTCTTCAGTTCATCACGGAACAGGCGCTCGGAAAACAACTGCAGGCAACGGGTGCGTACACGGGAACGGCCATTGTCATGGACGTGCGCACCGGTGAGATATTGGCAAACGCATCGTTAGTGAATGTGAAAGTTGCGCCCGCACCCCTCACACCGGTCACTGACTGGGGGAGCAACATTGGTATCCCCGCGATTCGACAGACGATTATGAATCTCGGTATTACGCAGGTGTATCTGCCAGGGTCGGTCTTCAAAGTGGTGCCATTTTCTGCGGCGTTGGAGCGAAATCTCATTACACCGGAGACGGCCTTTACCGTCCCCTACTCGGTCAAGATCGGTACTCATACCTTCCATGACGCAGAACGCCACGGACTGCTGCGGTTGACTGCCGCCAATATCTTGTCGCAATCATCGAACATCGGCACTCTGCAGATTTCGCGGCAAGTGGGCAAGGTGGCACTCCTCGATCAAGTGACCAAGTTGGGCTTTGGTCAAATGACGGATCTCGGCTACCCGGGAGAATCGGCCGGTGTTATGAAAACTTTGGCCACTTTTTACGACAGCGACATTGCGTCTCTTCCGATTGGGCAGGTCAACGCCGTGACACCGCTGCAGGTGTTGAACTGCTACAACGCCATCGCCAACGACGGCGTCTTTGTTCAGCCGCGTCTTGTTCGGGGCTATATCCATCCCGACGGAAAAATCGTGGCCGCTCCGCCGAGTCGAACGAATCGTGCACTTTCGTCGCGGGTCGCTGCGACATTGCGCAATATGTTGCAAGGGGTCGTCACTCGAGGAACGGGAATGAACGCCGCGGTTCCGGGCTATCGCATCGCGGGTAAGACCGGTACGTCTCAGATTCCGTATCCCGGAAGCGCCGATTTCATCAAGGGGGCCTACAACGCATCGTTTGTGGGATTTGCCCCTGCGGACCATCCGGTGCTGTCAATGATTGTTGTCGTCCAACGTCCTCGCACGTCGATCTTTGGTGGAGTCGTCGCGGCACCAGTCTTCCAGCGAGTGATGATGTATGCGCTGCAGCACTACAACATTCCTTCGACCGGCGGCCAACAGCCCGCAAAGCCGGGGGCCACGTCGCTACATTCGGACGTTACGTGATGCGTGCCGGCGATCTTCTCGGGCTCCCTGTTGATGCGGCAGTTGCTGATATCAACGTCACGCGCGTTGATATCGACTCGCGTACGTGTCAGCCGGGATCGGTCTTTTTTGCGATGCCCGGAACGCTGTCGCACGGTCATCGCTATGTGGACGACGCGATCAACAAGGGTGCCGTCGTCATTGTCACAAGCGAGCCGGTCGAGGCGTCAGTGCCGGTCGTCCTCGTCGCGGCCAGTGAACTCCACCAGGCGATGGTCGATGCGAGTTACCGCATTGTCGGCGGTGTTGAACAGCTCGCGCTCGTCGGGGTAACGGGAACGAACGGTAAGACGAGCGTCACGCACTTCGTGGCGAACATCTGCCGACGTGTCGGAGTTCCCGCGCAAGCGGTGGGCACTTTGACGAACGTAAGAACGACACCCGCACCCCCCGAGCTCGCTCGAGTCTTGCGGTCCGCCCAGGACGACATGTCGGCACCGGGAGTCGTCGCCTTGGAAGTGTCGAGCCACGCCCTCGACCAAGGGCGTGTCGATGGACTTCAATTCGCCGTCGGTGTCTTTACCAACCTCTCGCACGATCACTTGGACTATCACGAGACAATGGACTCATACTTTGCAGCGAAAGTGCGACTCTTTGATCCGTCGCGCACACAACGGGCCATCATCAACAGTGACGATGAATGGGGTCGGCGGCTTCTTTCGATTCGGTCGGACGCTCTCGCAGTGTCGCTGAGCGATCTCGGCAACGTTGAAGTCGGCAACTCGCAGATCTCATTCATGTGGCGCGGCCACGACATCCATGCACCGGTGGGTGGATCGTTCAACGTCACCAATCTCCACCTAGCGTGCGAAGCCGTCCGCGCAATGGGCGTCGATGAGAACCGCATCGCCGAGGCGACACGTTCGCTGGTTCCGGTTCCCGGACGTTTTGAAGTGATCAACACGGCACCGCTCGTCATTGTTGACTTCGCTCACACGCCGGAAGGTCTCGACGGAGTTCTCAGTGAGGTCGCACAACGAACGCAGGGCCGGGTCATCGTGGTGTTTGGCTGCGGGGGCGACCGCGACCGCGATAAGCGACCCCTCATGGGCGGCATTGCGACTCGTCGAGCAACAATCACCATTGTGACGAGCGACAATCCGCGGAGTGAAGATCCTCGTGAGATCATTCGTGAAATCGTGAGCGGTGCAGAAGGCGACGCAGATATTCGTATTGAGGTAGATAGGCGTTCGGCCATTGCTCTGGCGCGAGATCTGGCAACTTCTCACGATGCCGTGGTCATCGCGGGAAAGGGTCACGAAAAGACGCAGGAAACCAAGGGGAGTGTGGTCGACTTTGATGATGTT
>JAGWWX010000038.1 GCA_018970215.1 Acidobacteriota bacterium | reverse complement strand
TCGCTTTCCATCTCCACTGGGTTTGATCGCTACTACGGCGTACTGCGCCGCCTACACACCACGCCACTGACGGCTCGCGACTTAATCACCGCCAAAGTGCTCTCCATTCTCGTAACGGAGATTTTCCAAATTGTCATCCTCGGGGGCGTTGCCGTAGCCCTCGGCTGGCGTCCCGTGGGTGGCCTCGCCGCGTTTGCCCTCGCTCTCGTTGCCCTCTTGCTCGCCTCCGCGGCGTTCGCGGGAATCGGACTCGTGCTCGCGGGGAGACTACGAGCGGAGATCAACCTCGCCGCGAGTAACGGCCTCTACCTCGTTTTGCTCCTTGCCTCAGGATTCGTCGTGCCCCTGGACTCATTTCCGTCGTGGATGACGTCGATGGTGGAGTTTCTCCCGTCCGGGGCCGTCACCGACGTTCTTCACTCCGTCACGTCGAGCGGCGAACTGAGAATCAGTTCACTCCTTACCCTCGTTGGGTGGGCGATCGCAGCGCCACTCGTCGCGTCGAAAACGTTTCGCTTCGACTAACGAAGTGCACCAACGGCCTGGCGCAGCATCTGTCGGTTGAGTCCACCGAAGACCACGTGTCGAACGACTCCCGAGGAGTCAATGAAGACGGTCTCGGGCAGGGTGCCAAAGCCGTAGATCGACGACGTGACCGATCCGTCTTCATCGCTCACGGCCAAGATGTTCACGCCGAGTTCGTCGAGAAACGCCGCAGCAGCATCGGGTCCATCATTCGCGGCTACTCCAATGACGCGAACGTCACTCGGTGCCGACTCGGCGTAGGCCTGCACTTCAGGAAGTTCCCGGCGGCACGGACCGCACCACGACGCAAAGAACACCAGCACGGTGCGAACCCCGGGCGTTGGGACTGTCAGACGGGCCTGTCCGTCAAGTGTTGGCAGTAGCTGGGGAGCGACGGTCGTTCCAACGATGGCAGGTTCTGGGAGCGACGTCGTGGTCGTTGTCGACGAAGTGAAGTGTGACACCACGGAAATTAATGCGATGGCAATCGCAGCACCACCGCCGAGCGATATCAGCATCATGGGCGACGGGCCCTTGCGGCGCGGCTCGTCAGCCGAGGACAAGGACATCGATCGCCATCAAGACAAAGAGCACTGTGAGGTACGAGATTGAAAAGTGAAAGAGCCGCATCGCTCGAGCGACGTCAGCTCGGTCGGTCCGGGCGAGGACAAAGAGATACGCCGCGTAGTACGTAAAGAGTCCGCCGAGCACGAGGGCGCCAACGGCGTAGATCCAGCCCAGTTCCGCGACGGGACCCACGAGGAGACTGGCGGCCCACAGAACGATCGTGTACACCAGGATTTCGAGGGTCGTCCTCTTCAGAGATGCGACCACGGGAAGCATTGGCACGTCGGCGGCTTCGTAGTCATCACGGTATCGAACCGCGAGCGCCCAGAAGTGAGGCGGTGTCCAAATAAAGATGACGGCAAACAAGACGACGGGTGTCCAGGCCAGTGAATTCGTTACCGCCGACCAACCAATGAGTACCGGCACCGCTCCGGCGGCACCCCCGATGACGATGTTCTGCTTGCTCCGGCGCTTTAGCCACAGTGTGTAAATAAAGACGTAGAACGCCGTGGCGGAGAGCGCCAACACGGCCGAGAGCAGATTGACCCACGCCCAGAGAACGACAAACGAGAGAATCTCGATGACGGCGGCGAACACCGTGGCCGCCCGCGGCGTCATCGCACCCGTTACCAGAGGACGACCCTTCGTTCTCTCCATGATCGCATCGATATCGCGGTCAATCACCATATTGAAGGCGTTCGCCCCGCCTGCCGCCAAAGATCCGCCGAGCAATGTGGCCACGACGAGGCCGAGTTCGGGCCAGCCGCGTTGCGCTACGAACATCGTGGGCACGGTGGTCACGAGTAGTAGTTCGATAATGCGTGGTTTCGTCAGAGCGACGTACGCCTTCACGGTTCCGAACCAGGTCAGAGTGGCGGGAGGCACCGAAGTCACTTCTGCATCCTACGAGGCGGCACTTCTAGGCTGGCTACGTGCAGCTTCCTCGCGTCTCGGTTCGTACCTTTCGGTGGTTTGCCTTGGCGTCGTTTATCGCCATGATTCTCATCATTGCCACGGGAGCGGCGGTTCGCTTAACGGGATCGGGTTTAGGTTGTCCCGATTGGCCCACCTGTTACCGAGGTCAGATTTCGGGATCGTGGAGTTTGCATCCCGCCGTTGAGTACGCCAATCGATTGGTGACGGTGGTCTTATCGCTCGTCACCGTGGCGACGTTGATCGCCGCCGTACGACGCGTTCCCTATCGTCGCGACCTCACCATGTTCGCCAGTCTTCTCGTGGTCGGAGTCGTCGCCGACGCGTTGCTCGGCGCCATCGTCGTGTACTCCAAACTGAACCCTTGGTTGGTGTCGTCACACCTCATCGTGTCGCTCGGCATGGTTATTGCGGGTGCCGTCCTCTACCACCGATCGAAGTATCTCTACGGTCCCGGAACCCGCGCCGACCTCCGAGACCCCCGACTGCGACGTGTCGCTCGGCTTCTGTGGGTCCCCTTCGTTCTCACGGTCGTGGCGGGCACTATCACGACGGGATCTGGTCCCCACGCCGGGTCGTCGCGTGGTCAACTCCGCGCGCGACGTCTTCCCTTCTCCCTGAGCGATACGGCGTGGATTCACTCACTCGCCGCTGTGATGTTCGTGTCCATCGTGGTGGGACTCTTCCTCATTCTCTGGCAGAGTGGCGCTCCCGATCGACTCCAGCGAGGGGTTCGGCGTCTCGCCACCATCGGCGCTGTCCAGGGTCTCGTCGGTGGCGTGCAGTACGTCACGCACCTTCCCGTTGTCCTGGTCGAAGTTCACGTCTGTTTGGCGGCGTCACTCGCGATCGGCGTCACGCAGTTCCATCTCTCTCAGACGGCCCGTGACCGAGAGATAGGTCTCGAGAAGTGACGACACTGCGCTACGGACTGATTGGCACCGGCATGATGGGTCTCGAACATCAGCGGAACCTCAACGCCATTCCCAACGTCGAGGTCGTCGCCGCGGCCGACCCCGTGCAGGAGTCGCTTGACTGGGCCACCCTGACCGCTCACGATCGTCCGCTCACGACATTTCTGGACTATCGCGATCTGCTCGCCGCCGATCTGTGCGACGCCTACGTCATCTCATCGCCCAACTTCACCCATCGAGCCGTCCTAGATGACGTCATGGAGACCGGTAAAGCGATTCTCGTCGAGAAGCCCCTCTGCACCACGGTTGAGGACGTGCACCACATCTATCGAGCGGCCCAGAACTACCCGTCAGTGTTCTGGGTGGGCCTCGAGTATCGCTACATGCCCCCGGTTCGTCACATCATCGACGTGGCGGCGTCGGGCGCACTCGGCGACATTGCCATGGTGGCGATCCGCGAGCACCGACACCCCTTCTTGGTAAAAGTTGGAAATTGGAATCGCTTCTCCACGAACACGGGCGGAACGCTTACCGAGAAGTGCTGTCACTTCTTTGACCTCATGAGACTCATCGCTCGCGCGAACCCGGTGCGCGTCATGGCATCAGGAGATCAACGATTCAACCACCTCGACGAGACCTACGACGGGCGCACTCCCGACATCATGGATAACGCCTTCGTCATTGTCGAATTCGACAATGGAGTTCGTGCGTCACTCGACCTCTCGATGTTCGCTGAAGGAACGGTCAATAACGAGGAAGTCAGCATCGTGGGCCAGCACGGCAAGGCCGAAGCCTTCATTCCCTCCGGTATCGTCCGCGTGGGTGAGCGAACCGGCTGGTCCGCCGGAGTGGAAGAAAAAGTCATCACTGATGATCGCGTCCTCGTCGAGGGCTTCCACCACGGAGCGAGTTTTCTCGAACACCTTGACTTCGCCGATGCGATTCGCCAAGGCACCCCGGCTCTCGTGGGTGCGGAAGATGGTTGGTGGTCGGTCCTCGTAGGACTCGCTGCGCACCGCAGCATTGAAGAACGACGAGTGGTGGAGCTGCGCGAGCTGCTTTAGTACAACGCGGCGTGTGTGAGGTGCGGCAGAACGAGTTCGCCGACGTAGCGGCACTCATCGAGGTGGGGGTAGCCCGACAAGATGAACGCTTCAATTCCTAGTCGTTGATAGCTCTGTATCTTTTCGACCACCTGTTCGGCCGAACCCACAATCGCCGCACCACAGCCCGAGCGAGCACGGCCGATGCCCGTCCACAGGTTCGCTTCGGCGTATCCATCCTCATCGGCGCCTTCACGCAGTTCGCTCTGACGAGCGACACCCGCGGACGTAGCGTCGAGGGAGCGTTGACGAATTGCCCGACCGACCTCATCGTCGAGAGCGGCGACCAGATACTCCGCGTACTCACGGGCCTCGGCTTCAGTTTCGCGGACAATAACGTGGACCCGATACCCAAATCGCAGGGTTCGGCCGTATCCACGGGCACGCTCACGCATGTCGCGAATGATGTCGACCACCGCCGGCGTCGTATCGGGCCACATGAGATAGACGTCAGCCATCTGGGCCGCCACATCGCGCGCATCGGGCGACAGGCCCCCGAAGTAAAAAGCCGGGCGATGGCCCGTCGCAATGCGAGGTGGCGTCGTCCGGAATGAGAAGTCAGGTGTGTCCCACTCGCTGACCTCACCCCGCAGCAGTTCATCAACGGCCTTCATCACGTGGAGCGTTCGTTGGTAACGGGGCGCACTCGCCACTGTCTGGCCCGCCAGGTCGCTCGAGATGATGTTGATGTCGACGCGATCGGACGAGAGGTGTTGCAGCGTGGCGATCTGGCGAGCAAGTTGCGGCGGCCAGTTCTCTCCGGTGCGCACTGCGGTCAGAAGTCGGATGCGCTCCGTGGCGCGGGCGAGAGCTGCGGCCATCGCCACGGTGTCGAGGCCCAACTCATACCCCGACGGCAGGAGAACCGAGTCAAAACCCCACGTCTCGGCTTCTCGCACGATTGCGCTGCAGTGATCCCAGCTCGAGCGCAGGGATTCATTGACGACACCGAGCTGTTCGTAGTCGTCATCGCAGAGAGCGCCGAACCACGCAATTTCGAGACCCATGGTCAGAAGTGTCGCTCTACTCGGATATTGAGTTGACCCGCGAGTCCCGCTTCACGGTCAACCTCGATCTCGAGCCAACGAGGGTCTTGCATCATCTCCATAAAGGCAGCGTGGCTGGGGTAGTTGGCGATGGCCACCATGTCCCATAGCTCGTCAACGGTGCCGAGTAACAGTCCCGTGACGTCGCCGGAAAACGAAATACTGCCACCGAACTCTTGAATGAGTGCGGCGACACCCGCGCCGTAGATCATGTAGGCGTCACGGCCCGTGCAGTCGTTGTCGCGCTCGTCGCCGTACGTCGCGCGATCTTTAAATCGCAGCAAATTGAGCATCGCAAACGGACCATCGTTCTCGACAGTAAAGAATTCACGGATCTGGGTACCACTCGGGATGACGGCATTCTCAACGTTCATGGGATTCTCCTTAGTTCTCGCGACGAAGGTCGTCGATGACAATCTTGGTCATCTGCATCATCTGATTCATGGCGTAGCCCGACACGTCGTGGTCAGGATCCGAGAGCAGCTCACCAAGGGCTCGCGGGGTAACTTGCCACGACACACCGAAGCGGTCTTTGCACCAGCCGCAGCGACCAGGTTCGCCACCGTCAGCCGTCAGTGCGTCCCACAGACGATCAACATCGTCTTGGGTGTCACACGCAATTTGAAATGACACTGCTTCGCTGTGAGGGAATCCGGGCCCAGCGTTCAAGATGCCAAAGGGTTGACCGAAGAGTTCAAACTCGACAACGAGGACTTCGCCGGCCATGCGGGGCGCGTCGTCGGGGTAGTACGACGTGGCGCCCAGTCGCGCATCGGGGAAGAGTCCTACGTAGAACTCAGCGGCCTCTTGCGCATGACCGTCGAACCAGAGAAATGTCGTCAAATTGGTGTATGCCATCTCACTTACGCTAGGTCGCGCCGAGGCACCGCGAAGGTCTACGGTAGGGTGAGGAGCACACAAGCACTGAGAGTGGGTGAAACGGCCGTCCGGCCGCCGCCATGCACGAATTCGATATTCGCGTCACGCAACATCTCGCTAACGCCCAGCCCGATAATTGGTGGCTGGACGACGACCCTCTGGAGCCCAACTCCCACCCCGCCCTCGTCGGCGAAGTCACCGCCGACCTCTGCGTCGTTGGTGGTGGATACACCGGCTTATGGACCGCGCTCCTCGCGAAGGAACGCGATCCGTCACGCATCGTCGTCCTTCTCGAGCAAGACGAGACGGGAGCGGGGGCCTCTGGTCGCAATGGCGGGTTCTGTGCGGCGTCACTCACCCACGGATTCGCCAACGGACTTCGCCGTTTTCCGAAAGAGATTGCCGACCTCGAACGCATGGGTCGCGAGAATCTCAACGAGATTGAAGCCACGCTCGAGCGTTACGGAATCGAATGCGGCTTTGAGCGAACGGGTGAGTTGCGAGTAGCCAACAAGCCGTGGCACGTCGACAGTCTTCGAGAAGAAGTGGAACTGCGTAATCGCATGGGCGACCACGTTGAGTTTCTCGATCGTGACGAAACACGCTCCCGCGTGAATTCGCCGACGTACCTCGCGGGGGCATACGACCACGACGGAACCGCCATGCTCGATCCCGCTCGACTGGTCTGGGGACTCGAACGAGCGTGTCTCTCGCTCGGGGTGAAGATCTACGAGCACTCCAAGGCGACGAGCCTCGATGAGCATCCCCGAGGCGTCGCCATCTCCACGCCGTACGGACGGGTAGTTGCGCAAAAGGTTGCCCTGGGAACCAACGCATTTCCTTCTCTCGTGCGCGCGGCGCGCAAGTACATCGTTCCCGTCTACGACTATCAAATTGCCACCGAGCCCCTCACGGCGGAACAGCGCGCCATGATCGGCTGGCAGGGTCGTGAAGGAGTCAACGACGCGGGCTACCAATTCCACTACTACCGACTCACCGACGAAGGATCCATCCTCTGGGGTGGCTGGGACACTCTGTACCACTACAAGTCCCGCATCGCTATTGAGCTCGAAAACAATCCCGAGGTGTACGCCGATCTGGCATCGCAGTTTTTAGAGACGTTTCCCCATCTGGAAGGAATCAAGTTCACCCATGCGTGGTCCGGCGCTATCGACACCTGTTCGCGTTTCTCCGCGTTCTGGGGGACGGCGATGAAGGGCCGCGTCGCCTACGTTCTTGGATACACGGGACTCGGTGTCGCGGCGACACGGTTTGGCGCCGCAACAATGTTGGACATTCTCGACGGACTATCGACTGAGCGCACCGCACTCAAGATGGTGCAGCGCAAGCCCGTCCCCTTCCCACCCGAACCGCTCCGATACGCCATCATTTCCGCAACCACGCGCTCCATTGCGCGAGCCGAGTTACACGGAAAGCGCAATCTATGGCTTCGTACTCTTGACACTTTCGGCGTCGGGTTCGACTCGTAGGTGGCAACAACGGTCGCAAGATGTCACAGTGCTGTGGCATTCTCTGAGTGACATCCCGAACACCTGAAGGATCTTTTTTATGAACACTGTTCTTACTGCCCTCGTTGCGGTTCTCACGCTCATTGTGGTGGCACTCTTTGTGGTCGTTGTTCGTCAAGGACGAAAGGTAACGACTGATGGGTCGGCGCCCCTCACCGCCCTCGACATCACCCAGGCCGTGAAGGACCAAGTGGACGTCGCGATGACGGCCCTCAACGACCAGGCACGCAAAGACCGTGAAGAGGCCATCCGACTGGCGACAGAAAAGGCGGTGGAAACCGGTGCGGCCGAATTTGGGCGCAACTCTCAAGCCATTACCACGACACTGGATAACTATCGCAAGTCCCTAGACGATCAGATCACGAAACTGCAAGGCGAGCTCACCACTTTGCGTGAAAACAATTCGCAGCAGTTTGGCAATGTCGATAGTGCCGTAGGAAAGTTGGCACTCGAAGCGCAGGCACTGAACCGCGTGCTGTCGAGCGCGCAGGGTCGAGGTAGTTGGGGCGAGCGCATGCTCGAGGACATCTTGGCCGAATCCGGATTTAAGCGCGGCCTGAACTACGAACGTCAAGAGGTGTTAGGTGGGGGTGGTCGACCGGACTACAGCTTTTACTTGCCTCCAAATCGCGTTCTCTACCTGGACTCCAAGTTTCCCCTCGACAACTACCTCAAGTACCACGAAGCAGTGGACGATGTCACGCGAGGCATCCACCGTGACGGTTTTATTAAGAATGTCGAGCAACGCGTCAAGGAACTAGAGAAGCGTGACTACGCGAGTCAGTCCGAGCGTCAGGCTCTCGACTACGTCCTGCTCTTCATCCCCAACGAAAGCATCTTGGGCTTTATTCAACAAGAAAGTCCGAGCCTCGTTGATGACGCGATTCGTCGGCGCGTGGTGCTCTGTTCACCGCTCACGCTCTACGCGTTTCTCGCCGTTGTTCGACAAGCGACCGACAGCTTCCACATGGAGCAGAACGCCAACGAAGTCTTGGGTATTCTCAACGCCTTCGGCAAGTCGTGGCGTCACTACTCAAATCACATTGACACCATCGGTCGAGCCTTTGAAAAGATTGGCAAAGAGTTCGAGAAGATTGGCAAGGGAAGTCGAACGTACAAAGCTCTCGCAAAGAACATTGTGCAAGTAGAAGAACTTGTTCGAGAAAAGAATATTCAGAGCGATACCGTCAGCCTCGAAGAGTTCGAAGAGGCCTTCCGTGAGATCGAGAGCGGCGACGACTCTATCTAGAGCGCTGTTCGGCGAGGCGAAGGATTCCTTGGAGCATTCCGGGGAAGACAAACCGGTGAAACGGAGCGACACTCCACCAGTAGAGGCGTCCTAGCAAGCCCCGAGGGCGAAACAGTGCGGTCTGCGTAATTGTCGTGATCTCGCCATCGCGGGTGATATCCCATCGGAGTCGTGCCTGACCGGGAAGACGCATCTCGGCGTAGAGGCCCAGAGTCGCCCCCGGCACGATGTCCTCCACTCGCCAGAAATCCAACGGGTCGCCAATGTGCAACACCGCGGGGCGGCCACGTCGCAGGCCTGGTCCGCCAATCAGTTGGTCAATCAGTCCTCGGATTCGCCAGAGCCACTCGCCGGTAAGCCAGCCGGTTTCACCACCGAGGGACGACACAGCATCAAACACGGCGTCGGGAGAAAGATGCGTCGTCTTGGTTCGTACATCACGACGCAGCGTCCCGCCGGCCCACTCGGGATCAGTGGGGCTGGGTCGAAAGTCCGCTAAGTCCGCATTCGTGAAACTGGTCGGGACACGACCTTCATTCGTGGCCGCGAGCGCCCGTCCTATGGCGTCGTCGAGTCCAAGTGGCCGATCGGCGCGATAGGGGGACTCGGTGCCCGGAGTGACAACGACTTCGTTCACGAGCGACTCCACCAGTTCGCGCGCGAGAGGCACGGGAACGGGCGTGACGAGTCCAATCCAGTGCGATGACAGTCCAGGTGTAAGAAAGGGAACGCGGAAAAACCGGCGGCGAGGCAGACCGGCCACCCGGGCGTAGCTCTCCATCATGTCGGCGTAGGAAACCACATCAGGACCACCAATGCCAAACGTCCCCCGCTGAGGATCGGCAATGGCGCGACGTAGTTCGGTCACCACGTCAGCAATCCCAATGGGCTGACAACGCGTATCGATCCAGCGCGGCGTGACCATCACCGGAAGGACTTCAACGAGGTAACGCAACATTTCAAAGCTGGCGGAACCGGATCCGATGATCACTCCCGCACGAAGCTCCGTCACGGGCACTCCGCGTGCACCGAGCAGACGACCGACATCGTGCCGACTCGCTAAATGCTCCGAGAGGTCGCTCGACTCGTCACCGAGTCCACCGAGGTACACAATGGAGCCCACGCCCGCGTCCGCGCACGCCGCACCAAAGTGAGCGGCGTCACTCTTTTCGTTCTCCGCCCAGTTAGGTCCTTGGCCAATGCCGTGGACGAGGTACACCGCGACATCGATACCCTGCAGACTCTGCACACTGACGTGACCCACCTCACCGGCCACGACGGCAACCTTGTCGTGCCACGGTGCGGCCACGAGTTTTGCCGGAGTGCGGGCCAAGCACGTCACCGTGTGTCCATCATCCAAAAGTGCGGGAACGAGTCGACCGCCGACGTAGCCCGACGCACCGGTTACCAATACGTGCGACACGCGATCTCGCCTTCTGTGAACTGGTGGAGACGATGGGGTTCGAACCCACGACCTCAGGCTTGCAAAGCCCGCGCTCTACCAACTGAGCTACATCCCCGGTCGCTTCAATGTTAGGTCGTAATGAGCTCTCCGATGTCAGTCGGCGGGACGACGACGTTGCCGCTGTTCTCGGCGTTCGGTCCGCAAAAGGAGACGTTCGACATCGGCCCAACGAAGGGGTGACTGTTCCACCGAAGAGTCATCGCTGTCGGAACGGAAGAAAATGATGAACGCCACTGTCCACAGTGGAAGAAACGCACCGAGTTTCGCGACGAAGCCTGCGAGCTGCTGATCGGCGAGGGCCGAGAGATGCACGATCTCGGGCTGCCGAGTGAGCGCCGGATAGAGCGGGTGGAGCGAGAAAATCCACACGAACGACATCACCGTGACGACTAATGAAGCGGCGAAGAGGTAGCCGGCCTGGGCGGCCGGAGAAAGGTGGCGGGCCCCCGGAATGAGCCCCAGCACCGGCAGCCACAGGACCACACCACAGAAGATCGTGATGACGAGCACCACACAGCGCCACCATTCATTTGTCGCGGCGGCATTGACGAGAGGCGAGGAGAGAGTCAGCGTTCCACCTACGGTCACGATGCCGAGTGCCGGCATTGGTCGAGCGAGCCACGAGGCGACCGGGTCGACGTAACGAGGTCGCGTGAGGCGCACGAGTAACGACACAGGAACAGAACGAAGAATCAACGGCACGCACACAAGCATGATGACCAGTCGTTGTCCGGTGGCCACCATCAGAGAGTGAGACGCGGCGATGTCCCCGATCGGCCACATGGTGACCGCGAGCCACACAACTCCACTCACCAGTCGCAACCGCGTGCCCGTCGACCCGCGAACGGCACTCACCAACGCCGCAGCGCCAAGCATCATCTCGAACGGATGAAGGGCGAACGGTAGGTACGTCACTTCGTTCGTTTTTTACCCAGTTCGAACGAGACGACGACACCAATCACGACGTCCACCAGGAAAATCGCGAGGGGGAAGAGTGCCCCCGCTGTGGTCCAACGATCCAGCGTCAACAACGTGATGCCGCCATTCGCTGCACCGGCGTAAAAGACCACGGCGGACTCGCTTGATGGATTCACCCACGCCTTGCGTAGCGTGGGAAGTGCTGCAACGGAGTCCGCCGCAACTTGCGCGATGAGTCCGATAGTGGGCTGCGAACTGGCGAGCCAGATAATCAGACCAAAGATTGATATCACTCCGCACGTGACGTCGAACGGCCCTAACTTCCACACCGATTGGGGGTTGCGCGTAGATGCCAGCAAGACCGCGATGGGGACCAAACCGATCACCAGCGTCATAACCGATGCCAACCCCGCGCCCTCTTGAACTTCAATAACGAATGCCAGCAGGGGTGCCGCGGCCCACAAGATCCACGTCACTCGATTCGGTGCGGTCTCCCCGCGCAAAACGTCCCGGATATAACCGAATGCGCCACCGACGCTGAAGGCCGCACCGACGAAAACAAACCATGAAGGAAGCACGTCGTCCATTCTCCCCTAAATGGCTGGCCCATCGATGCCGGTAGTCTCGCCCACTGTGAACGCCAAAGATTTTCTCGATATCGAAAAGGTCGACGAGGGTCACTGGCGCATTGAGGTGGTTGAACGTCTCATTACCCCCGGCCAGTTCCTCTTTGGCGGTTGTGGTCTCGCGGCGGGACTCGTGGCCCTCGAGGAAGACAGTGGCCGGCCGACGATTTGGGCCACCGCTCACTATCTCAGCTACGCACCCACCCACTCCACGGTTGATGTCTATACCGACTTAGCCGTTGTGGGGGGAAATGTGACTCAAGCACGCGCCACCGCCAAGATCGGCGACAAAGAGATTCTCACCGTGAACGCGGCTCTCGGTCGTGGTTCGCTCTCGTCGCCAACGCCGTGGTCGCAGATGCCCGACGTGCCGCCACCCGATGAGTGCCCACCGCGCATCATCCCTCGCGAACTTGGTGAATCAATCTTCGCCCACATCGACACTCGTGTGGCCCTCGGTCGTACGTACGATCAACTCGACGGCACACCGGGATCGCCCCACTCCGCACTGTGGGCCAGAATTCCGAGTCACCTGGACCCGAGTGCCGCCACGCTCGCCATCTTCGGGGACTACGTCTCTGGCGGCGCCGCCAACCCCCTCGGTAGACGAACGATGGGTCGAAGCCTCGACAACACCATTCGCATCGCGTCACTCGAGCGGACTGAGTGGGTTCTTTGCGACATTCAAATGCACGCCCTCGCCGGTGGTTTCTCGCAGGGCGTCGCGTTTCTGTGGAGCGACCAGGGCACCCTGTTGGGCGTGGCGAGCCAGTCGATTGCGACAAAGATTTGGGATCCACCTCAGCCGTAGGGAGCCATTTCGCGGCGTAGTAGATTGTTCTCTCTACGGGGCTATAGCTCAGTTGGTTAGAGCGCAGCACTGATAATGCTGAGGTCGTAAGTTCGACTCTTACTAGCCCCACCACAAACCCTCCCTGCGGGGAGGGTTTCGTGTTTTTCGCGCTCGCCGTCTAGGTTTTACGTACACCAAGGAGCTCTATGTCCCGCCATCGTGAAGACATGACACCGTTCGAACGGGAGCGCGCCAGCGTCTTTCATTCATGGTCGGCGCAGTCCACTCTGGCGCCCTTCATGGTGGCCGAGACCCGTGGGGTGTACGTCACGAACCTCGACGGCGTGGAGTTCTTGGACTTTTCATCACAACTCGTCAACACCAACATCGGCCATCAACAGCCCGAAGTCGTGGCGGCCATTGTGGAACAAGCGCAGAAGCTCACCACCATCGCTCCGCAGCACGGCTACGAGTCGCGTTACGTCGCCGCCGAACGCATCCTTGATCGGGCGTTTCCCGGTGCTGCCAAAGTCTTCTTTACTAACGGCGGAACGGAAGCCGTCGAACACGCCGTTCGAATGGCGCGTCTCCACACGGGCCGCCCGAAGATTCTCTCGACCTATCGCAGTTACCACGGCGCCACCGCCACCTCCATCAATCTCACGGGTGACCCTCGCCGGTGGCCGAGCGATAACGCCACGGCCGGTGTGGTGCACTTCTTTGGTCCCTTTCTCTACCGGAGCGAGTTCTACGCCACCACCGAGGCGGAGGAGTGTGAACGAGCACTCGCCCATCTCGAACACACAATTCTCTTTGAAGGTCCCTCCACGATTGCGGCCATCATCCTTGAAACTGTTCCCGGTACCGCGGG
>JAGWWX010000037.1 GCA_018970215.1 Acidobacteriota bacterium | reverse complement strand
GTGGCCCGTGGCGGCTCTGGCCGCACTCACACCTCGCATGCTCCAACAGGGCACCGGTCGCATCCTCGTCATCACTTCTGTCGCCGGAATTCGCGTTCGCCGAGGGTCGTACCTATACGGCTCGGCCAAAGCGGGGCTAGATCGTCACTGCGAAGGTATGGCGGACGCACTCTTGGGGACAGGAGTCACCGTGCAGATTTTGCGACCGGGCTTCGTGCACACCAAAATGACCGAAGGCATGAAGGCTGCGCCCTTTGCGGTGGATGCTCAACGTGTTGCCCGCGATACCGTTGCGGGTCTCGCGTCGAGCTCCCGAGTGATCTACTCACCCAGCATCATGAAGTGGCTCTTTGGACTACTTCGTCACTTACCCGCCGGACTGTGGCGCGCGCTCAACGAGAGCCGCTAGCGCCGCTCGGCATCTCGGCGTCACGATACGACATGGTGAAAAAGTCACGGTTCCACCACGAGGTGAAGTAGCGGCTCGGTGGCCCCGCCATTGATGTCAGAAGACTGCGGCCCGATCCACCGTTAATGATCTGACCAAGGGGTGCACGGTAAATCGAATACTGCACCCAGTCCGTATTGATATCGAGCTCCATGGCACGAACTGCTCCCGCCCGCGCGAGGATGTCGGCGAGAGCATGGATGGTCATCGCGGGACCGCCCACGTAGATCAGCGCACCGTTCTTCGTGACACCCAGTCCGCTCCGCCAGACGTCGTATCGACCACCGAGTGTGGCGCCCCACTTCATCGTGGTGGCGTCAGACAACTCCGGAACGGGCGACCCGTTGTCCACGATGAGGTCCAAATTTTGACGAACCGCGATGACATCTTTTGACATCGTGACGTCCCGACCCCACTGACCGACGGTCAACGTACCGTCGCGAAAGATGACGGCCGACGCGGCCCCCGGGCGCAACGGATGGACCACCTTGTTATCGATGTAGTACCCGCCCCGCGCATCCTCCATACGAAACCCGGAGTTAAAAGCCGCGACGAGAGAACCGGTCAGACGAGGCAAGATGGGTGCGCGATTCACATACGGGCCACCGCCAGGAATATAGGAACCCGAGTAGAGACGCGACTGCAGAAGCGTGGTATCCATCCAGACAACTCCGACGACGTAGCTCGTCCGAACATTGTCGGGGCGCACAAATGCTTCGTAGAGTGCCGGAACGCCCTTGGCACTAAGCCGACCGGCGACGTGCCACACACCTTCGCCGGGTTGCGGGGTAGCTGCGGGTGAAATGATGTTGGCGGGTTTGGGTAGATGCCCTTCCCGAGGGACATCGACGGCGATGTCGCCACCACCAAATGAGTTGGACGGTGCCTCACCACCCTGCTTTGGCTTGTGGATCGAGTACCACCGCTGCTCCACCCACGTCACGGCCCACCCAAAGTTGTTCTCACGACCCCACTCCGCCCCGCGAGCACTGAGTGACACACCGAACGAAGGGTTCGTGAGCGCCATGACCAATGTCACACCGAGATAACCGAAGTAGCCCACCGTCACCACGGTCAGCAGGGCGATAAAACGGCGCATTCTGTACGTACGTTGCGACGGGCGCCGCGAGCGCGACGAGATTGGTGGGGTCGAACGCGACCGCCGGGGGGAAGGTGCATCCGGCGGCATCACACCATCGTATGAGTTAGAAGCTAGATGCGACGTAAAGGAGAGATTGATAGCACGAGCTGCTTTTCGCTTCCGGTCTCATCAAACCGCACGAAAGCACGCTGTTTCTCTCCTTCACCAGTCACACTGGTGACCGTGCCGTCACCGAATCGATCGTGATGCACACGATCACCCGACTCCAGACCCAGCAAGTCAGCCCCGCTGCGTGACGCCTCTTGAGCCGATCCCGTGCCAAACGCCCGTCCGGAAGTGAACTCCGAATCTCTCCCCGTGAATCCATAGTCAAGCTCGGCGAATGTCGAACGTCGCAGGGGCGGACGAGCGGATACGTCGTGCACCAACTCCTCGGGGACCTCGTTCCAGAATCGACTCGTCAGCGAGTCGACCCGGCGACCCCATTGCGTACGACTCCAGGCGTGAGTCAAGGTGAGGTGGCGCATCGCTCGAGTGATTCCCACGTACGCCAAGCGCCGTTCTTCTTCCAATTCGGCCTGATTGTCCATTGCCCGAACGTGTGGGAACACGCCCTCTTCGAGGCCGGTGATCACCACAGCGGGGAACTCCAAGCCCTTCGCCACGTGCAGCGTCATCAGCGACACCACGCCCGCTTCAGAGTCGAGCTGATCAGAGTCGGCCGTCAGGGCGAGTCGCTCGAGAAATTCCAGAAGATTCTCGTACTCGCTCGCCGCGTTAGCTAACTCACCAAGGTTCTCGACGCGGCTTCGGGCTTCTTCACTTCCATCGTCAAGGAGTTCTTTCATGATGCCCGAGCGCGCCGCAATCTCCGCGATGATTTCCCCCGGGGTGAGATCGTTTGCCAGTGCCCGCAGTTCACTCATCAGTTCATCGAACTGTTCAGCTCCGCGAGCGGCCTTGCCCGTGAGCCCGGCCATCGCACCACTCCCGATGGCCTCAGCGAAGGACAAGTTGCGATCGCTGGCGTAGTTTTGAATTTTGCTCTGTGCGGCCGCCCCCACGCCTCGTCGAGGCTCATTGATGACGCGTCGGGCCGCGGCATCGTCGCGAGGGTTCACGATCAAGCGGGCGTAGGCGAGAACGTCTTTTACCTCTTTGCGGTCGTAGAAGCGAAGACCGGCAATCACTCGATACGGAACCCCCGACCGAATGCACTGTTCTTCCAAGACTCGCGACTGCGCATTGGTTCGGTAAAAGACGGCAATGTCACGCCAGGGAATGTTCAACTCGTTACGGAACCTTTGGAGTTCCTGAACAACCCATCGGCCTTCGTCGTACTCATCATCCGCAGCGAAGAGCCGAATCTTCTCACCGTGGCCTTTGTGAGTAAAGAGGTTTTTCGGGATCCGTGATTCATTCCTCGAAATCACGGCGTTGGCGGCATCCAAGATGGTCTGCGTTGAGCGGAAGTTCTCTTCGAGGAGAATTGTGGTGGCACCTGGGTGGCGCTCGCTAAAGAGCAGAATGTTGCGCACATCAGCTGCCCGAAATCGATAGATGGATTGATCGGCGTCACCCACCACAAAGACGTTGTGGTGATAGCCACCCAGAATTGTCACGAACTCGCTCTGCACGCCGTTTGTATCCTGGAACTCATCGACCAAAATGTGTCGAAACTGCTGCTGGTAGCGATCTCGAACGTCATCACTCACTTGCAACATCCGTACCGCGTTCAACAAGAGATCATCGAAGTCCATTGCGTTCGCACGACGCAAGGTGCTTTCGTATCGCTGAAAGACCTCAGCTACCATCTCCCGTTTGGGGTCGGCGTTTACCTCCACGTAGGTTTCGGGCGTGAGCATCGCATTCTTGGCGGCCGAAATCGCCGACAGAACAGAGCGGGGCTTATTTCCCTTGATATCGATGTGCAGCTCTTTCATGATGCGCTCGACTTCGGCTCGGCCTTCGTCCGTGTCGTAAATCGAAAAACCCGCCTGATAGCCCAGGACGTCGCTATGCGCTCGGAGCATGCGAAGACACGCGGAGTGAAACGTCTGCACCCACATGCGATCGCTCCGTCCGCCCACGAGCTCATTCACTCGGCGCTTCATTTCATCGGCGGCCTTATTCGTAAAAGTGATCGCGAGTATCTCCCACGGTGCGACATGATCAACTTCCAATAAGTACGCCACGCGACGGGTGAGAACACGAGTCTTTCCCGATCCAGCACCCGCCACCACCAAAATTGGACCACCGGGGTGCGTCACGGCCTGGCGTTGGGGCTCCGTCAAGTCCGCAAGTAGGCGCGACGGGTCGCGCTGCGGTCGTGACGTCACTGTGTCGAACAGCGCGTCGTCGTCAAAGAATCCCTGGCTCACTCCCACTCAATTGTGCCGGGGGGCTTTGACGTGACATCGAGGGCTACTCGATTCACGCCAGGAACTTCGCGGATCAGTCGATTCGAGATCGACTCGACGACGTCGTACGGGAGGCGGGCCCAATCGGCCGTCATGGCATCATCGCTCGTCACCGCGCGGATAATGATTGGATAGGCGTAGGTTCGGCCGTCTCCCATGACACCCACGGTCCGGACGGCGGGTAGTACGGCGAAACTCTGCCACAGCTCCCGATACAGACCCGCTTTTTTTACTTCATCAACGACGATGTAGTCGGCGGCCCGGAGAATCTCGGCACGTTCTCTCGTCACTTCTCCCACAATGCGAACGGCCAGACCCGGACCTGGGAACGGTTGTCGCCAGACGATCTCGGCCGGGAGCCCGAGTTCTTCACCCACCCGGCGAACCTCGTCTTTAAAAAGACTGCGCAAGGGCTCGACGAGATCAAAGGCCATATCTTCGGGCAGTCCCCCGACGTTGTGGTGGCTTTTTATATTTGCCGCGTGACCGGAGCCCGACTCAATGACATCGGGGTAGAGAGTCCCTTGGACTAAGAATCGTGGCCCCACGCCACCGTCGGCAAGATCTCGCGCCACCGCCTCAAACTCCCGAATAAAGAGTTCGCCGATGATCTTTCTCTTCTGCTCGGGATCGGTTACTCCCGCGAGTGCATCAAAGAACCGATCAGCAGCCTTGACGTGAATGAGATCAACACCAAACTGTCGAGCGAATGTCTGTTCGATCTGTTCGCCTTCATTCGACCGCATTAAACCGGTATCGACGAAGACACACGTCAACTGCTGCCCAACGGCTCGAGTAACGAGAGCCGCTGCGACTGCCGAGTCCACACCACCAGACAGGGCGCAGAGAACTCGCTCGGATCCAACTTGCGCCCGAATGCGCTCCACTTGATCATCAATGATGTTGGTGTTGGTCCACGAAGCGGGAATTTCCGCAATGTGGTGCAAGAAGCGCTCCAAAATGTCCTGCCCGTATTCACAGTGAGCAACTTCGGGGTGATACTGCACGGCGTAGAGCCGACGCTGGGAGTTCTCCATCACGGCAATCGGAGCTAACGGCGTCGTCGCGGTGATAGCAAATCCTTCGGGCGCCGCGCTGATGGCGTCGCCATGACTCATCCAGCAGTGTGATACCGCCGGAACATCAGTTAATAAATCCGACACGCCATGACGAGAGAGTTCGGTACGCCCGTACTCACCTCCACCCGTAGCCGTGACACTTCCTCCGAGTTGCTGCGCCATCAGTTGCGCGCCATAACAGATGCCGAGGATCGGAACACCGAGTTCGTAAATCTGGGGATCGAGCGACGGCGCCGGGGATTCGTAGACGGACTTCGGTCCACCGGACAGCACAATCGCCGCGGGTTGGCGCGACGCTACTTCGGCAGCCGTGATGGTGGAAGGAACGATTTCGGAATATACGTGAGCGTCACGAACACGGCGAGCGATCAGTTGCGCATACTGCGCACCAAAATCAACGACGAGAACCGTGGGGGTCAATGGCCCATGCCCACGCCCTGCGAGCGCTGCAGCTGCTTGCCTTCAGTCTGCAGCGACGGCGCCAGCATGATCTCCGCCTTCTGGAACTCTTTCAGTGTTTCGTAGCCACACGTCGCCATCGATGTGCGAAGTGCGCCGAAGAGGTTCATGCGACCATCATTTTCAGTGGCGGGACCCACGAGGATTTCACGGAGGGAACCGCGTACATCGGTACGCACTCGAGCACCTCGGGGAAGCGTGGGGTGAAAGGTTGCCATACCCCAGTGGTAGCCACGGGCCGGCGCCTCAAGAGCGCTGGATAGGGGCGAGCCAATCATCACCGCATCAGCACCACACGCAATTGCCTTTGCGATGTCGCCACCCTTGCTCATGCCGCCATCGGCTATGACGTGTACGTACACACCCGTTTCGTCAAGATGGCGCATCCGCGCGCCCGCAACATCGGCAATGGCCGTTGCTTGCGGGACGCCAATACCAAGAACTCCTCGTGTGGTGCAGGCATTACCCGGGCCGACACCCACCAGTACACCGACGGCTCCCGTGCGCATCAAGTGAAGGGCAGCTTGATACGAAGCACATCCTCCGACAATGGTCGGAATCTCGTACTCACGAATAAAACGCTTCAAATTCAATGGTTCGACGGTCTTGCTGACGTGTTCGGCCGAGACCACCGTTCCTTGAATGACGAGAACGTCAAGTTCCGCTTCCGCGATGGCTTTTGCCATCCACTCGGTACGTTGAGGGGTTACCGAAGCGGACGTGGTGATTCCCGCCGCCTTCATCTCACGAATTCGTTGGGTGATGAGCTCGAGTTTGATGGGCTCGAGATACATCTGCTGCATTCGTGCGGTCGCCTTGTCGTTATCGAGTTCTCGAATCTCGTCAAATAAGGGCAGTGGATCTTCGTACCGCGTCCACAGTCCTTCGAGATTCAAAACGCCGAGTCCTCCGAGCTTGCCAATCTCGATTGCCGTCGCGGGTGAGATGACTCCGTCCATCGCGGCGCCAAGCAGAGGCAGCTCAAATTTGAAGGCATCGAGCTGCCACGAAATATCCACATCTTCAGGGTCACGAGTTCGGCGGGACGGCACGATGGCGATGTCGTCAAAGCCATACGCCTGTCGCGCCGACTTATAGATGCCGATTTCTACCTCCGCCACAGGGACCTCCGAAGTCTCCGACCCTCGAGGAGGGTCCTTTAATTCAGCCTACCGGCGAAGACCCTCCAGGGGCTCGGTGATCACGCTTAAAAGTTCCGTCACAATCCGTGCGGTTGCGCCCCAGACGAGGTCGCCAGGTACTCGGTAGAAGTGAACCCGAAATGCCCCATCGCTCTCTTTCCGCCGAGCGCTCTCGCGCCACCACCGCTGCTCGGTGAAGTTGTCGGGATGCAACAGTTCGCTCATCGACACGCTGAAAGCTCGGTCCACCTCGGACGGATCAATTCGAAATTCGGGGACACCCGACGCAAAAGCCACAACCGGCCAGATGGCGGAACTACTCGCCAAGGTATAGATCGGTGTGAGGAAGCCCAGGGGGGTGATGGTGGTCCGGTCGAGACCAATCTCCTCGTGCGCCTCCCGAAGGGCTGTCTCGAGCGGAATCTCTCCCGGCTCGCACCGCCCGCCGGGCAGAGAGACTTCGTGTCGATGGTGTCGAAGATGCGCTGCTCGACGGGTCAACACCAAGTGCATGTCGCCTTCATGGGCAAAAAGGCACACGAGCACTGCCGAGATACGAGTTTCGGGTGCCTCGAGCCGGGCGACTCCTTCGACGGTGTCGTCAATCTCCGGCATACCGGCTTCTAGGGACAGGCCTCGGGACGCCAGTCGATCGCGTAACTCCGCAACGGAAAGACGCTGTGTCACGTCTCGGTCGTGCCACGGCGGCGGTCCGCCCGTTTGCACTTTGTCCACCTCGGGAAGGTGCTGTGGATAGTCGTGGCCAGGGAAGGGTTGGGGTACGACGGGCATACTCACCTCCCGGGACTGTTCAATGACCTCACCGTTAAGTTATCGGGGTAGTTTCCCCCTCCTCCCCCAAGGAATCTTCATGACCACACTCGCTCGTTGGTGCGTTCGTCACCGCTTGGTCGTTCTCGCTATTTGGATAGCGGTCTTCGGCAGCCTGTTAACACTCAGTATTTCGCTCGGCACCGACTACCGCGACTCATTCAACTTGAAAGGAGCTGAGTCCGCAAAGGCTTACGAACTCCTGACTCGAGGCACCGGGCAGCCTCCCGAAACTGACTCTGTCGTTTTCCACACCCGACAACCTGGTGACACGATTGCTGCTCACGCCGCGGACATCGCTCAGGTGGTAGCGGAGCTCGCTCAGGTTCCCTCTGTGACCGGAGTTGATTCTCCCTTTGACCCATCGTTCGCGTTTCAAAACAGTCCCACCGGGACAATCGCCTACGCCTCCATACATTTCGACAATTCACCGATGAAGCTTGACCGAAAGAATATTGAATTGGTCGTAGCCACGGCGAAGAAGCACGAGAGCAACTCGCTACAGATCGAACTCGGTGGTCGGGCAATCGCCATGTTGAACCAACCCGAGACGAACGTGGGTGAACAGATCGGCATCGTGGCAGCCGCCATCATTCTTCTTCTCGCGTTTGGTTCGTTCATGGCCATGTTGCTCCCCATTGGGGTTGCCCTCTTTGCACTCGGTACGGCGGGAGCCCTTGTAGGTCTCATGACCCACGTGTTGACTATCGCAACCTTCGCGCCGCAACTCGGCTCGCTCATTGGTCTCGGTGTCGGTATTGACTACGCCCTCTTTATCGTCACGCGACACCGACAGGGCCTCTTGCGGGGACTCGATGTCGATACGGCTGCAACCACCGCGGTCAACACCTCCGGTCGCGCGGTTCTCTTCGCCGGGTCAACGGTGTGCGTTGCGCTACTCGGGATGTTGGTTCTGCGAATCTCGTTTTTAAACGGCGTCGCAATTGCTGCGTCGTTGACTGTTCTCGTCACCATGGTGGCGGCCGTGACATTACTGCCCGCCCTTCTTCGCCTCCAGGGAATGAGGGTTCTTTCCCGTCGACAGCGCCGCCAGCTCGCCGAGCACGGCCCCCGCGATGATGGGCACCACCCGCAGTGGGAGCGTTGGAGTAACTTCGTCGCCCGACGGCCAGTGTGGCTCTCGATTGGTGCAGTTGCCGTCGTTGCCGTTCTTATCGTGCCGTATTTCTCACTTCACCTTGGTAATGCCGACCAAGGCAGTGACCCGCCGACCTCCACGACTCGCAAGGCGTACGACTTACTCTCCGCGGGATTTGGTCCAGGTTCCAACGGTCCACTCCAGATTGTCGCGGAAGTGGCCAGTCCCAGCGACCGTGCACTCCTCTACCGCGTGGGAACGACACTCGCCACGACCCCGGGCATCGCCGCCGTTGCTCCGTGCCCCACCGCGAGCACGGATGTGGCCTGTCTCATCGTGATTCCAACAACGAGTCCTTCGTCAGTCGAGACATCTCAACTCATTACCAATCTGCGGACCTCGATTTTGCCGACCTTGACCAAAGGTGAGATCACGACATACGTGGGAGGTGTCACCGCAATCTTTGATGATTTCGCCGAAACGATTAAACAAAAATTGCCTCTTTTCATCGGCGTCATCGTGCTCCTCGGATGCCTGTTGCTCTTGATCGCGTTCCGCAGCCTCGTCATTCCCCTCACCGCCGCCGTTATGAACCTGCTGGCCGCCGGTGCGTCCTTTGGTTTCGTCGTGGCCATCTTTCAATGGGGATGGGGTGAGTCACTATTGAATGTCGGTAAAGGACCCATCGAGTCGTTTTTGCCTGTGATGATGGTGGCCATCTTGTTCGGACTGTCGATGGACTACCAAGTATTTCTCGTCAGTCGTATGCACGAGGAGTGGGTACACACGAAGGACAACCGCCTCGCCGTCGTCCGCGGGCAAACGGACACCGGTCGAGTGATCACCGCCGCGGGTCTCATCATGATCAGCGTGTTCTTTGCGTTCGTTTTCGGAGGACAACGGGTAATCGCTGAGTTTGGAATGGGACTCGGCATCGCGGTTTTAATCGACGCATTCTTGCTCCGCACGATTCTGGTGCCGGCACTGATGCACCTCTTTGGAAATGCCAACTGGTGGCTTCCCGCCTCGATTGACCGTGTGATGCCCCACCTGGCCGTTGAGGCACCGGACGATCCCACCGACTCCTAGGCGTCTTGAGTAGCAAAAGAGGCCCGGGCGAGTGCCCGGGCCTCTTCCACGAGAACCGAAGTTCTTACATCATGCCGCCCATACCACCCATGCCAGCGGCGGCGCCAGCGGCGGCGGCCTCCTCGGGCTTGTCGGCGACGATTGCTTCCGTGGTGAGCAGCAGAGCCGCGATCGACGCGGCGTTCTGCAGTGCGGATCGGGTCACCTTCGCGGGGTCGATGACTCCGGCGGCCACCAAGTCCACGAGCTCACCCGTGGCGGCGTTGAGCCCAAAGGATCCCGACGCATCCGCCACTTCACGAACCTTGACAGCTCCTTCGAAGCCCGCGTTCGCCGCAATGTGACGAAGTGGTGCCTCCAGCGCGGTGGCGACAATACGCGCACCCGTCGCCTCGTCACCGTTCAGGGTCGCTACCACGGCGTCCACGTCCTTGCGGGCGCGTACCAGTGCGGTTCCACCACCGGCGACGATTCCTTCATCGACCGCGGCGCGCGTGGCGCTCAGTGCGTCTTCGATGCGGTGCTTCTTTTCCTTGAGCTCCACTTCCGTCGCGGCGCCAACTTTGACCACCGCAACACCACCGGCGAGCTTGGCGAGGCGCTCTTGGAGCTTCTCGCGATCCCAGTCCGAGTCGGTGTCGTCAATCTCACGCTTAATTTGCGCGACACGTCCCTTGACATCCTCTTCGGTTCCCCCACCGTCGATGATGGTGGTGGCGTCCTTCGTCACGACAACGCGGCGCGCTCGGCCCAGCAAGTCCACCGTGGCGGTGTCCAGCTTCAATCCGATTTCCTCGGAGATGACGGTGCCGCCCGTCAACACAGCCATGTCCTGCAACATCGCCTTACGACGGTCACCAAAGCCGGGTGCCTTCACGGCAACTGAGGTGAAGAGCCCGCGGATCTTGTTGACGACGAGAGTTGCAAGTGCCTCGCCTTCCACGTCTTCCGCGATGATGAGAAGTGGACGACCCGCTTGCATCACCTTTTCCAGCACGGGAACCAAGTCGTGGACAGCGGAAATCTTCCCTGAGGTAAAGAGAATGTACGGGTCTTCCAATACCGCCTCTTGACGCTCGGCGTCGGTCACGAAGTACGGCGACAGGTAGCCCTTGTCGAACTGCATACCTTCAGTGAGTTCAAGGTCGATGCCGAAGGTGTTCGACTCTTCGACCGTCACGGTGCCGTCTTTACCGACTTTGTCAATAGCTTCCGCAATGACTTCACCGATCGCGGCGTCGGCAGCGGAGATGGTGGCAACTTGGGCAATCTGATTCTTGCCGTCCACGGGAGTGGACTGAGCGTGAATCGACTCGACCGCCGCCTTGACGGCCTTCTCAATGCCTCGCTTCAAGCCCGACGGGTTCGCGCCCGCCGCGACGTTGCGCAGACCTTCTTTGATCAGTGCCTGGGCAAGGACGGTTGCGGTTGTCGTACCGTCACCGGCGACGTCGTTGGTCTTCGTCGCAACTTCCTTAACAAGCTGTGCGCCCATGTTTTCGAACGGGTCTTCGAGCTCAATTTCGCGAGCAATGGAAACACCGTCGTTGGTAATGGTCGGGGCACCGAACTTCTTGCCGATGACCACATTGCGGCCCTTAGGACCAAGAGTCACCTTGACCGCGTCGGCCAACTTGTCGACTCCCGCCTCGAGGCCACGACGGGCCTCGTCATCAAACTTCAACAGTTTTGACATATCACTCTTCCTTTGAGGTGTTACTTCGTGATGGTGGCGAGAACGTCACGGCTCGAGAGAATCAAAAGATCCTCACCGTCGACGGTGATTTCCGTTCCGCCGTACTTCGAGTAGACAACAATGTCGCCAGCCTTGACGCCCATCGGGATCAGTTCGCCGGAGTTTTCCGCACGGCGACCCGGCCCGACGGCCAGAACTTCGCCCTGCTGCGGCTTCTCTTTGGCGGTGTCCGGAATCACCAGGCCCGATGCCGTTGTGGCTTCGGCACCGTTGGGACGGACGACGATTCGGTCTTCCAGCGGGTGCAACTGCATGATTGTGGTTACCTCCATAGTCATTGGCACTCTGTCGTGCCGACTGCTAATCATAGCGGGGGCGGCCAAACCCCCTTTCAGGTCCCACCCCGACCTAGCGTGAGAAGGTCCAAAGGAGAAAAATGGCCCCCGCAATCCTGATAACTGGCGCCGCCTCGGGCATTGGGCGGGCGAGCGCCCTCGCGGCCGCTCGCGCCGGGTACGACCTGATCGCCTGGGATATTCAAGAAGAACCGTTGGCTGAACTCGCCACTCGAGTGGACGTTGCCGTGACCACCGCCAGTTTTGACGTCACCGATGGCGACGCCCGGCGCCGGGCTCTCGATGTGGCGCGGTCATCCCACCCCGTCATCGAGGGGTTTGTGCACGCCGCGGGCGTTTCCGGTGCGGAACCCATCTCGGCGTTCACGGCCGAAAGCTGGGCTCGCACAATCGACATCAACCTCACGACCGCCGCGGCCATGACGCACGAACTTTCCGACGACCTCGCGGCGAGTGGTCGGGGGTCAATTGTCTACATCTCGTCTGTGGAGGGATGGTTTGGTCACGAGTGGCTCCCGGCGTACTGCTCGTCGAAAGCGGGCCTCTTAGGTCTCGCGCGCGCAGCGGGAATGGAGCTCGCCAAAAGAAACGTCCGTGTGAACTGCGTATGTCCCGGTGCGATCGAAACTCCGATGTTGCAGCCACTCTTGGATTTCGCGGAGTTCACTGAGCGCACCATCTCACGTACCCCCCTCGGTCGGATTGGACAGCCCGACGACGTCGCTGACGTCATCATGTTCTTGTTGTCCGACCAGTCACGTTTCGTGACGGGAACATCGCTCATCGTGGACGGTGGACTCACCAGCATCGGCGGAATCTAATGATGAACTCGTTACAGCGGAGAGATATCCGCGCCATGCTCACATTTCGGATGTTGTCGTCCGTCGGTGACCAGATTGCCATGGTGTCACTCGGCATTCACTACGCATCGACACCGCAAAAGTGGATGATTGGTGTTCTCGCTCTCGCCAACGCCACGCCGCCCGTCGTGCTCGCGCCGGTCGTTGGACTAATCCTGGATCGCACCTCACTCCGCCGACTCCTCGGTTGTGTCGGACTCATCCAAGCGCTTGTCGCTTTGGCACTCACTCAGGTTTCTCACCCCGCAGCCGTGGTCGCGCTCGTCGCACTCTTGGGGTGTGGACTGGCATTCACCCAGGCCGGTTACACGGCCTACATGACCTCCATCGTTCCGCCGGAGTCGCTCGCCTCCTTGCAGGGCAACAATCAGGCTTTAGGTGCGGTGGCGTTCATGATCGGACCGTCACTTGCGGGTCTTCTCTATGGGACGCTCGGCCTGTCGGGGGCATTTCTCGTTGATGCCTTGTCGTTTGCGGGAATCGGTTGCGTCACGCTTTTCCTGCACCATGATCGACGGCCCGAACCTCACGCCGCCCGAGAAAAGGGTGCCGTGCTCGCGGGACTTCGATTCTTATTTCACGACAATCTCTTGCGCCCCGTGCTCATCCAAACAATGCTGTTCATCTTCGCTCTCGAAATGATCAGTGTCGTCGAAGCGGTGCTCGTCACCCACGATATGAACGCCAGCGCGACCGCCTTTGGCTTTGTCATGGCGTGCCTCGGTGCCGGCAACCTTGTGGGTGCACTCTTGGCGGGTCGTCTCACTGGCGATGACGTCACCCTCGTTCGCCGCATTCTGTTGGGCTGCTTCGTCATCGGCGTCGGTGAACTTACAGTCGG
>JAGWWX010000036.1 GCA_018970215.1 Acidobacteriota bacterium | reverse complement strand
CAAAGCGTCCGATGCGCCGTCCACCCACTCGCGTCGAGACCAATATTCCCGCCACGCAGACGAGAGTCAGAAAGACCAATGAGACAACGCCGGTGGTCCGTGAGGTGTACCAAAAATATGGTGACGTCAGTCCGCTCACTCGTCCCCCTTCGGCCAACTACCCACTGTCAGTATCTCGCCATCATGGGTCACGAGTCGACCGGCCCATCCCGATTGAGCAATATGCCAGGGAGCGTCGTCGTTCCAGAGGAAAGTTGCCGTGGCGAACGCGTTGGCCTCCACACACGAGGGAGCGGCGATAGTGGCGGCCCGCCACCGACTCACCGCGGGTGAACCCGTTCGTGGATCAATGATGTGGTGGGCCCGACCTCGATCGGTCGCCCACGCGCGATAGGTCGTCGTTGAGGTCGCGAGTCCGCCCGAGCGGAGCGCTACTTGTGGAGCCTGTGGCTCCGGCCCATCGGGCGCGACCCCGACAATCCATTCGTCGCCCGTCACAGCCGTGCTCACGCCGACGTCGCCACCAATCTCTACGAGACAGTCGCAGTAGGTCGCGATATCCGCTACCGCGAGGTCAACGACGAGCGCCTTCGCAGTGGCACCGAAATCTATGGGACAGCACGTCGATATATAGCGTTCACTCGAAGTGATCTCGAGTGAACCCATACCGTGTGTGCGGGGTAGGGGTTGAACGAAGACCTGATCGGGAATGTGATCGAAGTCGACTGAATAACCCCACGCATTCAGTGCTCCCGCTACCGCGGGGTCACAGAGACCGCCCGTGATGTCGTAGGCAAACTGCGCCGCGTTGAGGAAGGTAAAGAAATCATCACTGACGTCGTACAGCTCGCTGTCGCGATTTAGTCGACTGATCTCGGACTCGGGCAGGAATCGATTGACGGCAGCGTCCGCACGATGAATCCACTGCCACAATGTGGCCTCGGCGTCGGATGCCCACCGTTCGTCGGCGACAAGGAGCGTGCCGCTCATTCCCCACACACTGAAGTGCAACGACTTACCAGCAGCCCTGGAACGTACCCGACGCGTTGGTGTAGCAGTGGGTGGTTGGAACGTGCACCGTGGTCGGCGGCGTCCAGACCGTGGTTGTGGTGTGTACGGATGTCGAGGCGTGCGGTCGTGACGTGGTGGAGTGCGCCAAAGTGGTGGTCGTCAGGTGAGATGGCAACGATGTTGAACTCGTCTGAGGAATAGTCGTCGAGGTTGTCGGCACTGACACCGGATGCGCGGCGGCGTGAGCCATCATTCCTACCCCCGTGCCCGCAACGCCGCTGGCACCCAAGACGAGAAACTGCGCGATGTGGCGTGAGCGATTGAGTCGGCGATCGCGAACTTCACGAGCTACACGTGGCATCAGGCGTTCCTTCCTGAGGACTCGGGCAACGTCACAACGAACGAAGCACCCCCACACGTCACTGAGTCCTCTACAGCAATTGTGCCACCCGCCTCGTGAACGACTTGTGCAACGATGGCGAGCCCCAAACCGCTACCGGGCAAGGAGCGAGCCGACGGCGACCGCCAGAATCGGTCGAAAATGCGCGGTTTTTCGTCGTTCGGTACTCCCGGACCGCTGTCGTCGACACGAATAACGCCGTGGGCGCAACTGACCTGCACCTCACCGCCTTCGGGAGTGAATTTGATGGCGTTATTGAGAAGGTTGTTCACCGCTCGAACCATTCGATTCTGACGAACTGACACTTCGGTGGGAGATCCGCGAAACACGATGTCAATGGATTTTGTTCGCGCGTGCGTCCGGGCAATTTCCACCGCTTCTTCCACAAGCTCATCGAGACGAAGTTTCACGACCTCTTCGTCGGACTGCTCCCCGCGGGTTAGTTCTCCTAAGTCGGTCACTAACGATGCGAGTTCGTTGATCTGTACGAGCATGTCGTCCACGATCTGTCGACGTTCGCTTTCGTCAATCGAACCCGTTGACGCGAGAACCTGAGTGTTCGTTCGCAGTGATGTGAGGGGTGTGCGGAGTTCGTGACTTGCGTCCAAGACGAGTTGGCGCTGGAGCCGTTGGCTCTCATCAACGGAACTCATGAGGCGGTTAAACGTGCCACGAAGCTGTCCGATTTCGTCGCTACCGCCTTCACGCACTCGCCGAGCAAGATCTCGGGTCGCCGCAATTTCGTCAATCTCGCGGTTGATGGACTCCAGGGGCCGAAGGATGGCAGCCGCAGCAAGATAGCCCAGCCCCGCTGCTAACAAGAGTCCCACCAACGTCAAAATGAGAAGTGATACCGCGAGTACTTGCAGCTGATGTCGCTGACCCGTGATGTCCGTCATAAAGACTTGGGCGGCGTTTTGGGTCAGTTGGCAGTCGCTTAGTCCACACGGAATTTCGGTCCCGGCGGGTACGGGCACCACGAGTTCACGGAGGGTGACACCACCCGCTTCTACGGTGATGAACTTATTTTCTGACTGTTGAACGGCGACGTTAATGACTTCTTTGTCCACCGGGAATCCACGACCACTCACCACAGTGCCGTCAGCGAGAACGAGCTCAAAGCCCGAACCGGCTACGCGGTCATCTTCGCTGATCAACGTCGTGCTCTGTGTGGCGGAGTGGATCAGACTCTCATCCACCGCCTGCATCACGGCGTGGCGAGCTACCAGGAGAGCGGCGCCACTCGCTACCGCCACCGCGAGGCTGACGGCCACCGCAGTGGCCCACACCACTCGCGCGCGAAAACTCACGCGGTGCGCAAGGCGTACCCGACACCTCTAACGGTTTGCAGCAGTCGTGGCTCGCCACTCTCTTCCAATTTGCGACGCAGATAGCCGATGTACACGGCGAGCGAGTTCGTGGTCGAGTCGAATTGATAACCCCACACGAGATCCAAAATCTGATCGCGAGTCAGTACTTGCCGCGGGTGCGTCATAAAGAGTTCGAGGAGATCAAATTCGATGCGCGTGAGAGAGATAGATCGCTCGCCGCGAACGACTTCGCGCGTGGCTTGGTTCAGAGTGACGTCTTCAAAGCGCACAATTCCCTGTTCGACGTCGCGAGGCACGTGTCGACGAAGTAGGGCGCGGAGGCGAGCGAGCAGTTCGGCGAGGTCGAAGGGCTTAACGAGATAGTCGTCGGCCCCCGCATCGAGCCCCTCGACACGATCGTTCACTGCATCACGTGCCGTGAGCATCAAAATGGCAACATCGTCGCCCGCCCGACGGATGCGTCGACAGATCTCGAGTCCGTCCAGGTCGGGCAACTGCAAGTCCAACACGATGGCGTCGGGACTGCCGGCCTGGAAGGCGCGCAAAGCGGAGGTGCCATCGGCGTAGGAGGTGATGTCGTAGTTCTCCATGCGAAGGGCGCGCGTCAGTGCGGTGACAATGGCCGGATCGTCGTCAACAATGGCGATATTGAGGTGCTTCTCCGTCATTGGTTTCTCATCCCTGCGCGTTCTCCCACGCCTCTAGTATTGACTGTCCGTTGTAAGAGAACGTGAGTGTTCTCTAAGAATCGTTGAAGATTCGCGGCGGTGGCGGGTAGTTCAATTGGCAGAACAACGGGTTTTGGTCCCGGAGGTTGAGGGTTCGATTCCTTCCCCGCCAGCCAATGAGGCCAGACCTACGTCAGTAGGTCGGCGACTAGTTGACGCACCCGTTGCTCGATGTCGTCACGAATTATGCGTACTTCCTCGAGAGACTTTCCTGCGGGGTCGACGAGATCCCAGTCGAGATACTTCTTCCCGGGGTAGACGGGACACGCGTCGCCGCAGCCCATTGTGATGATGACATCAGAGGCACGCGCCATCTCATCGGTCAACGCGCGGGGCTTCTTGGCGGAGATGTCAATGCCAACTTCGAGGAGAGCCGCGACCACGGCAGGATTGAGTTTTTCGCCGGGGGCCGAGCCGGCCGAAATGACGGTGATGCGACCCTCGGCTTCGCGTTCGAGAAATGCCGCACCCATCTGACTGCGACCGGCGTTATGAACACAAAGAAACATCACTTGAGGGATTGTCATTGCGACTCGCTTTCAGGGATAAATAGATATCGGGCGCACTGCACGCCGATGACGCCACCGATGAGCTGTGCACCGATAAATGGCATCACGCTGGTTGGCGCAATGCCCGCAAAGGAGTCAGTGAACATGCGACCAATCGTGATAGCCGGGTTCGCGAAGCTCGTGGACGAGCAGGCGAAGTAGGCCACGCCGATGTAGATCGCCACGGCGATGGGAATAACGGCTTCCCGGTGGATCCGCCCGAGTGCGGTGATGACAAACAAGAGACCAGCCGTGGCAATCCCTTCGGCGACGAGATGTGCGAGCGATGTGCGGTCGTGCGTCGAGAGTGTCACCACACTGTGAGAAAACGTCAGATTGGCCCCAATGGCACCCAGGGTGCAGCCGAGCGTTTGCGTCACTGCGACCACGATGAACTGCCGCCGTTGCGTTCGTAGTGGGCTCCACGTGGCCCACGTGACAACGGGGTTGAAGTGTGCCCCCGACAGTGGACCCAAGATGGTGATGAGGACGTACAGGGCACCAGCGGTTGCGAGGGAGTTGCACAACAGGGCAAGGGCAGGTAGGTCAGGGGCGAGTGACTCGCCCGCAATTCCCGACCCGACGACGACGCCGGTCAAGGTCGCCGAACCCAGAAACTCGGCGGCGAGGCAACGTGTCGAGAAGTTGTTCATCGCGGGCGGAGGGAAATCGGCTCACTGGTTGCATCGGTCACGCAACAGGCCTCCACATCGTTGGCGCCCGCCGCATCAGCATCGGCGAGGACGGTATAGACCTCCCACCGTTCAGCGTCGGGTCCGCTCACCCACACCTTGTCCTGCACCGCATAACAGCACGTGGTCGCCATTTCCACGTCGGTAGAGAGTCCTTCGTTCTCGAGCCGTTCGGTAGCGGCAGCGACGTCGTCAACGGAAAAGACTTCGACGCCGAGGTGGTTGATAGAGCCACCGTCGGCGAGAGGATTCTCGATGAGTACCAACTTCAGCGGAGGATCCGCGATTGCAAAGTTGGCGTAGCCGGGTCGCACCTTGCTCGGCGGCGTAGCAAAGAGTCGACTGTAAAAATCAATGGCGGCGTCCAACTGCGAGACGTTCAGGGCGAGTTGTAGGCGTGACATGGCATCTCCCGTGATGAAGGTGTATCCTATCCTAGATATCGATGAATATCGATATCTAGGATAGGGCTATGAGTTCGACCCCCGAAGGCTGTTGCGATCCTGACAATCCCGTCGAGATGGGCTCTTCCGCGGCCGACGAGCTCGCCTCGCTCTTTGCCCTTCTCGCTGATCCCATCCGATTGCGCATCGTCTCGATGATGGTGGGCGGCCACGAGGTATGCGCGTGCCACCTCGAAACCTCACTCGAAAAGAGCCAACCCACGATCTCTCACCACCTCTCGCGGCTGGCCGCCGCCGGAGTCGTGGCGGGCGAGCGTCGTGGACGCTGGATCTATTGGCGTCTCACGCCACGGTTCGCCCGATCGGCTCCGATGCTCTTGAACTCCGCGTTGGAACCTTTAGCGGCTCACGAATCCGCGTAGGAGGTCGGCCAGAACGAGCGGGGCGTCACCCTGCACGGAGTGTCCCGCATTCGGCACCTCAATGATTCGCGCATCGCTGCGACGTCGCTGTAGCTCGTGCACATCAGCGTCGTCGACCACTGAGCCCTTCGCCATCCCACGAATCAGAGTGATGGGAAGAGGTACGCGCTCCAACGTTTCCCAGAGATCGCCCGTTGGCTCCGGTGTGAGGGTCGCGGCGTCGTGTTGCTGATGGCGCCAAATCCAGCTTCCATCGTCACGTTGGAGTGCGTTATGCAAGATGCCACGTCGCAGGGACGACACGGACCGCGTGGGGTTGAACTGAATGGTGCGTTCGAGAAGTTCGTCGAGACTCGCGAAGGTCTTCGGACCATTCACAAAGTCGGTGATGTGCTTGGCCTTTGACTGCGTAATTCCTGGAGTGATGTCAATCAGTACTAAGTGAGAAATGAACTCCGGCACAAGTGACGCGGCCACGATGCTGGTCAGACCACCGAGCGACATGCCGACCAGGGGGAGTGGACGGCCAAGCGCCGCCACGACGTCGGCGAGGTCACGACCATGGTGCCGCGGTGCGGAGAGTCCGTACGGTGACGGATCGGAGTGTCCGTGGCCCGGTAGGTCAACGGCGAGAAGAGGCATCTGCAGGGCGATGGCCACGGTGTCGTAGGTGTGGGCGTTCTGTGCACCCCCGTGAACCAGCACCATGGCGGGATCATCGTTTCCCCACCGCAAGGCGCTCAGCGAACGGGTCCCGTCGACGGGGTAGCTCACCCGCGTCACCGGAGGCACCGGCACATCGAGTCCCCACTCCTCTCGATTCTCGTCGAAGTAACTGAATTCGTCGTACGGGATGTGAGTCATCACCCGAATCGTACGCCGTGCTGATAGAGATAGTGGTATGAACGAACCGATTTGCGTTGTCGTCCTGGCCGCCGGCGAAGGTACGCGCATGAAGTCGGCGCGACCCAAGCCGCTGCACCACATCTGTGGACGGCCCATGGTGGTGCACGTTCTCGATGCGACGTCATCGTTTGACCATCTGGCCGCGACGGTCGTCGTGGTCGGCCACGGGGCGGCGTGGGTGGAGAAGTCCCTCACGGAGCGAGCCGCCGAGTCCACGACACTGCGTTTCGTCGAACAGCACGAGCAACTCGGAACGGGTCACGCCGTCTCCGTCGCGCTACCAATGGTGAATGAAGTCTTCGGCAGTGACGAAGGCCACGTTGTCATCGTGCCCGGCGATACACCATTGCTGCGCGCCGCCACGATTCAATCGCTGATTGAAAGTCACGTGGCGAGCCAGGCGGCCCTCACCGTTCTTACGGCAGTGGTGGACGATGCCTCCGGCTACGGGCGCATCGTGTACGGCAAAGACGATCGCATTGCGCGCATTGTCGAAGAACGCGACGCGACCGACGAAGAGCGCCGTATTACGGAGATCAATACGTCCATCATGGTCGTGCGCAAGAGCCTTCTCGGGCCGGGACTTCGCCTCGTCGGTCGACAGAACGCCCAAAATGAGTACTACCTCACGGATCTCATCAGCGTTCTCTACGACGGAGGGCACATCACACGGTCGTATCGACTCGCTGACCCGCGAGAGGCCGCGGGCGTGAACGACCGTGCACAGTTAGCCGCGGCGGAGAACGAGCTGCGTCGTCGCATCAATGACCGCTGGATGCGTCGTGGCGTCACGATGTGGGACCCGGCAACGACGTACGTTGACGCCGACGTCGTCTTGAGCCCCGATGTGTCGTTGCTGCCGGGCACAATCTTGAAAGGTCACTGCACCATCGGTGAGGGTGCCCAAATCGGACCTCACGCGTATCTCGTGGACTCTCACGTGGGATCGGGGGCCACGCTGGGATCGGTGGTAGTCACCGGTGCGACCATCGGCGCTGACGCTCGGGTGGAGTCGTTCAGTGTGCTCGGCCCTGGCACCGTTGTGTCGCCAAGCGAACATTTGGCTCCGCATACCGTCCGCTCCCTCTAGTCAACGCTCAGCGCTGAACTACGCTGGCGGCGTGCAGACACCGACGACGCGCCGGATGGTCATGGTCACCGGCCGGACCCACCCCACACTCGCCCACGACATCGCATCGGAACTTGGGATCACACTCTCCTCGATGCAGATTCGTGAGTTTGCCAACGGTGAGATTCACTGTCGCTTTGATGAGTCGATTCGTGGTTCTGATTTATTTATCGTGCAAACACACGCACAGCCAGTGAACGATTCCATCATGGAACAGCTGATCATGATTGACGCGGGGAAGCGTGCGTCGGCGAAGCGCATCACTGCCGTCATTCCGAACTTTGGCTACGCCCGTCAGGACCGCAAGTCAACGGGGCGCGAACCGATTTCCGCGAAGCTCCTCGCCGACATGTTGCAGATGGCGGGTGCTGATCGCGTGTTGACGGTGGACTTGCACTCCGGTCAGATCCAAGGATTCTTCGATGTTCCCGTGGATCACCTCACGGCCGCTCCCGTCTTGGAGAACTACCTCCGTCAACTGCCGCGCGTTCAGGACCTCGTCGTGGTTGCCCCCGACGCCGGACGTGTGAAGGTGGCGGAGCGCTACAGCCAACACCTCGGTTGCGACCTCGCGCTGATTCACAAAACCCGCCCACGGGGAACGGCCAACGTGGCCGAAGCCCGCGACGTAGTCGGTGAAGTGAAGGGGCGTCACTGCATCTTGATTGACGACATGATCGATACGGCTGGCACGATTCAAGCTGCCGCCGAACTCTTGAAGTCGCAGGGGGCCGGGGAGATCTGGGTCATGGCGACCCACGCCGTGTTTTCGGATCCGGCCGTCCAGCGTTTGACGGACGCTCCCGTGACGCGCGTGGTAGTCACCGATACCTTGCCCCTCACCGCAGCGAATCACTTCGACAAATTGGAGGTGTTGAGTATCGCGCCTCTCGTGGCCCAGGCCATTCGGGCGGTATTTTCCGACGACTCGGTATCGGAGATTTTCGGCGGCGAGAACCTCGCGTAACGCACTTTGGAGCCCCCGAGAGGGCTCCGCTAGACTGAGAAATCCGTGCGCTGGACATCGCGCCGGTCACCGAAGGAGTTCTCATGTCGCAGGTCACCCTGAGCGCCACTACCTCGCGCCAGCTCGGCACGCGCCACTCACGCCGTCTACGCGCCAGTGGATTCATCCCCGCTGTGGTGTACGGCCACGGCACGAATCCCGTGCCGGTCGAAGTGGACGCCAAAGCCTTCCGTACCGCTGTGTCGGGCGACCACGGTTTGAACACTGTTATCAACCTGACCTCTGACGCGGGCAACTTCACCGTGATGGCCCGCGTGATTCAGCGCCACCCCGTCAAGGGCACCGTGCAGCACATCGACTTTCAAGTCATCGACACATCGAAGGGCGTCGTTGTGGAGGTCCCGATTCACGTCATCGGTGACGCCGTTGATGTTCGCCACCACGACTGGGAAGTGAACCAGTTGGCATTCTCCGTGATGCTCGAAGCGCTCCCGTCAAAGATTCCTACTCACATCACCGTCGACATCTCCGACTTGAAGGTGGGTGGAACTATTCGTCTCGCCGATCTCCAACTCCCCGACGGCGTGCAGCCCGGTCAAGACCCGACGACGGGTCTGGTTGGTACGCGCGCCGGTCGCGCTGCCAAGACGGCCGGTACGGCCAACGCCGCCGCGACCGTCTAGTTCGCCATGGCGCTCCGGCGCGCCGTGTCGTCTCGTCGAGGTACGTCGAGTTCACTGCTCATTGTCGGTCTCGCCAATCCGGGGTCGGAGTATGAGGGTTCTCGCCACAACGTAGGGGGCGACGCCGTCCGCCTCGTCTCCGCTCGTCGGGGCCTCTCGCTCTCCGTGGAGAAACGCCAACGGGCGCTACTCGCAAGCGTTCCCACTCCTCACGGACTCGTGACGCTGGCCGTTCCCACGACGTACATGAATGAGTCGGGCGCCGCGCTGTCGCCCCTCATGCACCGCACGTCCATCTCGAACCCCGCCCTCGTTCTCATCGCTCACGATGAACTGGACTTTGAGCCTGGACGACTGCAAATCAAAACGGGCGGTGGACTCGCTGGTCATAACGGACTGCGCTCCGTGGCGTCTGTCCTCGGTACGCAGGACTTCTCCCGGTTGCGTATCGGCATCGGAAAACCTCCTCATAAGGATCACGGTGCTGACTACGTTCTTAAGCGACTCACGGGTGCGGCGCGCACGGCGCGAGATCTCGATGTCGCCGCCGCTGCTGATGCCCTGGAATTGATCCTCGACTTGGGACTAGAGGTGGCACAACAGCGAGTGAATGCAGGGCTGCGTGGCTGAAACTGCGCTGCCGTATGTACTCGAACTGATTACGACGTCGGTGAGCGCCGACATTGCGCGCGGCGAAATTTCTACCAGTCCACGAGGCGTTCCGCTGGCGATCGCGCGTGCCGCACGCGACAGTGGCCCGTGGTTGATTCTCGTCGCGACACAGCGGGAAGCGGACGAACTCGAAGAAGATGTTGCCGCGTGGCTGGGGGATAGCACCGCGGTCGTTACGTGGCCGGCGTGGGATGTGGCTCCCTTTGAACGCGTGAGTCCTGACGTGGTGACCATGGGACGACGGGCGCAGATTCGCCACCACCTGGCACACGGCAGCGCACCGCACGTCGTCATCGCCACTACTCGTAGTGCACTGCAAGTGGTCCCACCCCTCGGCGACGTGCGTCATGTCGAGGTGGGGGGCGATGTGGACCGCGACGATCTCCTTCGGTGGCTCGTCGCTCATGGGTATCGCCGCGAACCGCAGGTGGAACACCGTGGGGAAGTGGCCGTTCGCGGCGACATCGTCGACGTCTGGTTGAGCCACCTCGATGAGCCAATCCGCATCGAGCTCTTCGGCGATGAAGTTGAACGGATCACTGTTTTTGACGTCACGACGCAACGTTCACTGCAACCACTGATGTCGTGCGATGTCTTTCCCGCTCGAGAGTGGAAGCCGTCAGACGACGTGAGGTCGACGGCGCAACGGGCAATCGAGAACAACGCCAACTTGGCCGAAGTACTTCAACCCCTCTGCGAAGGCGAGTTGGTGGACGGCATGGAGAGCTGGTTGGGCTGGCTCTGCCCCGACGCACCGACGTTCCTTGAAATTCTTGAACCTTCTCGAAAACTGCTCGTGCTCGACGCCGAGCGAGTGGAGCAACGCTCCGACGACATTTTGATCGAGGAACAAGAGCTTGCCGATGTGGTAGCCGCCACCTGGGGGTTAGAGAACTCGCCGCTACTCCATCGAAAGTTGAGCGACGTCATGGGACGGCGAACGCCCGATCTGATGGTGAGCTCGGACGTCCGAAGGACACTCGATTGGCCGGTTACTGATCCACCGGTATGCCAGGGAGATATCCACCGTCTGGTCACACACGTGCGGTCCGGAGCGGTGTCGCGCGCCGTCCTGGCCGTGACGACCACGGCGACGCAGAGCCGATTGCTCTCACTCCTTGAGGACGCCGGCATTGTGGTGACCGACGAGTGTCGGAATCTCTCTCACGCGGATATCGCCGTCATCGTGGCGCCGCTCGCACGTGGTGTATCGACGCCTGATGTCACGATTTGGAGTGAAGCTGACTTCACCGGGCGACGAACTCCTCGTCGTCAGCCTCGTGCTCGCTCACGACACGTCGACGGATTCTTCGACGACCTCGCGGTGGGCGCACTTGTTGTCCATCGGACCATCGGTATTGCTCGTTACGCCGGCGCCGCAACGCGAACGATTGGGGAGACCACTCGCGACTATCTCGTACTGGAGTTTCGCGGCGGTGATCGACTGTTCCTACCGACCGATCAGATTGACCTGGTTACTCCCTACACCGGTGGCGGATCGCCGCAGCTCTCTCGGATGGGTGGCACGGAGTGGCAGAGGACGACGGCTCGTGCCCGAGCCGACGCCCAGCTCATCGCCGACGAACTCGTCACTCTGTACCGTTTGCGCGCTGCGGCACCCGGGCACTCCTTTGGTGTTGACACCCAGTGGCAACTCGAAATGGAAAACATGTTTCCCTTCACCGAGACTCCCGATCAACGGCGTGCGATTGATGAAGTCAAGTCGGACATGGAGTCGTCGCGACCGATGGATCGCCTGGTCTGCGCCGACGTGGGATTTGGCAAGACCGAGATTGCCGTTCGAGCCATCTTCAAAGCCGTCCAAGACAACAAACAGGCGGCACTCCTGGTCCCGACGACGCTCCTGGCGAGTCAGCACCTCGCCACGATCTCTGAACGCTTCGCGAGCTTCCCCGTCCGCGTGGCGTTGCTGAGTCGATTCGTGAGTAATGAAGAAGCCGCGACGACACTTCAGGGTCTGCGGGAAGGTTCCATCGATGTTGTTGTGGGCACTCACCGACTTCTCGGGGACAACGTTGCGTTTAAGGACCTTGGTCTATTGGTTGTCGATGAGGAGCAGCGATTCGGGGTCACGCACAAAGACGCCATCAAACGATTATCGGTCGGGGTCGACGTCCTCACGCTGACGGCATCTCCCATTCCGAGAACGTTGGAGATGGCGCTGACGGGCATACGCGACCTCTCGATGGTCACGACACCACCCGTTGATCGACAGCCCATCTTGACGCACGTTGGTGAGTTCGATGACGGGGCCATCATTGAGGCCGTTCGTCGAGAACTCCTCCGCGACGGTCAAGTTTTTTATGTTCATAACCGCGTTGCGGACATTGAACTCGTCGCGACGCAGCTCGGCCGTCTCGTGCCGGAGGCGCGCATTGCGGTGGCGCACGCCCAGATGGATGAAGAGGTGTTGGAGCGCACCGTGCAGGACTTCTTCGAACGTCGCTACGACGTCCTCGTCTGTACGACGATTGTGGAGTCGGGTATCGACATGCCAAGTGTGAATACGTTGATTGTCGACCGAGCCGACAAATTGGGGCTCGGGCAACTCCACCAGTTGCGTGGACGGGTCGGACGTTCGGGCGTACGGGCGTACGCCTACCTCTTCCATCCCCGCGGGGTCGTTCTCTCCGAGACCGCCTTTGAGCGTTTGCGCTGTATCGGCGATAACACTGCGCTCGGGAGCGGATTTAAGATCGCAATGCGTGACCTCGAAATTCGAGGCGCCGGCAGTCTCTTAGGTCATCGCCAGTCCGGACATGTGGCGGCGGTCGGATACGACTTGTACGTGCAGTTGGTCGCCGAAGCGGTCGCGGAGGCGAAGGGCGTACAGCTCCCGACGAGTCGCGCTGTCGTTCTTCCCCGTTTGGGCCACGCCTATCTCCCGGAGTCCTACATCGTGGCCGAAGATCAACGACTCGAGGCCTATCGCCGGTTGACGGGGTCGCGCTCGGTCGACGAACTCCACGACGTGGCGGACGAGTGGCGCGACCGTTACGGCGTCGTTCCACCGGAGGCCGAGGAGTTACTGCGCGTCATGGAGCTTCGAGCCGCCTGCGTGGAGTACGGCATCGACGAAGTCACGACAACAGTGCGCGACGGCAACACCCTGGCGACAGTGAAGGTCAGCGGTCTTTCACCCGAATGGTTTACGGCGATCCGGCGACGCAGCGGTGTCCAGTCTGTCGACCCGGCACTGCAGGTGGTCATACTGCGCTTCGACGGCGTTATCGACACGGTCGTTCCCGTCACGCAGTTGATTCATGAACTGTGGTCGCAGACAACATCGGTAGCATGACGTCGTGCGCCGACTCGTCACTCTCTTGATCATCGCTGCCGTGGTCGCGCCGTGGACCGGTGCGAACTTATCGACCGCGGCCGTGCAGAGTGGCGACCGCGCCGAGTCGAACTACGACTTCGCTCATGAGGTCTACGCCATTCACTCGTCCCCGAGCGCCTCGTGTTACTTCACCGCCCTCTGGGGCGTGACGTTCGAGGGCGGCGCAGGACTCGGTACGTACGCACTACCCGGAGTGACGGCGTGGGCAAATCGTCGTATCGAAGGCTTGGCGGTCGAGGCGTACGCCCGTGAGTTCTTAGAGTTCCGCCCGTCCGCCGGTGACCTCAG
>JAGWWX010000035.1 GCA_018970215.1 Acidobacteriota bacterium | reverse complement strand
AAGACGTCGGGACGCTCGGGTCGAGAGCACCTCATCGACCTACTCACGAATGGTGGATCGACCACGAGCGACAGCCCAGCCCAAGAGCCGGCCCCCCGTGTGCGGCGCACCGTGTCGTCGGAAGACTTTGAGGGCCTTGAGGACACCCCGTCGACCTCGAGTTCGAGTGAGTCATCGGACACCGAATCCGATGGGGCCAGCGAACGCCGTTCCGACCGTGGATCAGGACAAGGATCGGGACGTCCCGATCGCCAGGACCGTGGGGGACGTAACGACCGCGGCGACTTTGACCCCAACAACCGGCGCAATCGCAACAGGAGTAGGAATCGTGGACGGGGCGACCGCTTCGACCGCGAGCCGCAACGCGACAGTGGCGACCAGCCCTACACGGGCGAACTGATTGACGTGGAGGGGACGCTCGATCTCCGTGACGACGGATACGGTTTCTTGCGCGTCAACGGATATCACCCGAGTAACGGAGATGTCTACGTTTCGATTAACACGGTGCGTCGCAATAACTTGCGGAAGGGGGACCTCGTCAAGGGGGCGTACCGTCCCGCGGGACAGAGCGAGAAGTATCCCGCGCTCCAGCGAGTGGACTCGATTCACGGTTACGACCCCGAAGTCGCCAAACTGCGCCCTCGCTTTGAGGACCTCACACCTCTCTTCCCGGACGAAAAACTCCACCTCGAAGTTCTCGAAGCGGCCAAAGTGGACCTCACGCCGCGCATCGTCGACTTAATTGCGCCGATTGGTAAGGGGCAACGTGGGCTCATCGTGTCGCCGCCGAAGGCCGGTAAGACCACCGTGATGAAGCAGATCGCTCAATCGATTGAGCGCAACAATCCCGAGGTTCACCTCATTGTGTTGTTGGTTGACGAACGTCCCGAAGAAGTAACGGACATGCGTCGCAGCGTGAACGGGGAAGTGATCGCCTCGACCTTCGACCGCCCCGCCGAAGAGCACACACACATCGCGGAGCTCGCTATCGAACGCGCGAAGCGACTCGTGGAGATGCAGAAGGATGTAGTCATCATTCTGGACGGTATTACGCGACTCGCGCGTGCGTACAACTTGGCCTCTCCCGCAACCGGGCGCATTATGTCGGGTGGTGTTGACTCCGGGGCCCTCTACCCTCCGAAGAAGTTCTTCGGTGCCGCGCGCAATATCGAAGAGGGTGGATCGCTCACGATTCTGGCCACGGCACTGGTTGAGACGGGCTCAAAGATGGACGAAGTGATCTTCGAAGAGTTCAAGGGAACCGGCAACATGGAGCTCAAGCTCGATCGTCGCTTAGCTGAACGCCGCCTCTATCCCGCCATCGATGTCAACGCCTCGTCGACTCGTCACGAAGAGCTTCTCTTTACCAAGGAGCAGTTGACGCAGGTGTGGCGTCTCCGCCGTGTTCTCAACGGCCTCGCCGCCGAAGGTCGGGAAGCGGCCGGTCTCGAACTCTTGATCGACAAGCTACGTAGCACCCGCAGCAACGACGAATTCCTCTCGGAAATCGCCAAGGGGCCAAGTCCCGCCAACTAACCACGAACGCCGTGGCGGGACCTCCCGCCATTCGGGTAGGATGAACGACCGCAGTAAGGAGCACCGATGAAGCCTGATATTCACCCCCAGTACGGAGACGCCACCGTCACCTGCTCGTGCGGCAACACTTTCTCCACTCGTTCGACGAAGGCCTCGATCACCGTGGAACTCTGCAACGAATGCCACCCGTTCTTCACGGGTAAGCAGAAGCTCGTCGACACCGGTGGTCGCGTCGAGCGCTTCCAGCGCCGCTACGCCGCCCAGGGCAAGGCCCGCGCGCCGAAGAAGTAGTACCGGCGCGGACACGGAGAGTCCGTGCGGTCACTCAACGACACCATTGCGGCACTGTCCGCAGAACTCGTCGACGTCGAAGCGGCGTTAGCCGAACCCAATGTGGCGAGTGACGTCAAGCGCTTACGAGATCTGTCCCGTCGTCACAAAGAGCTGGCGGAAATCACCGCCGCGTGGTCGGCCCTGGAGTCCGCCCGCGCTGATTTAGAGACGGCCAAGGAGATGCTGACGGAGTCGGTGGGCGACGACCGCGAGCTGTGGCGTGAAGAAGTAACGGGAATTGAAGAGCGGATGCCGGCGCTCGAAGCGGCGCTCGAAGAACTTCTGTTGCCGCGCGATCCGAACGATGGCCGCAACGTCATTATGGAGATTCGCGGCGCTGAGGGCGGTGACGAAGCCAACATCTTTGCGGGTGACCTAGCAGATATGTATCGACGGTACGCCTCACTCCGTGGATGGAAGTTAGAAGTCGTTGAAGAGCGCGAGTCAGATCAAGGTGGGTTCTCGGAAGTCACCTTTCTGGTGAAGGGTGACGACGCGTGGCGTCGATTAGAGCTTGAGGCTGGCGTGCACCGCGTGCAGCGAGTGCCCGTCACCGAAGCAAAGGGTCGCGTTCACACATCGTCAGCGACCGTGTCGGTACTTCCCGAAGCCGAAGAGGTCGACATCGATATCGATCAAAACGACTTACGCGTCGATGTGTATCGATCCTCGGGCGCGGGCGGTCAACACGTCAATACCACCGACTCGGCCGTCCGCATTACACATATCCCTACGGGCATCGTGGTATCGATGCAAGACGAAAAGAGTCAGATTCAAAATCGTGCGAAGGCGATGATCGTTCTCCGATCACGCCTTCTCAAAGCGGCACAGGATGCCCAAGCGGCCGAACTGGGCGATCTCAAACGGTCTCAGCTCGGTGGTGGTGGCCGTAGCGAGAAGATCCGCACGTATAACTTCAAAGAAAATCGCGTGACCGACCACCGGATCAACCTCACCCTGTACTCGCTCGACGCGGTACTGGGCGGAGATCTCGACACGGTGGTGGATGCGCTCTTAGCCGACAAGCGAGCACGACAGTTGGCCGAGAGTGACGGGCGCTAAGGCCGCACTCGTTGAAGAGCTGGTGGCGCGCGGCCTCGTCGCACGTGAAGCCACGTGGCTCGTCGACGAATTTTTCATTGCCGCCGATCCCGACTTTACGAGTGCGGTCATGGTGGCCGCGGAGCGACGGCTCGCCGGAGAACCGCTGCAGTACATCATCGGCCACTGGCCCTTTCGTCACTGCGATCTCGATGTGGACGCCCGTGTACTGATTCCGCGACCCGAAACGGAAGAGCTCGTGGACATCGCCCTGCGGGAGCTCGCCCTGGGTCGCCGGAGCGCCCCTCTCGTTGCCGATCTCGGCACGGGGTCAGGCGCCATCATCGTGAGTCTGCTCTGCGAGCTGGAAGAACGCGGTGTCCAGGCGACGGGTATCGCTGTCGACATCTCCGATGACGCACTGTCGGTAGCCCGACGTAACGCTCGGAAACACCATCTCGCGAATGTGAGCTTTGTCCAGTCATCCTGGTGGCGTGAGGTCGACATCAATGTTCGCGGGCGATTTGACCTGGTGACGGCCAATCCTCCCTACGTCGCAAACGATGAAGTGTCGTGCCTCGAACCCGAACTCTCCTTTGAGCCCTCGACGGCGTTGTTCGCTGACGATGCGCTCGGGACGTCGGGCTTTGCCGCCGTCGCCGAAATCATTACTTCCACCGGTCCGTGGTTGTCGTCAATGGGCGTACTGATCGTGGAGCACGGGTACCGACACGGCGCCGCGGCGCGAGATCTCGCGCGAGCCTCCGGCTTTGCGTCGGTGACGACGGCAACGGACATGGCGGGACACGAGCGATTCTTGGTGGCAAAGGAGTGGTCATGAAGAGCTTTACCGTGCGGGAGGTGAACGCCGTGGCGGAGGTTCTGCTCAACGGTGGCGTAGCCATTATCCCGACCGATACCGTCTACGGCATTGCGGCTCGTGTCGCCGACGCTGAGGCGGTCGCCCGACTGTTCGCCATCAAGCGCCGTCCCCACACGGTGGCTCTGCCCGTGTTCGTCGAAAACCTTGAGGGGATTGTTGACGCGGGCGGTCGATTGCCCGTGTCGGCCCAGACTCTGGCTCACGCCTTTTGGCCGGGCGCCCTGACACTCGTGATCCCGGCGTTGGCGTCGATGGCCGAACGAGTTGGCTCATCAACGGGAACGATCGGTTTTCGACTTCCGGATGACGATTTCGTCCAAGAACTTGTCGTGCGCACTGGTCCGCTCGCGGTGACCAGTGCGAATGAACATGGTGAGCCACCGATGACGTCGCCAGAACAGGTCCGCTCAGCGTTCGCGACGGCTGACATCGACGCGTGGGTGGACGGCGGAATTCGCGAAGGAGTGGTCTCAACCGTCGTGGCGTGTCGCGACGACGGTTACGAGATACTGCGTAGCGGCGCACTCGACCACGACACGATTGCGAGCGCTTTTCGCTAGAGGTGAAATACTCCGTGACGGACGTGAGCCGTCAGCCCAATGATTTCAGAAATTTCCGCGGCCGCCATCGTTGCGACGTCCTCGCTCTTTGCCCAGACCCGCGTGCCGTCATCGTGTCGACCCGCAACCACAATTCGATGCGGCTCTCCGGATCGATCGTGTACGACGGTGTAGGTTTCGACCGTAATGGGACCGTCCTCCTGGCGCACCGTTACCTGCTCTAACGCGTCGACGCGATCTTGAACTGACGCATGTTGAAAATCACGCGACGGTGGTTCGGTGGAGTAGGTACCCCACGCGTGTTTGGTCGAGAACCATCCGAGACCAGTGACCAGACCCACGTCGCCGGGACACGTACGTAGGCGGTCGACCATCGCGGCGATGGAGTGCGTGACGTAGTTATTCCCAGGACCTCCTCCGAAGGTCAGCCCTCCCGTCAGGCTGGGCGGACGAGTGGTGCTCCACGCGTCGATGCCCAGGACGTCGCACGCCGTTTGCACAACGGTGGGGAAGCACGAGTAGAGATCGATGTGGGCGAGCTCATCGGTCCGCGCACCAAACTCAGTGAGCTGGGACCAGATGGCGCTCATGGCGGGGGAGGCGTCGAACTGTGGACGCTGTGAGATAAACCAGTGATCGGTGGCGTCTGCCCCCATCTGTGGAAAGACCATTCGGTCGCGAGGAACGCCGAGGGCGACGGCGGTGTCGTAGCTCGCCATGATGTACGCCGCACCCATATCCACGGGGAGGTTGGCAACGAGCAACTTCGTGTAGGGGTACGCCACCATGCGATTGGACGACGACGGGACAGAGATCGCTTCCGCCGACGGTGCCGATGTCATCCAGGCGTAGGGGTTCTGTTCTGCAACACGTGCGAACTGATGCCAGAGAGCACCGAGCCGCCGACGCTGTTCGTCGAGCGACCAACCGAGTCGAGCCCGTCGGGCGTTCTCGAACAGCGGGTAGACGTCAACTGGTTGCGTCAGTCCGTTGGAGTACTCCTCGGTGGTGAAGGGAATCCGATCCTCCTCTACCAGTTCCGGACTCGGTACTTCATCACCCTGCATCGTCCACGAGGGGCGTTGTCCCGCTTTGCGAGCGAGTGAGGCCGCGTGCATCGCTTCGGACCCGACGACCGCCACGACGTCGACATCACCGCCCAGAATGCGAAGAGATGTTTGGTGCACCAACTTTTGGGGGATGTTGCCCCCCGTGGGCGTCAGTCTCGTGCGAGCGACCACTCCCGTACGCTCCGCGACAAGGAGTGCGGGGTCGTGAGGGTGCCACGTGAATGAACCCACCGCCACCAGTTCGTCGATTGCGGCGCGCGTAGCGCTCGCGGCCCCGGTGTCGGCTAGAGCGCGCTCCAGAGCGTGGGCCATGAGATCGAGTGGTTCGGGTCGGTCCTCGAGTGCGGCAGTGGCGGTCGGTCGGTCGGTGATCTGACCGACGCCGATAATGACAGGTGTCCGGGGATGAAGTGGCACGCCGTCAGTCTTATCGCACTTCACCGGAAGCGGAGAGGTGACGGGTAGCGTGGGGGGCGATGCGTATCGCCCTGGGCTCCGACCACGCCGGGTTTGACTTGAAATCGGTGGTGCACGCTGCGTTGAGCGAACGTGGTCACGACGTGGTGGACGTCGGACCCGACTCCGGCGACGTATCGGTCGACTACCCCGACTTTGGTGCCGCGGTCGGCCGCGCGGTCACCCGTGGCGATGCGGATATGGGTGTCGCCATCTGCGGTTCCGGAATCGGCATCTCCATCGCGGCGAACAAGATTGCCGGCGTGCGCGCGGCGCTGGTGCATGACGCAACGTCGGCCCGCCTCGCCCGTGAACACAATCACGCCAACGTTCTTTGCCTCGGCGCTCGTCTCATCGGTCCCCAAGTTGCTCTTGACGCCCTCGACGCTTGGCTGAACGCCACGCCGGGAGACGGTCGACACCTGGGGCGAATCGACAAACTCTCACAGCTCGATACGTAGTTCAAAAAAGAAAGGTCAACCACTTCCGTGGCTCACTCACCATTTGACGCATGGATCTCCGACGACGAGGTCACCTCACTACTCGCCGATGAATGGGCCCGTCAGACGACGACGGTGCAACTCATCGCGTCGGAGAACTTCACGTCCCCGGCCGTCATGGCGGCGACGGGCTCCATCATGACGAATAAGTACGCCGAGGGTTATCCCGGGCGGCGGTACTACGGCGGTAATCAGGTCGTCGACGAGATGGAAGACCTCGCCCGTCGCCGACTGACGGCGCTCTTCGGTGCCGATCACGCGAATGTGCAACCTCACTCGGGTGCCAACGCCAACGTTGCGGTGTACCAGGCACTCCTGCAGCCCGGCGACACGATTTTGGCGATGCGCCTCGACCAAGGGGGCCACCTCACCCACGGCTCACCCGCGTCCATTACCTCCAAAATCTGGAATTTTGTGTCGTACGGGGTCACACCGAGAAGCGACGACCCCGAGCAGCCGGGTGAGATCATTGATGTTGAGCAGCTCCGACGGCTGGCCCACGAGCATCGTCCCAAATTGATCGTGGCCGGCGCCACGGCCTACTCACGGCTTATTGACCCCGCGATGTTCCGAGAGATTGCCGACGAAGTGGGTGCTCTGCTCATGTTCGACTCGGCGCACCCCGCGGGACTTATTGCGGGTGGTTCACATCCGAACCCGGCTCCGTACGCCGACGCGATGACCTTTACGACGCATAAGACGTTGCGAGGACCCCGCGGTGGAGCGATTCTCTGTCGTGAGGAGCACGCCAAGAAGATTGATGGCGCCGTCTTTCCGGGGCAGCAGGGTGGTCCCCTCGAGCACGCCATCGCTGCGAAGGCGGTCGCGTTTCGCGAAGCGAGTCAGCCGGCGTTTTCGGCCTACACCGACCAGGTCGTTGCCAACGCTCGCGCCTTTGCTCGGGCGCTGCAGTCGGAGGGTTTTCGTGTCGTGAGCAACGGTACCGATAATCACCAGGTGATTGTCGACCTCCGCGATTTTGACGCCGAACTGACGGGCAAAGAGGCGCAGGAGGTGCTCGATCGTGCGGGTATTACGACGAACCGGAATCAGATTCCCGATGACCCGCGCTCACCTTTCGTTACCTCAGGGCTTCGCTTGGGAACACCAGCCGAAACGACCGCGGGAATGCGGGAGGGAGAGTTTGCGAGTATCGCGACTCTGATGGCGCGTGCACTCCGCGATCGGGCGAACGAAACTTCGGTCGAAACGGTACGCAACGACATCGCCGAACTCTGTTCTCGATTTAACCCTTACGCCCACTTCACTGGATAGCTAGTGCATTCGCTCGCGATATACGCTGCCGTCGCGATGGCGGCGGCGGCAGTGACTGCAGTGGCGAATCGTCCCGCGAGATTTATCGCCGTGCGCGTGGGGTACACCGCGCAACCGGATCCGCGAAAAGTGCATACCGCCGTTACTCCCTACGGCGGAGGGGCGGCGATGTTTATCGGTCTGTGCACGGCGCTGATGGCGGCCGTCGCCGTTCCCTCGTTACGCCATATCGTCGCGTCATCGAATGAGGTGTTTGGTGTCGTTCTGGCGGCGGCAGTGGTGTTCGTGATCGGTCTCGTCGACGATTTTCGCGATATGTCGCCACCGGCAAAGACGGCCGGGATGGTTCTGTCGGCAACAATTCTTTACTTCGCCGGCGCCACGATGTTTCAATTGAAGCTGCCGTTCGCGGGATTCATCGTCCTCGGCCCTTCGATGCTGCCTCTCATTACGGCCGCCTGGGTGTTCACCTTGAGTAATGCCATCAACTTGATTGATGGACTGGATGGACTCGCCGGTGGCATCGTGGCAATCGCGTCGGGGACACTTTGTGTGTACGGACTGAAGTTGATGGACGTGGGTCTTTTACCGTCGACGAACATTGGGCCGTTGATCGCCGCGGTGACGTTCGGAATCTGTGTGGGCTTTCTCCCCGATAACTTCCACCCCGCCAAGATTTTCATGGGCGACGCCGGGGCCTTGTTACTCGGGCTGTTGATGAGTGCGTCCACCATGGTGATTGGTGGACGCACACCTCCCACCTCGGGCGTGACCTTCTTCTTCTTTGCCCCACTGTTCATTCCCGTCTTTATCCTTGGCGTGCCACTCTTTGACACGGCGTGGGCCTACATACGTCGAACGGCGTCGGGGTCGAGTTGGAATACTGCCGACAAAAACCATATTCATCACCGACTGATGCGTCTCGGGCACGGCCATCGACGGACCGTTGTCATTTTGTGGCTGTGGACGGGACTGCTCTGTTCGTTCGTGCTCTTCCCCCTCTTTTTCCCGCGAGCCAATTTCTTGATTCCCTTCGGAGTGGCTCTGCTCGCAGTAGCCCTCTACACGTGGTTTCATCCCTCGCTCGGCGAACCGGTCGACCGCAGCGACCCACTACACGCCGATAGTGAAGTGAACTAGCGATGGATGATCCCCAAAGCCCACCGGACTCCGGGCGCCCCGCCACCGATATCTCCATCACTGCCCAGTTCCTCACTTTGGGGGTCAGTATGGCCGGGACCGTGGGTGCGGGCCTCGTGATAGGCCTCGTGGTCGACTCCGCGGCCCACAGCGCACCGTGGGGACTGCTGGGCGGCCTCTTCCTCGGTAGTGTGGGAGCCGCAACATCACTGGCGTCTCTCCTGCGACGCTGGAAATAACGGCTCCGTGACAGACACCCCCACCACAAATCCACTTCGCCCATTGATGCGTCGCATGAGCGTGACCATTGCGCTCCTCACCGCGCTCGCCCTCGGGGCGACTCTCGTGCTCGGAAAGCCGGCGATGGCTGGTGGGGTAGTAATCGGAGTGGCCCTGTCGATTTTCAACCTCCGCCTCCTCGATCGCCAAGTCGCCCGGGTGCACCTGCCCGCCGATGCCGATAAAGCAGGGAAAAAACGGGCACGCAACGCCATTGCTCGGGCGGCGGGGGTCCGGCTGGGGCTCGTGACAGCCCTCGTCGTCTTTTCTTTTATCATTGGCGTGGACTTCTCGCTCGGGATTGTCACGGGACTGGCCTACTGCCAGTTGGTGTTCATCTTGAATACCTTCCGGGTGGTCACGAGCGCGAACACGGAGGAGAGGTAATGCTGCTCGCAGCAGAAAAGCAGATCGAAGTTGGACACCACCCGGTGTTTAACCTCTTTGGTCTTGACTTCAACCTCGACATCGTGGTGTCGAGCCTCGTTGCCGCCATCATCGTGGTCACGCTCTTTACCTTCGGAGCGCGGGCGGCGAAGAAAAACGCCGGTGGCGTGCCCAGCAAACTGCAGCTGGCCTTTGAGATTCTCATCGAACAAATCGGCGGAATTGCCGAAAGTTCAATCGGTGCCGGCTACAAGCGTTTCCTCGGTATCGGCGTCACGCTCTTCACATTTATTTTGACGTGCAACTGGCTCGGGGCGCTCCCCGCGATTCCCATTCACTGGCACGGGCACGAGTACGAAATCCTTCCGCCACCAACGAGTGATGTCAACCTGCCGTTCGCGATGGCCATAGTCGTCATTGTCTGGGTGAACTTTGAGTCGATTCGGGCTCGAGGCATCGGCGGATACTTCAAACACTTCACGCAACCCTTCGCGATGATGACGCCCATTAACTTGATCGAAGAGATCATCAAGCCCGTCACCATGACGTTCCGACTCTTCGGCAACCTTTTTTCTGGCGTGCTGATGGTCATGGTGATGACCGTGTTGCTGCCGGTCTACGTGGTTCCGCTGGGCGAAATTATCTGGAAGCCCTTCGACATGGGCATCGGCGTCATTCAGGCATTTATCTTTACGTTGCTCACGATGCTGTACATGGGAATGGCGATGAGCCACCACGGCAGCGATGAACACACGGACAGCTCTCACTAAAGCTCAACAAGGAGAAGAGAAACAATGGCAACACCAGAAGCAACCGCAATGTCAGATGCAGTGCGCGTAGCCGGTGCACTAGTCGGTGGCGGTATCGCCCTCGGTCTCGGTGCCCTCGGTGCCGCTCTCGGTGACGGTATGGCCGGTAGTCAGACGATCGCTGCGATCGCTCGCCAGCCCGAGATTGAGTCCAAGGCACGTACCACGTTCTTCCTCACGGTCGGTCTGGTGGAGGCTATGTACTTCATCAACCTCGTGTTCGTGGTCCTGTTCGTTTACGTCTTCAACAAGGTCTAAGTGTTGCCGTTCGGGTGGGGAAGTCCCCACCCGAACATCACTTAACTCGTAACCGACAAAGAAAGAAAAGACATGCTGACAGCCGAAAGCATCTTCCTCATCCCTGGACCGACCTTCGTGGCCGAGCTGATCGTCTTCTTGGCAATCCTGGGATTGATTTCGAAGTATCTGCTTCCCGTCATCAACAAGAGTCTCGAAGAGCGCCAAGAGAAGATTCGAACTTCATTGGAGGCCGCGAACAAGGCTCAAGCCGCTGCCGACGAAGCCGCCACCGAGCGCGCTCGCATCCTCGACGAGGCTCGCGAGCAGGCTCGCCAGATTGTGGCGAACGCCCAATCGCTGTCCGACCAGATCAAGAGTGACTCCGGTGCTCGCGGTCAGGCCGAGTACGACCGCATCGTGGCGAATGCGCAGTCTGAAGTGGCCGCTGCCAAGCAGCGTGCCGTTGAAGAGGCCGCGACGAAGATGAGCGAAGTGACCTTCGATCTCGTCGCCAAGATTGTCGGTCGCGAAGTTGACCAGAACACCCACCAGGACTTGGTTCGTGAGGCCGTTAGTGCTCTCACGACCTCGAAGTAATAAGGAATCTGATGCACCCGACGATCGAAGGTTGCGCCGCCTCGATGCTCCACGACATTGACGCCACGACGCAGTCGCGCGTGGCCGATGAGTTAGCCAGCATTGACGCCGCCACCGACACGAACGCGCAACTTCGCGCCGCCCTGTCGGACACCTCGGTCCCTGGTCGAATTCGTGCTGCCGTGCTCTGGGATGTCCTCCAGGGGAAAGTGGGCGACGTTACGTTGAACTTGGCCACCTACGCGGTGCGTCAGTCGCCGGCCCAAGACACCAACTACGCCCTGCACGACCTCGCTGTTTTTGCTCAACGTTTTCGTCGTGACGGTGTCGCGGCCGCCGAACCTCTCGGGCTGACGCAGGCGCGCCAACGTGTGGCCGGTTTCGTCGATGCTCGTCTCGTTTCGCTCACACCCGCTGATATGGAGCAGATCGAAGACGATCTCTTCCGTTGGGCTCGCACTATTGAATCGAACCTCGAGCTGCGTCGTCTTTTGATGGACCGCGACGTGGAAGTCGCTGCGCGACAGAACGTGACCTCGTCGCTTCTCTCCGGCAAGGTTCACGCAGCCGCGCTCGCCATTTCGCTCTACGTCGTTGAAGGGGGCCGTTCACGCGACATCATCGGCACCCTTGACGCCATGGTGCAACACGTCGCCCTGGCCCGTCAATGGCGAGTGGCCATTGTGCACGCCGCCCGCCCACTCAGTGACGCGGAACAGAACGAACTGGCTCGCTCGCTCACCGCGATGGCCGGTGGCAACGTTGACCTTCAGGTGAAAGTCGATGAAGAACTCCTGGCTGGTGTCGTCGTCTACATCGGCGACCTGTGCCTCGATGCGACCGCTCGCGGTCGTTTGCAGAACCTGCGGGACTCGCTCCTGCATTCCCGTCCCGTTGTTTTTAGTTAAGAAAAGGAAAACCGATGTCTGAGTTGACCATCAGCGCAAGTGAAATTACCGATGCGCTTCGTCGCCACGTCACCGATTACAACCCGACCGTTGGGGTTGAGCAGATCGGCCGCGTCGTCGAAGTGGGTGACGGTATTGCCCGCGTCTCGGGTCTGCCCGGCGCCAAGGTGAACGAACTCTTGGAGTTCGAAGACGGCACCGTCGGCCTGGCAATGAACCTCGACGAAGAGACCATCGGTGCGGTGGTTCTCGGATCCGTTGACGGCATCGACGAAGACCAGATTGTTCGTGCCACCGGTCGCATCCTCTCGGTGCCGGTTGGTGACGCCGTTTTGGGCCGCGTCGTGGACGCACTCGGAAACCCGATCGACGGCAAGGGTCCGCTGCAGGGCGCCATCGAGCGTCGAGTGGAAATTCAGGCTCCCGGTATCACTGGTCGTCAGCCCGTGGGTGAGCCGCTGCAGACCGGTATCAAGGCCATCGACGCGATGACCCCGATTGGTCGTGGCCAGCGTGAGCTCATCATTGGTGACCGTAAGACCGGTAAGACGACCGTCGCGATTGACACGATTTTGAACCAAAAGGGTCTCGGCGTGAAGTGCATCTACGTTGCGATTGGTCAGAAGAACTCTTCGGTGGCCCAGACCGTAAAGACCCTCGAGGACCGTGGTGCGATGGAGTACACGGTTGTTGTGGTGGCCTCGGCGGGCGACCCGGCACCGTTCAAGTTCCTCGCTCCGTACTCGGGCTGCGCCATGGGTCAGCACTGGATGGAGAACGGTGAGCACGCGCTCGTCGTGTACGACGACCTGTCGAAGCAGGCCGAGGCGTACCGCCAGGTTTCCCTCCTGCTCCGTCGCCCACCAGGCCGCGAGGCCTACCCCGGTGACGTGTTCTACCTCCACAGCCGTCTGCTCGAGCGTGCGGCCAAACTCTCGGACGACAAGGGCGGCGGTTCGCTCACAGCTCTCCCGATCATTGAAACGAAGGCCGGTGACATTTCGGCGTACATCCCGACGAACGTAATTTCGATTACCGACGGTCAGGTGTTCCTCGAGAGCGACCTCTTTTACTCCGGTGTTCGTCCGGCAATCAATGTTGGTAACTCGGTGTCGCGAGTCGGCTCCGCCGCGCAGATTAAGGCGATGAAGTCAGTGGCCGGTACGTTGAAGATCGACCTCGCCCAGTTCCGCGACCTCGAGAGCTTCGCAACTTTCGGTTCCGAACTCGACAAGGCCAGCCAGGCCCAGCTCGACCGCGGATACCGTCTGACGGAACTGCTGAAGCAGGGTCTGAACGCACCGGTTCCGGTAGAGGAGCAGGTCGTGTTGATCTACGCCGCCACCAAGGGCTGGTTGGACACGATTCCGGTCGCCGACATCAAGCGCTTTGAGACAGATCTCATTCAGGCGATCAAGTCGCAGCACGCTGACGTCTTTGAGACGATTCGCACCACGAAGGCACTTCCCGACGGCGACAAGCTCGACGGCATCCTTCGTAGCTTCGTTGACGGTTTCGCCGTCACAACCAAGTAGTTGTCAGACACGCTGAGTCAGGAAAGGAGGTAAGCAGTGGCTGGAGGACAGGAACGAATTCTGCGCCGACGCATTAAGTCGGTGCAGGCAACGCGAAAGATCACCAAGGCCATGGAGCTCATTGCGGCGTCACAGATCGC
>JAGWWX010000034.1 GCA_018970215.1 Acidobacteriota bacterium | reverse complement strand
GTCACGGACGTCAATGCCCGTCAGGACGGCGGCCTCACGGAGGTTGGGCGTCGTCACGAGGGCGTGTGGGAGGAGTTCGTGGCGGTACGCCTCGGCACCGCCCTCTTCCATGAGTGCGTGGCCGGTCGAGGATACGAGGACGGGGTCAACCACCAGATTGGGCAGCCGCCCCTCGGCGGCCAAGCGTGACACGGCGCTGATGGTGTGGGGGCGGGCGAGCATTCCCGTCTTGACGGCCTGAATTGCCATATCGGACGTGACGGCCTCAACCTGAGCAACAACCATCTCGGCCTCGAGGGCACACACGGCCGTGACGCCGACCGTGTTCTGGGCGGTAATGGCGGTGAGTGCCGATGTTCCGTGTACACCAAAGGCCGTGAAGGTGCGAAGGTCAGCCTGAATACCTGCGCCACCCCCGGAGTCCGATCCCGCAATCGTCATGACGCAACGAGGTTCCACGTCCTCACCCTACGGGCGTCCGTCGAAGTCTCGGTACGATGCTTGCGTGCGCGAAGACGTCTTCACCGTTGGTTCGCTGACCTCGTCGTCACGGCTCGTCATGGGAACGGGTGGTGCTCGTGACCTCGTTGAACTGCACGATGCGCTCGTGGCGTCTCAGTGCACCATCGCCACGGTATCTGTTCGTCGAGTGAGCGCGGGAGTCGATGGTTCTCTCTACGACCTACTTTCCACACTGAACCTCGATCTCTTGCCCAATACCGCCGGGTGCAAGACGGTGAACGAAGCCGTGTTGACGGCAGAACTCGCACGCGAAGCCTTTGAAACCACCCGCATCAAGCTTGAGGTGATCGGTGACGACGTCACTCTCTTGCCCGATCCCGTGGCCACGCTCGAGGCCGCCGCGAAGCTCGTGGACAGTGGGTTTGAAGTGTGGGCGTACACCAACGACGATTTGACGGTGGCGCAACGCCTCGAGCAGGTAGGTTGCGTTGCCGTCATGCCCCTCGGTTCGCCGATCGGCAGCGGCTTGGGTATTCGTAATCCCCACGCGATCTCTTTAATCTGCGAACGTCTCTCGGTGCCGGTGCTCCTCGATGCGGGAATTGGGACGGCGTCCGACGCCACACTCGCGATGGAACTGGGTTGCGATGGGGTCTTGGCGGCGTCCGCCATTACCCGTGCCACTCGACCCGCAGTGATGGCTGCCGCACTCCGTGATGGGGTCCGGGCGGGTTTTGCGGCGTTTCACGCGGGGAGGATTCCTACGAGGACCATCGCCGAGGCATCGTCTCCTTCACTGGGACTGCCATTTTCGTCGTAATTTCCCCTTGCCGAACCACACGGGTGTAAGTACACTTGTGTTCCCCATCAGGGAATACCTCCGTCGGAAGGTGCCGTATGACCACTCTCACCATGGGCTTTTCGGGCCCCGCCGTATGTCGCATCACGGGCGTTACCTATCGCCAGCTTGACTACTGGGCCCGCACGGGTTTGGTGACACCTTCGGTCTCCCCGGCACAGGGGAGTGGTTCGAAGCGGGTCTACTCCTACTCGGACGTGGTCGAGATCAAGGTCGTGAAGTCGCTACTGGATGCGGGAGTGTCACTGCCGCGAGCCCGTCAGGCTGTTAACTGTTTGCGTGAGCAATTGGGTGTCGATGTGAAGTCCGTCAGCCTGGTGCTCTCCGGTTCCCGTTCGGTGCTCGCGTACTCCGACGGCGACATTATCGATTTGCTGAAGGGCGGCCACGGTGTCTTCAACGTGATCTCCCTCGAGAGTGTGACGGCCGATATCGACCGTTCCCTCGCGAGCGATAACACCGAGAACGTGTCAAAGAGAGTCGCTCTGGCGTGAACCACCACGCAGAGCGTGAGGCAGAGCGCCGACGGCACCCCAGTGCGTTGACCGCCGCACGCATCTCGTTCGCCCATCCGAGCGAGCATGTATTCGCCACACTTCTTGACGTCTACGGTGTGCCGTGGTTATACGAACCGTTTGAGTTTCCTCTGGCGTGGAGTGAGGCCGGTGACGTCACGCGCGCCTTTCGGCCTGACTTTCTTCTACCGAATCAGAACCTTTTCGTCGAGATCACCGTGGCCGACCAACGCCTCGTCACGCGAAAGAATGGCAAGATTCGAGCGTTTCGTCACCTCTACCCCGAGGTCACGCTGGAAGTGGTCTATCAACGAGACTTCTTCGAACTCATCAACCGACACGGACTTGCGGATCTGAACGGTTTTGCCGCGTAGGGGCGTAATCTGTCCGCAATGAGCGACGTCATCCGCCCGTACCTCTACGACATTCACGTCGCCCACGGAGCCAAGATTGTGCCGTTCGGTGGATGGGATATGCCGTTGCAGTACTCCCAGGGAACCGTCGCCGAACACCTCGCCACGCGCCATGACGCCACGGTCTTCGACGTATCACACCTCGGTACCGTGCGTTGCGACGGAAACGGTCTCTTCGATCATTTACAGAGAACTTTGACAAACGATCTGCGACGCATCGGTCCCGGTCAGGCGCAGTACACCCACTTGCTCAACAACGACGGCGGTGTCGTCGACGACATCATCGTCTGGTGGGTCGGTGAGCACGAGTTCGATGTGATGCCGAACGCGTCGAATACCTCGGGTGTGACGGCAGTTTTGCCGGGAGTTGATATCACGTCGACGCGATGCGTACTCGCCGTCCAAGGGCCACGAGCCCGCGAGCGAGTCGCTGCCGTTGATCCTCGATTCGCGCAAGTTCCACGGTTCGCAGTGCATCGTTTTGACTTTGGTTCCGTCGAAGTGCGAGTTGCGGGCACCGGCTACACCGGAGAAGACGGAATCGAGATTGCGGTACCGAATGACGCTGCGGGGGACCTGTTCGAAAAGATCATTGCCGCGGGTGTTCAACCTGCGGGACTGGGCGCTCGCGATACTTTGCGACTGGAAGCGGGCTTACCACTACACGGCCACGAATTGAGTCCCGCGATCACTCCGCTACAAGCTCGACTGGGATGGGTGATTGGGTGGGACAAAGAGGAGTTCGTCGGGAGAGAGGCACTGGAGCGAGAGCGGGCGAGAGGGCCACACCGACTCCTCACGGCAATCGCTACGTCAACTCGTCAACCCCTGCGGGAGGGCGCCGACATCGTCCGTGATGGGCACGTAGTCGGCCAGTTGACGTCGGGCAACTTCTCTCCCATTTTGGAGCATGGAATTGGTCTAGGTTTCGTAGAGGGAGGGGCCGAGGTCGGCGAGCCCCTCTCGATCTCGATGCGGGGTCGTGAGGTCAGTGCATCGGTCGTGAAGAGTCCGTTCGTACGAAAGGCGAAGTAGTGCCCGACTATCTCCCACATACGCCCGAAGAAGTTTCGGAGATGTTGAGTTTCCTTGGTCTGTCGACTCTCGATGATCTTTTTGCTCACGTACCCGCGGCACTTCGTTTAAGTGGGGGACTGAACATGGCGCCGGGTATGTCGGAGCCCGACGTAGCGGACGTCTTTGCCGGGTACACCGCAGCGAATCGTGCGACAAGTTCCTCACTCGTGTGTTTTGCCGGCGGCGGTGCCTACGATCACGAGATTCCGCCTGTCGTGAAGGCTCTCTCCAGTCGCAATGAGTTCGTCACGGCCTATACGCCCTATCAACCCGAAGTCGCGCAGGGTGTACTGCAAGCGATCTTTGAGTACCAAACAATGATTTCGCGCCTCGCCGGTCTCCCAATCGCCAACGCGTCCCTGTACGACGGAGCGACGTCGCTGGTCGAGGCGGTCAATATGGCCCACGGCGCAACTGGTCGTTCCACCATGGTGATGAGTGCGGGCGTGCATCCCCATTGGCGTGCTGTCGTTGAGACGTTTGCCGCAGGTACGGGACACAACCTCGTGGTGGTTCCGTTGCGCGATGGAGTGACCGACTGGGCGAGCGTCACGGCCACCGACGTGGCGGCCGTTGTGGCGAGTTATCCCAACTACCTCGGAGTGGTTGAAGACCTCACTCCCGCTCGTGAACTCGCCTCGAAACTCAATGCACTACTTGTGGTGGGCGGTGATCCCGTGGCCGCTTCGGTGCTGCGAACCGCCGGCCAATGGGGTGCCGACATCTTCGTGGGTGAGGGACAGCCGTTTGGCACGCCCCTAGCCTTCGGCGGCCCTTATCTTGGACTGTTTGCGTGCTCCGAGGCTCAACTCCGCCGACTGCCCGGTCGTCTCGTGGGCGAGACCGTCGATACGGAGGGTCGTCGAGCGTTTGTCACCACCCTTAGGGCTCGCGAGCAAGACATTCGTCGAGAGAAGGCGACGAGCAATGTGTGCACGAACCAAACTTTGATGGCGGTAACCGCAGCGGTGCAACTGGGTTATTTGGGCACACACGGACTACGAGAAGTGGCCACTCGCTGCGCCCAAGGAGCGCACTACGCATTTCAGGAGTTGATGCAGCACAGCGGGATTGAGGCGGCATCGTCGCAGGCGTTTTTCCGAGAGTTCACGGTGGTCACGGCGGCACCGGCTGACGTGGTGTTGCGGCGACTCGCCGACGAAGGATTTCTCGGAGGCTTGAGCGTGGCGGCGCTGGCGGGTGACCACGATGTCTCAGTGGACGATCCAACGCGGTCCATTGTCGTTGCGGTGACGGAAAAGCGGACGAAGAAGGAAATTGACGCCTTCGTGACGGCATTCGCAAAGGCGGTGAAGTAATGAAGAAAGCTATGCCGGGTGGCCGCGCATCGTCGGCTCCGCTACTTGGATCCGATACGGAGCCCACAATCTTCGAGATGTCGCAATCGGGGCGTCGCGCCTTTCAGTTGCGTACGACGGGGGTGCCCGCTCTACCGCTGGACCAGCTCGTTCCCCGCGAACATCTCAATCCAACACACGTCGAACTCGCTGAAGTATCGGAACGAGATCTCGTAGCGCACTTCACGCGGCTCTCGCACCGACAGTTTGCCGTCGACCTTGGTGCGTACCCATTGGGTAGCTGCACGATGAAGTACAACCCGAAATTCTGTGACGCGGTGGCGGGGGATCCGGGGTTGAACTCCGTGCACCCCGGTGCACCTGCTCACCTCACGCAAGGTTGGCTCGCTCTTCTCTGCGACCTTGAAGAGAGACTCTGCGAAGTAACGGGAATGGCCGGCGCCACGCTCCAACCCGCCGCCGGCGCCGCCGGAGAGCTCACCGGACTTTTGATCATGAGGGCATACCACGAGTCGCGTGGTGATCAAAGGAAGCGCGTCATTATTCCCGACTCGGCACACGGAACGAATCCGGCGTCGGTGACGTTGGGCGGCTACGAGGTCACCACTATTCCCTCTGATGAACGTGGACTCGTGGACGTGAACGCCCTACGCGCCGTGCTCGGGCCCGATGTTGCCGGCATCATGTTGACGAATCCCAACACGGTCGGTCTGTTTGAAGAAGAGATTTCAGAGATCGCCAACGCCGTTCACGAAGTGGGTGGACTGCTCTACTACGACGGAGCCAACCTGAACGCCATCTTGGGCGTTGTTCGACCTGGCGACATGGGCTTTGACATCGTGCACATGAATCTCCACAAGACATTTGCGACTCCACATGGTGGCGGGGGACCGGGCGCCGGCCCGGTTGCCGTGGCGTCGCACCTCGTGGAGTTCTTACCGGGACCGAAGCCCGCCATGACGAGCGAGGGCACCTACGAATGGCGTACGCCCCACCACTCCATCGGTCGAGTGCATGGTTGGCACGGCAATGCGATGGTGTTGGCGCGAGCTCTCGCCTATATCACCGTGCACGGGGGCGATGGACTCCCTCGCGTGGCGCAGCACGCCGTTCTCAATGCGAACTGGTTGCGTCAACGTCTGCAGGCGGTCTTGCCGGCGGCGTACGACCGTCCCTGTATGCACGAGTGCGTGCTCACCGCCACGGGGATCAAGCACAACCACAATGTTCGCGCCCTCGATCTCGCCAAGCGACTGATGGAGAAAGGTTTTCACGCACCCACGGTGTATTTCCCACTGATTGTCGATGAAGCGTTGATGTTTGAGCCCACCGAGACCGAGTCGCCACAGACACTAGAGGCGCTCGCGTGCGCACTCGAAGAGATCGCCGAAGAGGCAGTGGTCGATGGCGATCGTGTGCGTCACGCCCCACTCACGACTCCGGTGACGAGGGTGGATGAGGCCCGCGCCGCACGACAGTTGGTGCCCACGGAGGACGCCGCCGAGAGAGTATGAAGCCGGTTATCGGTCTCACCGGACGGCGGATGAGCGCTGCGAGCGTCGCGGGTGGTACGGGTCTCGCACATCAAGACATTGATATGTACTTTTCCGACTACGCCCAGTCGATTTCGTCGGCGGGAGGCGTTCCCGTTCAATTGACGCGCGATGCCGACGCCGTTGACCTCGTGCAACTGATCGACGGTCTCGTTTTGAGTGGTGGCGCTGATATTGACCCCTCGCGCTACGGGGCGGAGCCTCACCCGCGGCTCGGTGAGACCGACGCTGGTCGAGACGAGTTTGAGCTCGCCCTCATCCATGCGGCGCGCGCGAAGGGCATTCCTATTCTGGGAATCTGTCGCGGTGCACAACTGGTGAATGTGGCGTTCGGCGGCTCACTCCACCAACACGTGGATATCTCTGAAGGCGTGGGCCACCCCAACTGGCTCGAACCAGGGAACACGATTGCCCATGACGTCTCCTGCTCGCCGGGCTCCGTGATTGCGAACCTCGTGGGGGAGCGGGTAGGGGTGAACTCCCTCCACCATCAAACTCTCGATCGCATCGGGGAGGGCCTGATTGTGACGGCGCGAGCCGACGATGGCGTCGTGGAAGCCGTCGAGTCGCTGTCTGAGCCGATTCTGGCCGTGCAGTGGCATCCCGAGATGCTCGGCGGGCCTGATCCGACGTTTCGATGGTTGATTTCTGCGGCGACGTCGGCGAGTCATTCGTGACCAAGCGGACTCTCGTCCTCATCCTGTTTCATTCGGGAGTGGTGTGGAGCGTCCTATTTACGACAGGTTTCGTCGAGTTCACGAGTGGCGCGGCGGTGCTGTCCTTTATTGGCGCGGGAGTTGGTTCGCTCGGAGTATGGAGCTCTCGGCGGCGCTACCCGACCACGGGTACGTCATGGATTGACCGGCACGACCGATATCTCTTAGCGACCGCCCACATCCTCTTGCTGATCTTCAGCGTCCGCGTGGGTGCCCATCTCGCCGAGGACCTTGTGACGCCCGGGTCATCCTCTCACTACTCCCTGTGGTGGGTAGTGGTGACGACCGTCGTCGTCTACGGCGTCGGCCGTGCACCTCGACTCATTTTCGTCGGGACGTTAACGGCAGCGTCTGTTGTCGTCGCCGTTGTCATCGGCTGGGTGGGATGGAGTGTGGTGTCGCAGGGTGGAGTGAACGGCAATCACCTCGCCACGATTACGGGCCAGGGTTCCAGTCTCGCCATGATCTTTCGTGGCGTTGCCGTCGCTGCCGTGAGCTTCACTCTCATCGACAGCGTGATGGTGAGGTGGCGAGGTCACGACGCGCAGAAGGTGTCCGTGTTTCGACCCACACTGATTGCCATCACCCTCGCCGTTGCGACACTGGCCTACGTCATGGTGACGGCGGCTGGATCGATGGCGTCACACATTCCCTATCTCTTGCCCGCGATCGCCGAACACTACAGCGGCGTATCACTCTCACGATGGGCTGAAGCTGTGCCGGTACTCCTCCTCATGACGAGCGCTGCGATCCTGTGGCGAGGGTTTCAGCTCACGACCGACTCGCCACTACTCCGACGTGGCGTCGCGGTGGCAGTGACGGCTGGCGTATTGATTCCCTATCCCGAGATGGAAGTTCTGCAAATCGCCGCGTCCTTGGTTGTGGTGAGTTGGTTGGTCGTGACGGCGCGAACGCTCCTGCGTGTCGCGGAGAACCGGGAACCGTGGTACGAATGGATACCCCCGACGTGCGGAGCGGCGGTGAGCGCACTCGGTCTCTACGGCGTGATTGAGGAGCACCTCAGTTTGGACCAGCGATCTGGTAGTCACCACCTCGCCCAGTTGGTGGTTCTGCTCGGTGTGGTGGCCGCGATGGAGGCCTTCACCTCACGCTGGAAGCGGGGCGGTCAACGGCCACGGTCGGTCTCTCTCGGCAATGAGGGCGAGTTCGAGTAGCGACTGCTCGTCGTGGTGCCGACCGATGACCTGCAGTCCGACGGGAAGTCCGTCAACCGTACCGGCCGGAATCGAGATGGCCGGTACTCCCGTGAGATTGGCGGGAATGGTGAGTGCTCCGTTGTTGCCAATCGCGCGATTGAGTCCGTACTTTTCGACGAGGTCAACGCCATCGACGGTGGTTGACATCGGTCCTTCGGCGCGAAACGCGACATCGGGATTGGTGGCGCAGAAAATGAAGTCGGTCTCCTCGAAGACACGGGCCATGGTGAAGTTCATTTCGGACCGAAATATCTCCGTCGCTCCGGCGCTCGACGCATTGAGTCCCTGCGCGAGCCGCAGTACCAGCTGGATCTCTCGAGTCAATTGGGGAGCGCAGTCGGGGTACAGGTCACCGAGTTCGCCAACGAGTCCAATCGCGTTCGACATGGCCCACTCCAGGCCCCCGGTCGGAAACGCGATTACGACATCCACCTGCGTGAGCCCCGCGGCCGCAATCAGATGTCGCGATAGTTCGTCCAACACAGCCACTTGTCGTTCGCTCACAATCGCATTACCGAGGTCGTAGACCACCGCGACGCGACGTCCCGTGAGGTCAATCGTGCCGAGGCCCGCCTCCCAGCCGTCAACGCGGGGGAGACTCAACGTGTCGTAGGGGCTAAAGCCGTTACAGACGTCGAACCACCGCGCCGTATCGCGCACCGATCGCGCCATGCAACCGAGCGAGACCGTGAGAGGGGAGTGCAACGCTTTCGGACCACGCGGGATTCTTCCGAAGGTTCCCTTCAGCCCGAGTAGACCGGTGAAGCCGGCGGGGATACGAATCGAGCCACCACCGTCGCCCCCGGTCGCGATAGGCACGAGCCCGCCCGCTACCGCCGCGGCCGAACCACCAGACGAACCCCCGGGCGTGCGGCCGATCTGCCATGGATTGTGCGTCGCCCCGTGCAGCTTGGTCGAGGTGCAGTTAATGCCCCCAAACTCTGAGGCCGTGGTCTGCACTGCCACCACTGCTCCGGCGGCACGAAGTCGCCCTACCTGCAGACTGTCATCGTCCGCGATGCGGTGGGCGAACACCAGTGATGCCTCGGTCTGTGGCCATCCCCGCACGTCTTCAAGTTCCTTTACTCCGATAGGAACGCCACCGAAGGGGAGTGTGACATCGGCGCGGTCGGCACTGGCCCTCGCCGCATCTGCATCGATGTACGAAATAGCGTTCAGCGACGACGATTCAATGGCCTGCAAACTTTCGTCCAGCGCTTCCCGAGGAGAAAGTTCTCCTCGGCGGAATGCATCAACGAGCGAGACGGCGTCGCCGCGCCATGGGGAAGGAGTCATGGAGGGGAGCGTACTCACTCGTTCGCTACCGGGGAGTGAGTGCGGATCGCTATATCAACGTGGCGGCGACGAACGCGGCCAGACAGAGAATGGGCGTGGCGACCAGCACGAGAGTTCCCTGCCGATCGTGTCCCGCGTGCCAGCTCTGCAGGGGCCCGGCGAATGCAGAAGAGAAGCTGGTAAGGCCGCCGCAGAGAGGGACGAGGGTCGACGAGTGGCCGAAGATACCTACAAAGACGAGCCCGACCATCCCACACCCGATCACATTCGCACCCAGAGTCCCCCAGATGCGGTCGTGTCCGATCAGGCTGCTCACCAGAACCTCGAGGGCGTAGCGGAGAAGGCAACCGACCGCACAGGCCACCACGAAGCCCGTCACGGACGACTCCCCGCACGAGCGACTGCGCACCCAACCAGGGCGGCTCCAAGACCGACGAACAGGCTCACCGCCATCTCCAGGACTGCCCCCGCGGGATGGGTGCGCCAGAGCACCCCCACATCCAATATGAGGCTGCTGTAGGTCGTGAGACCCCCTAAGACTCCCGTGGTCCAAAAGAGCCGCCACGGGTCGTCTGGGGTCCGCGATGACAGGGGACCCAGGAGGGCCCACGAGGCGAAAAATACCCCGAGTGAGTTGACTGCCAGGAGCCGAAGATCGACGGCCGTCCAAAGGTGGGTGAGGTTGCGCCGGGAATCTGAGGCCACCGTGACCACGGTGGCGAGGTAACGAACGAAGCCACCGAGGGCACCGCCTGCCAGGACTGCAGCGACGCGAAGGGGAAGCGACGCAGAAGAGGGGCGAATCACGGAAACACCGTAGTTGAGTGGGTTTCTGGGGTTTATCTGCGACTTACCATAACGAACATTATCGGCGTTATTCCGATCTGGCTAATCCCTTGAGCTCGAGCCTACGCTCGTGCGGTGAGCGACGCAGAGAACCTTCCAACGTCGCCGCCCTGGCCGAGCGTGTTTTTGAGGATTGGCTGTGCATTGCCCGCTCTGGTGGTGCTGTTGTGGATCCTGACGCCCTCAATCGCTGCGTTCTTCGTCGGCCCGCTCTTCCTTCTCGCCATCATTGTCGCTCCCGTGTTGGTGATAGCGGGAATTGTGGGCAAGCTGACCAACCGCACCACTACGGTGACAATCTCGATGCCGTTGAGATGTGTGTCGTGCGGTGGAGCCATATCGCCCGGCGCGGGATTCTGCCGTCACTGCGGTACAGATCAACGTGCGATGGTGGCGCAGAGATGCCCGAGTTGCCAGACCCCTCTGCCGGACACTGCGAAGTTCTGTGGTCAGTGCGGTCTCGTGACGCCGCTCATCTCATTCCCGTGCCCCAGCTGTGCCGCTCCCGTATCTGAGGGTTCGGACTTTTGCGGTAACTGCGGTGCGCCCGTGTCGGGTGCTGCGAGTGAGTAGCGACGTGTCGACACCAATCTCGTGGCGCGTGGTGTGGGGCCGAAGCCTGACCACCAGTTTTGTCACGGAGGTGGTTGAGGCATTCGACGCCGACGAAGCGATGGTCGAAGGCTCGCGGAGACACCCTGAACTACTTCGTCCCAATTTCGCACTCCCCGTGGACGCTTCACACAAGACCTACGGCGACTAGTTCTACACTCTCCCCTATGTCCACTCTCTTTGACGTTGCTGGCAAGGTCGTTCTCGTAACCGGTGGGAGTCGCGGTATCGGCGAGATGATCGCCCGCGGCTTCGTCGACGCTGGAGCGAAGGTGTATATCTCCTCGCGCAAGGCCGAAGTGTGCGAGGCCCTAGCGACCGAGTTGTCGGTGAACGGTGGAACGTGTATTGCGATTCCCGCCGACCTCTCAACCGAGGCAGAGTGCCGGCGTCTCGCGGACGAAATTTCGCAGCGTGAATCCCGACTGGATGTACTGGTCAACAACGCGGGGGCAACGTGGGGCGCGCCGATGGCCGAAACGGACGAAGTCGCTTTCGAGCGAGTTCTTGCCCTGAATGTCAAAGGGGTTTTTCATCTCACGAAGTTCCTTCGACCGTTGTTAGAAGCGGCCGGCACGCCCGATAGCCCTGCGCGGGTCATCAACATCGGATCTATCGACGGCATTCACGTGCCGATCATGGAGACCTACGCCTACTCCACCTCGAAAGCTGCCGTTCATCAGCTGACTCGCCACCTCGCTCGAGCGCTCGCACCGAAGGTCACGGTCAATGCGATTGCTCCCGGTCCATTTGAATCGAAAATGATGCGAGCCACGCTGGACGCATTCGGAGACTCGATTGCGGCTGGTGCACCCATGAAACGAATTGGTCGCCCGGACGATATGGCGGGAACGGCCATTTTCCTGTCGTCTCGGGCCGCCAGCTACATCACGGGAGTGATCTTGCCGGTGGACGGCGGAATTGCCACGATTGGCTAGCTCGGCGAGTAGCCGAGGGTTACTTTCGTTACCACTGACTTCGTGCCTCTGATGTAGGTCAACGAAACTCGTTGATTGGGCTTATGCGCACTCATGAACGTTGAGACGTCTTCGGCCGATCGAATTCGACTTGAACCCAAACCCACAATGATGTCGCCTTGACGCAGTCCAACGTTCTCGGCCGCACTCCCCTGCATCACGGTCGTAATCAGCGCACCGGTCGCAACCGAAAAGTTGTACTGATCGGCGATGTCTTGGGTCATCGACATGATTTGAACACCGAGATAAGCGTGGCGCTTGGCAACTGTTCCGCCCTTGAGAAGTTCGGGAAGTAGTGATTCGACCTTGGCGGACGGGATGGCAAATCCGATGTTTTGAGCGTTCGTTCCGTCGGACAGTGTGCCGGCGACTGCCGTGTTCATTCCGATGACGTGACCGTTGGAGTCAAGAAGCGGTCCTCCCGAATTGCCGGGATTGATTGCGGCGTCAGTTTGAATCAAGTTACTGAGCGTTTCGGTCTCCGCTCCGCTCCCGGCCGTCACATTGCGTCCGAGGGCCGAGACGATTCCCTGCGTGACGGTGGGAGTTCCCGCGGCGAGTCCCAGCGCATTTCCGATGGCGACCACGGCATCACCGACCTGCAGGCTGTTGGATTTACCAAACTTCACGATGGGCATATCGCTCGCGTTCGTAATGCGAATGAGAGCGACATCGTTCGCAGTATCGGCCCCTACCAAGACTGCCGGTCGCGACGTCGTTGATCCAGTCTGAGTGACGCGAATGCTTGCCCCCGCGAGTGCAGAAGAGATGACGTGTGCGTTCGTCAATACAAGCCCGTTCTTGTTGATAATCATGCCCGTGCCCTGCTCTTCGGCGTAGTTCGTCTTGACATCAATCGAGACGATGGCGGGAGACACCATCTTGACGAGCGCGGGAATCGTCATTCCGCTCGGCAAGACGGCGCCTCCGGGCTCGGCATTTGACGTCTGAATGGTGACGTGTTGTGTTGACGAGTCGCGAAGGGTCAGGCCTACCACTCCCCCGGAGATCACCGCCGCCGCGACCACCGGTACGAAGGTCGCGCGCCAACGCGACAGCGTCCGTCCAATGCGCCGGCCGGTAGCCGAGGAGTTCGACGGGCTAGGCCAGCGCACCTGTCGAGGGTCCGGAGCAGGCTCGCGAGGAGTGGTGTCGTCAGCAGTCATGAGGTCATAGTAGGGAGGAAATCTAAAAATTTGATGAGAACGCGTCGTTTTCCGTCTGTTCTCTACCCGACTAGATTGTTCAGGCTATGTCGCGTCGTATTGAGATTGAAATCACCAGTATCGGTTCCGAAAGCGCCACGTGGCGAGCGGCCGGTGCCAAGCTTCCGAAGGGGGTACTGGGTCTCGACCTGCTACCCGCCGGAACCGTTGTCGGTGACCAATTCCGGGCGGACGCTGATCAAACGATGGAGGGCGTTGAAATCGTCGCTCTACTCCCCCAGAAGACGGCCTCACCTAAGAAGGAGACGGTTGCTCTCCTTCCTCAAAAGAAGGCCGCAGAAGACGTAACGGTGACCTACGCCCCGAAGGGTGGTCGTGGGCGCCGCGATGGTGACGGCGGGCGTCGCGCACCGCGAGACGGTGACCGCAAGCCCCGTGAGCGGTCGGGTGAAAAGACGGACCGTCGGGCAGCGCGATCGGGCCGTGGTGATCGACCAGGTCGAAGTGACCGTCCCGCACGTCCTGTGGGTCCACCGCTCCTGACGACTCACCGCAACGCATTTCTTGCCGCCTTGACGCCAGAACAACTTCCCGTTGCCGAACAGCTGTTACGGGGTGGCTTACCTGCAGTTCGGGCCGCTGTGGCGGATCAGAACAAGGCAGCCGCAGCGCAGGGACGACCCACCGTCAACGCTGACGCGATCGACCGAATCGCCAACGACTTACTCAGTAAGGCCAACTTGGCGTCGTGGAAGGACCGAGCGGG
>JAGWWX010000033.1 GCA_018970215.1 Acidobacteriota bacterium | reverse complement strand
GCGTAGCGAGTGGCGAACATCTCGGGAGTGAGGCTGGCGCGGACCGCGGCCGACACGTCGGCGTCGCTCGGCCAAATGTCCTTTAAGTAGACCGCTTCACCATTTGCGCCAATGCCGAGAGGCTCTGTAGTCAAATCAATGTCGACCGTTCCGGCGAGGGCGAAGGCGACGACGAGTGGCGGGCTAGCCAGGAAGTTCTGTTTAACGTCAGGGCTAATCCGGCCTTCGAAGTTGCGGTTACCCGAAAGCACCGAGACGACGGAGAGATCGTGTTCGTTCACCGCTTCGCTCACACCGTCGAGCAACGGTCCCGAGTTACCAATGCAGGTGGTGCAGCCGTATCCCGCGAGATAAAAGCCGAGAGCGTCGAGTGACTCGGTGAGACCGGCGCGGTCGAGGTAGTCGGTGACGACCCGGCTACCGGGAGCCAGGGAGGTCTTGACCCAGGGCTTCACCGTGAGTCCCTTGGCGACAGCGTTCTTCGCCACGAGTCCGGCAGCGACCAGGACTGAGGGGTTGGACGTGTTGGTGCACGAGGTGATGGCCGCGACGGTGACGTCACCATCACGAAGAGTCTCGGCATTCTCGATGCCACGGACTTGCTTTGGCTCTCGGCCGAGGGCTGCGCGGAAGGCGTCGCGCGTCTTGCCGAGAGCAACACGGTCTTGAGGACGCTTGGGACCGGCGAGACTTGGCTCAACGGTCGAAAGGTCAAGCTCGACGTACTCCGAGAAGATGGGTTCCACGCTGTCGTTCGTGTGCCAGATTCCCTGGGCCTTCGCGTAGGCCTCCACGAGGGCGACCTGATCGCTCGAGCGACCGGTGAAGGTCATGTAGTCGAGAGTGACCTGGTCGATGGGAAACAAGGTGCACGTCGCACCGTATTCGGGGGACATGTTGCCGATCGTGGCACGAGTTTCGAGTGAGAGCGACGAAACACCAGGACCGAAGGCTTCAACGAACTTTCCAACGACACCGTGCTTGCGGAGAAGTTCGGTAATCGTGAGGACGACGTCGGTGGCCGTGACGCCTTCACGGGTGGCACCGGTGATGCGCAGTCCGACCACGGGAGGAATCAACATCGAGGTGGGTTGGCCGAGCATGGCGGCCTCGGCCTCGATTCCACCAACACCCCAGCCGAGAACACCGAGGCCGTTGATCATCGTGGTGTGCGAGTCGGTACCGACGACGGTGTCGAGGTAGGCGACGCCGTCGGTGCTAAAGACGACGCGGGCGAGATGTTCGAGGTTGACCTGGTGGCAGATTCCCATGCCTGGCGGGACGACGCGGAAGTTCTTGAACGAACTCTGCGCCCACTTCAAGAACTCGTAGCGTTCGCGGTTGCGTTCGTACTCAATGGCGACGTTTTCTTCGTAGCTCGACGCAGTTCCCGTCTTCTCCAAAATGACGGAGTGGTCGATGACGAGTTCTACGGGAACGAGAGGGTTGATCTTTTGGGGATCGCCGCCGAGAGCAATGATGGCGTCGCGCATGGCCGCAAGGTCGACGACCGCGGGGACTCCCGTGAGGTCCTGCATTAAGACACGTTCGGGGGTAAAGGCAATCTCCTTGGCGTCATCGCCAGCGGCCTCGCCATGGCGCTCGGGCGTCTCGGCCCAGCGAGCCAACGCCTCAATGTCGCCCTTGCTGACCTTGACGCCGTCTTCGTGCCGTAGAAGGTTCTCCAAGAGCACCTTGATTGAATAGGGGAGGCGCTCAATACCAAAGGAAGCGAGGGCCTCGGCCTGGAGGGAAAAGTAAGTCAGTTCGCGGCCATTGACCGTCAGGGTTGATTGGGCACCGAAGGAGTTGAGGGAGGAAGTCACCCCTCCATTCTGCCGTGTCGGACGAGGAACTCACCGCGGCCGTGGCGAGTGGGAGAATGGAGAGATGCCTGCGACCTACGACGTCTTATTCGCCCGACTCGCGTCGGCGTTTGATGCCGTGTCGCCGGGTGCCGATCCAGTACTGCGACCGTCCGAACGGGTCGACTATCAGGCCAATGGCGTGATGGGGGTGGCGAAGACCCTCTCACGGCCCCCTCGCGAGGTCGCGGCCGAAATTGTTCGCCATCTTGATATTGCCGACATTGCGGACGTCGAGATTGCGGGACCGGGATTTTTGAATATCACTCTCAACCCGGCGTTTGTGAGCTCTCAACTTCGAGCCGTAGTGAACGATGCCCGGACTGGAATTTCTTTATCGGAGAGATCTCGTCGAGTGGTCATCGATTACTCCGCGCCGAATGTGGCGAAGGAGATGCACGTGGGGCACCTCCGTTCAACGGTGATCGGTGACTCACTCGCACGTATCTATCGCTTTCTCGGCGACACGGTGATTCCCCGCAATCACGTGGGCGACTGGGGAACACCCTTTGGGATGTTGATCGAACATCTGCTCGACCTTGGTGAAGATTCGGCCGTTTCAACACTGTCGATGGGTGACCTCGACTCTTTTTATCGAGCGGCCCGTGCGAAGTTCGACGCTGACGACGCCTTTAAGGAGCGCAGTCGTCAGCGAGTCGTGCTGCTGCAGGGGGGCGACATGGAGACGAACCGTCTCTGGCGCATTCTCGTCGACCAGTCGGTGGCGTACTTCCAAGAGGTGTACGACAAGCTCGATGTGACGATGACTCCGAGTGATGTCGTTGGTGAGTCTTTCTATAACCCCCTGCTCGACGGTGTAGTCCATGACCTCGCCGCGGCCGGTCTTCTCGTGGACTCCGACGGAGCGAAGTGCGTGTTTCCTGCCGGATTTGAGAATCGTGACGGCGAGCCACTTCCGCTGATTGTCCAAAAGTCAGATGAGGGCTTCGGTTACGCCGCGACCGACCTCGCAGCAGTACGCGACCGCGTGGGCACACTGCGGGCCGACGCGGTCTACTACGTCGTGGGGGCCCCGCAGGCCCAACACTTCGCCATGGTGTTCGCCACGGCACGAGCAGCGGGGTGGCTCCCCGAGTCGGTGCGCTGTGAGCACATCGCCTTCGGCAACGTCCTGGGCAGCGATCGCAAGATGTTCAAAACCCGGTCAGGCCAGACGGTGAAACTGATCGAGTTGATTGACGAGGCGACCGAGCGGGCCGACGCGGCACTGCGGCAACGCAACCCCGATATGGACATCGCCGAACGTCAAACGTTGGCCCTGAGCCTCGCCCGCGCGGCACTCAAGTACGCGGATCTTTCGAACGAGCGACAAAAGGACTACGTCTTCGACCTCGATCGCATGGTGGCCTTCGAAGGTGATACGGGACCGTATCTCTGTTACGCGCACGCCCGCATTCAGTCGATTCTCCGTCGCCTCGACGAGCCCGTGTCGCTAGACGATGTCACCTTCTCTCTCGATGATCCCAGCGCCCGATCGCTCGCGCTGGGACTTTTGAGATTTCCCGAAGCGATGGCGGCAACCGTCAATACCAATCAACCGCACCGTTTATGTAACTATCTCTTCGATCTCGCGCAACGTTTTACCTCTTTCTACGAAGCCTGTCCGGTACTGACCGCGCAGGGTAACGAACGCCGTGAGCGACTGGCACTCTGCGTCGGGACCGCACGAGTACTCGCCACGGGCCTCTCTCTCCTAGGAATCTCTGCCCCCGATCGGATGTAGGGCGCATAAAGAATTTCGAGGAGTGTCGGTAGCGTGAACGGTATGAGAAACGGACGTCGAGTCGCGGCGCTCATCCTCGCCGGTTTCGCGTGCTTTTCTCCGATGGTCGGGGCGACGAGCACCGTCGCGGCGTCCCAACAGACGGCCGTACGCCAATCCCTGACGACGTCGGTCGCCAGTACCGCAGTTCGCGACAGTCTGACGGCGCTCGTGAGTGACTCAATGGAGAACACCGCCCTTTTTGACTCCTGCAAGTTGGCGGTGTCGTGTTCGTGGGGAACGGGATCGAAGTGGGTGGCACTTTATGGCGACTCTCACGCCCCAATGTGGGCCACGGCGATTGTTCCCGCACTCCTGAGCAAAGGTTTTCGTGTCTCGATGAACTGGATGCCGGGTTGTACGCCCGCCCACCTCACGGTGCAGAGCCCGTCGGCACTCTGCAATACGACGTGGCGTGGAACGGCCGAAAACAACGTCATCAAGGCCAAGAACAAACCAGTCGCCGTCATCGTGATGGAGAGAACGTCCGACATCACCCTGACCAATGGCAAGCCACCGACGAAGAAGCAACTCTCGAATGGACTCGCGACCACTCTGTCCAATTTCACGAAGGCGGGACTCAAAGTGGTCCTCCTCGGTGATAATCCCGTGATGATGTCGGGTGATACCTACAGCGGAACGTATCTGCCGGGCGGATGTGTCTCCCTGCATCTCACGTCGCTGCGCAGTTGCGACACCTCATTAGCGACGTCACTGAAGTTCACCTTCACCACTGCGGAGCGCGACGCCGCCGCGGCGGCGCACGCCACCTACATCGATACGACGCCGTGGTTCTGTTCGACGCTGACGCAGCAGTGCCCGTCGGTGATCGGTAACTACGTGGCCTATCGCGACGCCGGCCACCTCTCCTTCGCCTACGCCGCTACATTGCGCAACCTCGTGACCGAGGCGTTGCGAGGACCACTTCGACTGTCGTGAACTGATCAGTCGCTAGCGTGACCTCATGCGTCGCCACCTACACACCGTCGTGAGTTCACCGCGTGGAGATCGCTCGTGGTCGCGGCGCGCACTTCAGCTCTTTGTTGACGGCTACCGGACGCAGTTTCCTGACGCCGAGGTCACGAGTCGCGACACGACCAACCTGCCGCACTTATCACTGGCGGCCCTCTCAGCGGGGCGCACCCCACTCGCCGAGCACACCGCAGATCAGGCGGCCGCCTTCGCCCTGCAGGCAGAGATTGTGAATGAGGTCGAACACTGCTCGCACCTTCTCTTCGCTACTCCCATGTGGAACTGGTCGACTCCCTCGTCGCTGAAAGCGTGGGTCGATCACTTCGTCAATATTCGGACGTTCTACGGAGCTCCGAGTGTGTTGGCCGGCAAGCCCGTCAGTGTGATCATCTCCTCCGGCGGTCTGTACTCCGAAGGTCCCCAGTCGGTCAACGACACCCTGCGCCCCTGGTTTGAAAACTTCTTCGCCCGACTCGGGGCAACGGAGTTTGCGTTTTTGAACTGCGATCCGACGGGACCCATGGACTGGGGTGGCCTCGATCCGGATGCGGACGACGCGGCCTGGACCAAGGTTCGACGCCAGATTGAGCAGCGTCTCGCCAGCGTCGACCGCTAGGTCCGACGCGTGGGGTGAGCGGAGGCGCTGTCCCCTCACTAGTGTTGAGTCCAACCGCACGTAGTCGAGGGGGATGTTATGAAGGTCAAGGCTTCCGTTCTGATGGCGCTCAACGCACCGTGGACGACCGAAACAATCGATATCGATGAGCCGGCGTCCGGCGAAGTCAAGGTCAAGATGGCCTTTTCAGGAATGTGCCACTCCGACGAGCACCTTCGAACCGGTGACATCTCGCAAGACCCTCAAGTGCTGCAGTTTCTCTCGGGTCGCGACACCATGTTCCCCATTGTTGGTGGACACGAAGGTTCCGGTGTCGTGGAGTCCGTTGGACCGAACGTCACCAGCCTGAAGCCCGGTGACCACGTCGCCGTGTCGTTCGTCCCGAGCTGTGGCAAGTGCGAGTTCTGTGCGTCGGGTCGTCAGTACATCTGCGACCTCGGTGCGTCCACGTTGGCGGGCCCGATGATTAGTGACGGCACGTGGCGTCACCACCTCAACGGGGAAAACCTCAACCGCATGGCGCAACTCGGAACGTTCTCGGAGTACATCGTGGTGAACGAGGCGTCGCTCGTCAAGATTGAGCCCTGGTACGACCTCCGCGCCGCGGCGTTGATCTCGTGTGGTATCTCGACGGGCTTTGGCTCCGCTGTCAATCGCGGTGGCGTGAAGCCCGGCGACGTCGTCGCCGTCATCGGTTGTGGTGGTGTTGGTTCAGGTGCCATTCAAGGTGCCGTGCACGCCGGCGCCCGCGCCGTGATCGCTATCGACCTCGAGCCGTCGAAGGTGGATCGTGCGCTCAAGATTGGTGCGACCCACGGCGCCAGTTCGGCGCTGGAGGCCGCCTTCTCGTTCATGGGCGAACTGACGCACGGGAAGAACTGTGACGTCGTGATTTTGACCCCAGGAGTATTGACCGGCGAGCTGATTGAAGAGGCCCGGTCGATTACGGCCAAGGGCGGCACCATTGTGGCGACGGCCATTGCTCCGTACGGCCAAAACGACGTCAAGCTCAACCTCTTTGGACTCTCGATGTTCAACCAGGAACTGAAGGGCACCGTCTTTGGTTCGGAGAGTCCTCGTGTCCAGATCCCACGTCTGCTCCGGCTCCACAGTGAGGGCAAGTTGCAGATCGACGAACTCATTACCCGCGAGTACTCACTGGACGAAGTCCAGCAGGGCTACCAGGACATGTACGCGGGCAAGAACGTTCGCGGCGTCGTTCGCTTCGACTAGTCGAGGCCGCGGTCCGCGGCCAACGTTGGTTCGTTGTGTCGTGGGCGGCGCACCGCTCGACCGAGGCGGGTCCTCCACGTGATCTGAGGGAGAACGACGGACCACTCACGTCGCTGCCATGCTCCCCGCCAGAGGCCGAGTGAGTAGGCCGTGTCGTCAGCGAGAGCGAGTGGAATGTCGGTCACGTGGGGCGCGGCTCCCCGTAGGCGGTGCACTACGCCACCGAGCACAACAACGAGTGACAGCGTTCGGGTCCGTCGATGAAAGAGTCCAAGGAGGACGAGGGGCGCGTAGGAACGCAGTAGCGCTCGTGCGAGCGGGCCACCGGCGCGCACGATTCCCAATCCCGCGATGTGACGAGCGACGTCGTCGGCGTCGGGGAGGTCAGCGGGTAGTTGTTCGGCGAGCCCTCGTTGGGCCGCGTCCATCACCGTCATCGAGAGACCTGGCCGTCGAAAGATCGCGAAGCACCACGCCAAGAGTGTCCACGCGTCGGCCCGAATCGGCGCGAGATTACCGGGGTGACGTTGTGCGAGGGCCGACGCGGAGTCGCCGTAGTGCACTCGTTGCGCGAACCACGACGTGGTCGTTGAGCGCGAACGATGGCGGTTAAGAACCTGGGCGTCGTATCGAGTGAGCCAACCGGCGATCGCGAGGCGCCAAATCAGATCGACATCTTCGCCCGTGCGGAGTTCTTCATCAAAGCCATCACCAATGGCGGAGCGTCGCACGATGAGCGAGGCGCTGGGAACGTAACTCACACGTCCACGTGGTGTGGCGAGCGCGGACCGGGGTCCGAGATCCAGGGGACTCCAGCGCTCTTCGAAGCGCTCCTTCAACGAGGCGCCGACGTGACCAACTACGCGAGGTGCAACGGCAGCCACCAGTGGGTCAGAAAAGTGCGTCGAGAGTCGTTGCCACACGGCGCGAGGACCACCCACGGTGACGTCACTGTCGATGAACCATACGAACGGCGTGGTGCAGGCTTGGAGCCCCGTGTTGCGCGCCGCAGCGGGACCACGATTGTGTTCGTGGTGAATCAGGCGAACTCCCACTTCGTTGCAGATCTCTTCGAGCTCTTGGGTATTCGGCGAACCGTCATCCACAACGATGACGGCAAAGTCGCCCAGTTCTTCGATGAGACTCCGCAAGGGTCCCACGTCACCGAAGTGGGGAATGACGATGGTGACGTCGTGAAGTTCTCGGGACGAGGAATACGACGGTGTGAGAAAGCCGGCATTCGTGAGCGTGCGCGCGAGGGCACCGGTGCCGGCCGTAATAGTGCCGTCCTTTTCCCAGTGACGAACGTGCGACATGGCCGCCGGATTGAGTCGCAGAACTCGCCAGGGGTGACCGCCCGTGACAATCTGATCCCCAACAAATTCGCTCGACGGGTCCAGAGTGACCGCAGTGCCGAGCGGCAGGGGGTGGTCGTGGGCCGGTGGCGCTACGGGAAGACGGGACGTCACCTGGGTAGTTTTCCACGCTTCGCCACCAGGGTGTGAAAAAACGGGCAGACTAGAGGGGCAAAGGAGAGTGCCATGAACCCCGAAGAGATCACCGCCGCGAATGAAGAGGAAGCGACTGCTGAGGAGTTACTCGTCGAAGAGGTGTCGATCGACGGTCTCTGCGGGGTCTACTAAATCTCCCCGTGTCTTTGTTTGACGCCACCCGAGCGTGGCAACTCAGTGACGACGTATCACTTCGTGACGAACCCTTCGGGGCGTTGGCGTATCACCACGTCAATCGCCGACTTGTATTTCTCAAGTCACGAGAACTAGTCACCATCGTTCGCCGTCTCGAGGACTATGACTCGGCGCGTGACGCCATCGTGGACCATGTGCCCGAGGCTCATGTCGAACGGTACGAAACTGCCCTCGCCACCCTCGTGCCCTCGGAGATCATCCGTGGCCGCTAACTCTTCTTTGCGCGATCGATTCGAACGGGGCCTCAACGCCCCGATCTGTTTGACGTGGGAGCTCACCTACGCCTGCAATCTCGCTTGCGCCCACTGCCTGTCGTCGTCGGGGCGTCGTGATCCCCGTGAGCTCACCACGAGCGAGGCCCTCGCTCTCGTCGACGAAATTGCCGCCATGCAGATTTTTTACATCAACATTGGTGGAGGGGAGCCGATGATTCGCTCGGACTTCTTCGACATCGTGGAGCACGCGGTCCACCGACACGTCGGCGTGAAGTTTTCGACGAATGGGACGCGTCTCACCCCCGACGCTGCTCGACGTCTGGCGGCGACGGACTATCTCGACGTCCAGATTTCCATCGATGGCGTCGATCGTGCCACCAATGACGCTCTACGAGGCGAAGGTTCGTACGACGCGGCGCGTCGAGCGATGGACAACTTGGCGGCGGCCAATTTTGGCCCCTTCAAGATTTCAGTCGTGGTGACTCGGGACAACGTCACCCAGCTCGATGAGTATGAAAAGTTGGCACAGAGCTACGGTGCCGAACTACGGCTCACGCGTCTCCGGCCGTCGGGTCGCGGCGTCGATGTGTGGGATGACCTACACCTCACTCGCGAACAGAATCGCGATCTCTATCGCTGGCTGCTCGATCGACCCTCCGTCTTGACGGGCGACTCCTTCTTTCATCTTTCGGCCCTCGGAGATCCCCTCGAGGGGCTGAATCTCTGTGGCGCCGGTCGCGTGGTGTGTTTGATCGATCCCGTGGGCAACGTCTACGCCTGCCCGTTCGTGATCCATGATCAGTTCCTCGCGGGGAACGTCCGTGACGCTGGCTTCGGGGCCGTCTGGCGTGATTCAGCCCTCTTTACCTCACTCCGTGAACCGGGTAACCCTGGCGCGTGTAGTGCGTGTGGCTCCTACGACGCCTGTCGTGGGGGATGCATGGCGGCGAAGTTCTTTACGGGACTTGAGCTCGACGATCCCGATCCCGAGTGTGTTCACGGCCACGGCGAAGTTGCGCTCGCCGCGAAAGGTCTGACGATCCGTCCCCGCTCTAGCGAGGACCACTCGGGACGCACCTCAGTTCGTCTACAACGTCGATGACGTTTCGGCCCCTCGCCGAACGAACGTGGCGAGAGCATTCGAATGACGCGACGCGAACGTTGCTCGTTCCCCTCGGGTCCTTCGAACAGCACGGGCCGCATCTGCCTCTCACCACCGACACCGTGATCGCCACGGCGTTGTCGCGGCGCGTCGCGGAGCGAGTGGATGTGGACGTGGCGCCGGCTATCCCCTTCGGAGCTTCGGGCGAGCACCAAGGCTTTTCGGGCTTAATTTCTCTGGGCACCGATGTTGTCGCGACCGTGGTGCTGGAACTTCTACGCAGCACACGCGAGAGTTGGCAACGCGTTGTCCTCATCAATGGCCACGGAGGGAATATGGAGGCAGTCCATCGCGTCCTGCCCATCGCTACGGCTGAGGGCTCCGACGTCGCCGCGTGGTTTCCCATCTGGCGGGGCGGTGACCCACACGCCGGCGAGGTTGAGACCTCCGTCATGCTCGCTCTCGATCCCACCGTGGTGCGTCGCGATGCCATCGCGGACTACCCGTTGCACGACGGCGATATGCGCGCGGTGCGAGAACAGGGGATAATGGCAGTGTCCCCGACGGGCGTGCTGGGTTCGCCCTCACGCGCGACGGCAGCGTTGGGTCAACGAGTGCTTGATCAGTGGGTTGAGGAGATCGTGACGCTGGTGCGTGATGGTGAGGAGAGAGTATGAGTCGAGTAGCGATCGTGACGGGTGCCGCCCGTGGCATCGGTGCGGCCACGGTCGACGCTCTCGTCAACGACGGGTTTCGGGTGGTGGCCGTCGATCGCTGCCGTGATATTCCCGATATTCCGTACCCGATGGCGACCCCGGCCGAACTCGATGGGGTGGTGGCGCGTCACGGTGATCACGTGCTGGGGCTCGTTGGTGACGTGCGGAGCAAGTCCGATATGGAACTCGCGGTCGATACCGCCACGCGTCACTTCGGTCGTCTCGACGCCGTCGTGGCCGCTGCGGGTGTCATCGGCGGAGGGGCGACGCTGTGGGAGACCCCCGACGCCGTCTACGAGGCCGTGATGAGTGTCAACGTTTTAGGTACGCGCCGACTCATTGACGCCGCAGTGCCGACGCTGCTCGCGAACGAACGATACGGACGCATCGTGGCTGTGGCGTCGGCGGCGTCGCAGCTCGGGCTGCGCCACCTCGCCGCCTACTCGGCCGCGAAGCACGCCGTGGTTGGTCTCATTCGTGGCGTAGCGATGGACCTCGCCGAAACATCCGTCACGGCGAACGCCGTCAGTCCCGGTTCGACCGATACCGCCATGCTCACCGCGTCAGCTCGTCTCTACCAGCTGGCGTCGACCGACGCCTTCGCTGCTCAACAACCGATGGCTCGACTACTCCGGGCGAGTGAAGTGGCGGCCACGATCGCCTGGCTCTGCTCGCCACAGAGTTCGGGTATGACCGGCGCAAACGTTGCCGTGGACGGTGGGATGACCGCGACTTAGTCGCGGCGCGCCGTGGCGGCCCGCCAGAGCGCGAGGTACGAAGAAAACGTGATCGCCTCGGTGACGTAGCCGGCCCGAACGAGTTCAGCGTGATACGCGGGCAGTTGATGCCACGGAACGCCCATGTCCACGTGATGGGCGAGGTGCCACCCCGTGTGAAAGGGAACGAGCCACATCCGCGCGAGCAGCGATTGGCGGACGTGATGCGTGGTGAGTCGGCGATCGTCGGAACGTCCCATGCCGCCGTGTTCGGCGATGGCTCGAAGACGGTTGAGTACGCGCCACTGCGTCATCCACGGCAGCCACCAGAACACGAGATAGCTCCACCAGCGACCCGTCACTAGTCCGAGTCCGACCGCCAGAACGACCTGGACCGAGAGAATGGAGAGGGCGAGGCGACGACTCGCCCTCTTCGTCGTGGCGACGAGCAGGACTTTGAAGTTCTTCCACCCCGAGATGCCCACGGCGTCGCGTAGCAGTCGACGTCGAAGGTCACGAGGCTGGCAGGGGTACCCGTCGTAGAAGGCGATGTCGGGTTCGTCGGGTCCGAATTCGTCGCGGTGGTGAGCGAAGTGGCTGCGACGATAGAGCGCGAGCGGTACGAACGCCGGGTACGCCACGAGCCACGTCCCGACGACATCGTTGATGTGCTTGGAGCGAAAGAGAAGTCGGTGGGCCGCTTCGTGCATCAAGATTGCGAACCGTACGTGGATTGGGCCCATGGCGATAACGACGGCGAGCATGACGAACCAGTTTCCGTGGGCCCCGAGGTACGAGAGTCCGAGCAGCCACATCCACGCCACGCTCACCGCGCGGACGTTGCGCCACGTTGAAATCGTCCGGTACTGAGCTCGCAGCTCGGGAATTGACATTCCGTTGGACAAGAGCCGCTCGGTGGGCAGAACGTTCGTTAAATCAGCGACGTCAGGAACCAAGGTGCTCAGCACAGGGACATCGTAGGACTCCTCGTCTGCCACCGTGGGGTCGGTGTAGGGTGGGCGAGCCTCGTGGCAGCGAAGTTGGTGAGATTCCAACACTGTCCCGCAACTGTGTGAGAGCACCCGCTCTCGAGTCAGGTCGCCTGCGACGAGGTGTAGTGACGAAGCTCTCGAGGCAAGAGCGGTCGCACGGATGTTGATCCGTCGGTCAATCACCTCGACCGAAACCGGAGGTCAACATGCGACACTCAGTTCGGTCGGTTATCGCGACCGCGATACTGACAACAACACTCACTCCGCTCGTGGCGCGCGCGGCCTCAACTCCGCCGCAGTGCATCGTCTCACTGTCGCCGACGGCCACCGAAACCCTCTACGCCATCGGCGCGGGCTCACAGGTCAAGGCCGTCGATCGCGATTCGAACTATCCGGCGGGTCGCTTACCCGCGACGCGGATCGACGCACTCAACCCCAGCGTCGAGGCCGTCGCCGGAGTCTGTCCCCGCCGCAATGGTGCCGTCGTGAAGCCTGACCTCGTCATCGTCGCTTACGACACGAACAACATCGTGACCAACTTGACCGCGCTCGGGATTCCGGTCATCGAACAAGATGCGGCGACGTCAGTCACTGACGCACTCCAACAGATTCGTCAGCTCGGCACCGCGACGGGACACGCCAGTTCGGCGAACCGGCTCGCGTCCACTCTTCAGCGCGACATCACGGCGTCGGTGGCGTCGGTCGCCGCCGCCGCTCGTCGGGCGAAAGTGACGACGTCGTCGATTTCGGTGTACTACGAACTCGACCCCACTCTCTACTCCCTCACGTCGGGGACCTTCGTTGGGTCGCTCTTGTCGTCGCTCGGTGTGACCAATATTGCCGACGCGGTGGCCACCGAAGGTGACTACGGGTACCCCCAACTCAGTCGGGAGTACATCGTGGCGGCGAGTCCCAAAGTGATTTTTCTCGCCGACACCAAGTGCTGCTCCGTCACCGCCACCATGGTCTCCAAGCGCACGGGCTTTTCGTCGGTACGGGCCGTCGCCTTCCATCATGTGGTGGCCCTGGATGACGACGTGGCGTCGCGTTGGGGACCCCGATTAAGCACGTTGATGCGCCAGATCTCCCTCGCCATCACGAAGGCGCTCGCACAGAAGAAGTGGACGAAGTAGCAGTGTCGTTGCCGACGTCGTCGCGCGTCACGACGGTGAGTCTGCTCGCCGTGGTGGGGGTTGTTGCGGTGTCGCTCGTTTCGCTCGCGGTAGGACCGTTCCAACTCTCGCTAGGAGCAATCCTCGGTGACATCGGGAGTCATCTCGGTCTCGGCGGAGCCGCTCTCGATGATCTTTCCAGCACCGTTCTGTGGCAACTACGCGCCCCCCGCATTGTTCTCGCTCTCATCGTCGGCACGATGCTCGCGGTCGCCGGCGGCACATATCAGGGTGTCTTTCGCAATCCACTCGCCGATCCGTACCTACTGGGCGTCGCCGCCGGTGCTGGGCTCGGCGCGACCGTGGCCATCGTGGGGATCGGCGACGGCCTCTCGACACCGAGTTGGACGCCCCTCCTCGCGTTCGTTGGCGCACTCAGCGCGGTCGCGGTGACGTGGATGCTGGGAGGTCGCGGTAGTAGTGCGACGCTCGTCCTCGCGGGTGTCGCCGTGTCGTCGCTGTTAACGAGTGCGCAGACATTTGTACAGCAGTCGTCACATAGTTCCATTGCGCGGGTCTATATCTGGCTTCTCGGTTCGCTCGGTGGTGCGTCGTGGCACAACGTGTTGGTCACGTTGCCCTACGTCGTGGTGTGCTGCGCTGTCTGTCTTCTCGCCGGCCGGGCTCTTGACGTGCTGAGCGTCGGTGACGTGGAGTCTCGAGCGCTCGGCCTGTCGGTGACGCGTGTCCGCCTGCTGCTCGTGGTTGCCGCGTCACTGGGGACGGCCGCCGTGGTGTCCGCCGTGGGGCTCGTGGGCTTCGTGGGCATCG
>JAGWWX010000105.1 GCA_018970215.1 Acidobacteriota bacterium | reverse complement strand
GCAACCTCGTCGGGAGCGAGCTCAGGGAGCGGAATCTCACCGACTTTCAAACTTTGGCGAGGATCTTTATCATTGCTCGCCATTCCTTCGAACATCCCTTGATCTTCACGACGGACATACACGGCACGGGTAGTCGTCGGGAACGGAAGTTGGGCCAGTGTCTCTGCATCAGCACCGGCTCGGACGGCATCGAGAAGTTCGCTCATGGGGTGGCAGGTTACCCGTGAAGAGCTCGGGGTGCTCCTTGACTATCGTGAGATGGCAGGGCCGACTAGGCCACCGACGAAGGAGTTCGACTATGTCCCGCACCGTGATTGTCTCGGGAGCTCGCACCCCCATTGGAAAACTTTCGGGGGCTTTTGCCTCGTTGAGTGCCCAGGATCTTGGTGGCTACGCCATCAAGGGCGCACTCGAGCGTGCCGGCATCCCGGGCGAACTCGTCGACGCGGTGTTGATGGGTCAAGTGATTCAGGCGGGCCAAGGTCAAATTACGGCGCGCCAAGCGGCGATAAAGGGTGGCGTACCGATGAGTGTGAACGCCACCACGATCAACAAGGTCTGCCTCTCTGGGCTGCAGACGATCTATCTCGCCGACCTCATGATTAAAGCCGGCGAAGCCGACGTCGTGATTGCCGGTGGGATGGAGTCGATGACGAACGCCCCCTATCTCTTGCCGGGAGCTCGGGCCGGCTACCGCATTGGCGACCAAAGTGTCATTGACTCCATGATGTTCGACGGTCTCACGTGCGCGTTTGACCACTGTGCGATGGGGCTCGGAACCGAAAACTACAACGGAGGGAAGATCAGCCGCCAGCGACAAGACGAGTTTTCGGCTCGGTCTCACCAGTTGGCTGCGGCCGCCATCGCAGCCGGGAAGTTCGACAACGAAATTGTGGGGGTCTCAATTCCCCAGCGCAAAGGCGACCCAGTGGTCGTGACGGTTGACGAGGGTGTGCGAGGCGACACCACGGCGGAGAGCTTGGGTGGACTTCGCCCCGCCTTCACCAAAGACGGAACGATTACCGCGGGTAACGCATCCCAGATTTCGGACGGTGGCGCCGCCGTTCTCGTCATGAGTGAAGCCAAAGCGAAAGAACTTGGTCTCACGCCACTCGGTGAGATCGTGAGTTACGGACAGGTCGCCGGACCCGACGCCTCGCTTCTTCTCCAGCCCGCCAACGCCATCGCGAAAGCCGCTGCCAAGGCAGGTCTCGACCCGCGATCCATCGATCTCTTCGAAATGAACGAAGCCTTCGCGGCCGTCGGCCTCGCCTCCACGGACCAGCTCGGCGTCAACCCGGACTCCGTCAACGTCAACGGCGGTGCTATCGCCTTAGGTCACCCCGTAGGTATGTCGGGTACCCGCGTAGCGCTGACGGCACTGCTCGAGCTCCAGCGACGCGGTGGTGGCACCGCGGCTGTTGCACTCTGCGGTGGTGGCGGACAAGGTGACGCCGCCATCTTGCGCACTCTTTAGTTCGAGACTCTTTCTTGGTGAAAGGTCGCGACGAGCCGATTCGTGCCGAGCTCGAGAGGTCGGTCACGATGAATTTCGAACACCATCGCCGTGCCCACTTCAAAAGAATTCAGAGTGTCGACAGACTCCTGATCGACGAGTGCGAACGCCAGGTCCATCACGCTCGGGTTGTGGGCAATAACGCTCAGTGATTCGCTGACGGGATCGATGTCGTGCAACACCCTCACGAGGTCATGTGCCGTGACGTCTCGCACACCGTTGTAGATCAGCTCACTGAATTCCAGCGAACGTACAAACGGTGTGCCAGCCAGACCAAGTGCGTAGGTCTCACGCGTGCGAGCCGCCGCACTCACCACACACGTCGTCGGACCGAATGCACCGAGCGCATCAGGATCGCAAGCCCACGCACGCAGTTGCCCGGCCTGCTCGCGACCAAGAGAACTCAATGTTCGGTCGTAATCGGGCGTAGTGTTCTCAGCCGCGCAGTGTCGGATGACCGTGAGAAATCGCACGTCCGAAGTCTTACCGATGTCACGATAAGTATCGAGCAGGTCGTAGCGTGACAGCATGATTGCCTCCACGCTTCCTTGGTACCAAGCACTGTTGATGGGTGTTTTGCAGGGCGTCACAGAACTGTTCCCTGTCTCCAGCTTGGGCCACGCCGTCCTATTCCCTGACATCTTCGGCTGGACGGAACTGGCGGCGGCGCAGTCAGAACCGGAGAGTTACTTTCTGGC
>JAGWWX010000032.1 GCA_018970215.1 Acidobacteriota bacterium | reverse complement strand
CACCGAGATTCGGTCCACCCGGACCTAAATCTCCCAGTTCGTCGGCCAACTCGGCCTCGAAGCTCTCCTCGAAGGAGGAGCGGGCGGGACGTCCTTCACGGGCGGGGCGGTCGTCACGGGGACGGTCGTCACGGCGTTCACGACGTTCGCGAGGTTCGCGGGGCTCGGCGGCCGGGTACTCCACGCCGGCCAACGACAAACTCACCTTGCCCTGAGGATCGATGTCATCGACCTTGACCTCGATGGCCTGCCCTAACTCCAAGACATCTTCCACGTTGTTGATGCGCTTGCCGTCATTGAGGGGCGACATCTTCGAGATGTGAAGGAGGCCATCGCGACCCGGAAGGATCGAGACGAATGCTCCGAACTTGGTCATATTGACCACTTTGCCCTGATACGTCGCACCCACTTCGGCGGTCGGTGGGTCAAGGATCATCTCGATACGGCGCTTCGCTTCGGCGACCGCACGACCGTCCTTCGCACCAATCGTGACGGTGCCAACGACGCCGTCGTCATCGACGGCGATATCCGCTCCCGTCTCTTGCTGCAGGGTGTTGATGACCTTGCCCTTCGGTCCAATGACCTCACCGATCTTGTCGATCGGAATCTCAAGGGAGATGATCTTCGGTGCGACGGCTGCCACTTCTTCGCGCGGCGCGGGAATGGCGGTCGTAATCACGTCAAGAATCTTCAGACGTGCGTCTTTCGCCTGGTGCAGAGCCTGAGCCAACACTTCGGCGGGGAGACCGTCGATCTTGGTGTCGAGCTGCAGAGCCGTCACCGCGTCCACCGTTCCGGCGACCTTGAAGTCCATGTCGCCAAATGCGTCCTCGGCGCCCAGAATGTCGGTCAACGTGACGTACTTACCGCCGTCGTACACGAGTCCCATCGCGATACCGGCCACCGGTGCCGCAATCGGTACACCGGCCGCCATCAACGACAAGGTCGAACCACACACCGACGCCATCGACGTCGACCCGTTCGATGCCATGACGTCAGAGACGACACGCAGCGAGTAGGCAAAGTCTTCTTCGGACGGCAAGACCGGAATAAGGGCGCGCTCCGCGAGCATGCCGTGACCAATTTCACGGCGCTTGGGCACGCCGACGCGGCCCGCTTCTCCGGTGGAGTAGGGCGGGAAGTTGTAGTGGTGCATGTAGCGACGCCACTCGTCGGGAGTAATCGAATCCAACTGTTGCTTCATTCGCGGCATCCCGAGCGTGGTCACGTTGACCACTTGGGTTTCGCCACGCTGGAACAGGGCCGAACCGTGCGTCATCGGAAAGAGGTCGACGCGTGCCTTCAGGGGACGAATATCGGCCGTTCCACGACCATCGATGCGCTGACCGGCCTCCACGATGCGACGACGAACGATCTTCTTCGTCAACGAACGAATGGCGGCCTTGATTTCACCGGTCCGCTCCGGGAACTCCGGTGACAACTGACCGATGATGTCGGCCGTGGCGGCGTCCATCGCGGCGTTACGGTCCGCTTTCGCGACAATCGTGTTCGCTGCGGCGAGAGCGTCGTGACCGACCGCCTCCACGCGCGCCATGACGTCGTCCTGGTAGTCCTTGAACACGGTGTAGGGAATCGTCTCAATAGGACCACGTGCAGCGATGTACTCGCGCACCATCTCGCGCTGCAGGTTGATCGACTCGCGAATCCACAGCTTGGCCTTCTCGAGACCATCGGCGAGAACGGCTTCGTCCACCTTGGGTGCACCGTCGGCGTACTTCTCGAAGCTGCCATCGGTTCCGCCCGCTTCCACCATCATGATGGCGATGTCGGACTCCACGGAGTTTTCGAGGGCTCGTCCGGCAACGACGATTTCAAACGTGGCGGCGTCACCGGCGGCGTAGGTCGGGTGCGCAATCCACTCTCCATCGGTGGTGTACGCCAAGCGCACGGCACCGATCGGTCCCTCGAAGGGAATTCCGGAGATCATGAGCGCTGCCGAGGCCGCGTTGATGGCCAGAACGTCGTGCGGGTTCTCTTGGTCGGCCGAGAAGACGGTGCCGACAATCTGCACCTCATTACGGAATCCCTTGGGGAACGACGGACGCAGTGGACGGTCAATTAAACGACAGATCAACACAGCCTGGTCGGACGGCTTACCCTCGCGGCGAAAGTACGCGCCAGGAATCTTTCCCGCGGCGTACGCCCGCTCTTCGATGTCAACGGTCAGGGGGAAGAAATCAATCCCGTCGCGCACGTTGCGATTCGCCACGGCGGTCACGAGAATGATCGTGTCGCCAATACGAGCCGTGACGGCTCCGTCGGCGAGTTGGGCGAGTTCGCCCGTTTCAAACGTCAGAGTTTTGTCGGTACCCGTAATAGGTGCCGACACCAAAATGGTCTCGGACATGGTGCTCCTTGCTCGGAAAGTGAGCGAACCGAGACGAACCCCAGTGGGCAGCACTCTCGCGAGAGTGATCTCCACTGAACTTCGAGCCCGACACGCTCGAACCGCCGGACCATCCGGCGGATGCCGCTTAGCGGCGAATGCCGAGACGTCCGATGAGTGCGCGGTAGCGCTCCACGTCACCGGCCTGCACGTAATCGAGCAGACGGCGGCGTTGGCCAATGAGCTTCATGAGTCCACGACGTGAGTGGTGATCACCCTTGTGAACTTTCAAGTGCTCGGTGAGGTGCGCAATGCGGTCAGTCAGTAGCGCGATCTGGACTTCGGCCGAACCGGTGTCCGTTCCGTGCGCCTGGTATTCCTTGATGATGTGCGACTTCTCAGCCATGGATGCTTCTTTGCCTTTAATCGGAGGTCCCGATGCGAACCGCCTCCATGACGGACCGCACTGCCAGCGACGCTGGCCGGATAGCAATGGTAGCAGTTATGCGGGCCCCGCGCCAGATGCGGCGTAAATCTGGGCGGTTTCCGCGACATCACGCCCCATCTGCGCCACCAGTTCGTCAACCGACGAGAAGGTCATTTCGGGGCGCAGGTAGTGAAGAAACTCCAGTGTGACACGCTCTCCGTACAGATCACCGCTGAATCCAAGAAGGTACGCCTCCACCAACACTTCCCCGTCGACATAAAACTGGGGGCGCTTCCCCACCGAGATGGCCGCCGCGAACGTGCGGCCATCACGGAGACGGGCTCGACCGGCGTAGATTCCGAGGGCCGGACGCACGAGTCGGGACGAAGGGGCAATGTTCGCGGTGGGATAGCCGAGTTCGGCACCGCCCCGGGCGTCCCCGTGGACAACTTCGACATTCGCATAGGCGAACGGCCGTCCTAGCAAGTCCGCGGCGTGCGACACCTCACCGTCGTGCACCAAAGAACGAATACGAGTCGAACTAAATCTCTCGTCGTCGCCGCGAAGTTCCACCGCGACCGCATCAAAGCCGTCCGTTGCCGACCACGTCGTCAACGTGGCCACGTTGCCGCCACGGTCTTTTCCGAAGTGAAAGTCGGCCCCCACGACGATGACGTTGGCGTGACAGTGACCCACGAGCACTCGCCTGACGAAGTCACGGGCCTCTTCCTGCGACGCCGTCGGCGTGAATTCGACCACGCGCACTTCGTCGACGCCGAGTGAACCGATGTACTCGGCACGGTCCGCGATCAGGGTGAGCAACTTCGGCGCTCGATCGGGCGCGAGGACCTCTGCGGGAGTGGGATCAAAGGTAACTACCACGCTACGAAGCCCACGGGTCCGTGCGAGTGTCACCGTCTGCTCGATGACGTGCCGGTGCCCTCGGTGGACCCCGTCGAACACGCCGATGGCGACGACCGCACCGGTGTCGTGATTCCACGGTGCGTCGACGGGCAAGAGTTGCATCACGAAAACTTTAGGAGTTCGTCGCGAGAACAACAATCGGTTGGTACATCGCACCGCGACGTTCCATAACGGCGACCACGTCGCCGCGCGAGTAGGCCACCGCTCGTTCGGCCCCGTCACGAGCGTCCACCTGCTTGCCCTGGCGGAGTGACACCACCTCGTCGTCGTCGGCCTCGTACGCGGGAAGGTGATTGACGAGATACGACGGTGGTTTCAGCGCGGCGGCCTTCAACTCCCCCACCTGATCAAGAGTGAGGGCATCTGCAACGTGAGCATTTCCGCTCGATAGACGACGAAGCTCCGTCAAGTGGCCAAGAGTTCCGAGGCGAGCGGCGAGGTCCGCCGCGAGGACGCGCACGTACGTACCGGCCGACACGGTCGTGACGAAACGCACATCGGTGCCTTCAGCGGACACGATGTCGAAGGAACTCACCACGATGGGTCGGGGTGCGCGATCGACGACGCGCCCCTCTCGTGCGAGTTCGTAGAGCTTGGTGCCGTTGACCTTCACCGCCGACACCATGGGCGGTATCTGCGTACCTTCACCCAGAAAACTGCGCGCCGCGTCGTTCACCTGTTGAGCGGTGAGTTCCGGGACGGGTGCCCGGTCGATTTCGTTGCCGTCGGCGTCCAGCGAATCGGTCGCGACACCGAGCCGCACCGTCCCCGAATAGGTCTTGGTGGTCGCCGTCGCAAACTGCAAGAGACGAGTGCACGAGCCGACGGCAATCACCAGTAGTCCCGTCGCCATCGGATCGAGCGTCCCCGCGTGTCCGATTCGTCGTTCACCCAAGATGCCGCGCAGTTTGGCGACGACGTCGTGACTCGTCCACCCCTTCGGTTTATCGACGAGGAGAACCCCGTGCGCCTTACTCATCCTCGTCGTGGAGACGGCGCAACGCATCTTCCACGGCGCCACCCGCGGCGATCGCGGGGTCGGCGAGAAAGTTCAGTTTGGGAGTTCTCTTCAAACGCGTCTGCACGTTCACGTCCGCCTGAATCTCCACTCGATACTCTTCGAGCACCTCTCGGGCTTCGGGTGGCAGGGAGTCAAAGAACACGGTGGCGTGACGAAGATCGGGCGAGGTTTCGACCCCCGTCACGGTCAAGAGACCGAGTCGATCATCTTCGTCCTCGAGGCGCACGATGGCGTCGCTGATGACTTCACGAAGAATCTCATTCACCCGAGCACTACGGGGGTAGGGATGGCCGCCCGACCGACTCGACACGGCTTAGGCCGTTCTCGGGATTTCGCGCTCTTCGTACGTTTCGATGATGTCGCCGTCCTTGAGGTCTTGGTAGTCGGACAGTCCGATACCACACTCAAAGCCCGACTGCACTTCGCGGACGTCATCCTTGAAGCGGCGCAGCGACGTGATCGAGCCCTTCCAGATGATGGTGCCTTCGCGCAAGAATCGCACCTTGGTGCCGCGGGTGATTGTTCCTTCGCGGACGTAACATCCGGCGATGGCGCCAATCTTGGGAATGCGGAACACTTCGCGCACTTCGGCTTCGCCGGTGACGACTTCTTCGAACTCCGGTGCCAAGAGACCCAACATCGCCGCCTGAATCTCTTCAATCAGCTTGTAGATGATTTCGTAGGTACGGATCTCTACGGCTTCCCGTTCGGCCATGTCACGACTACGGCGATCGGGTCGGACGTTAAATCCAATAATCGTCGCGTTCGCCGCCTTCGCGAGTTGCACGTCGTTCTCCGTGATGCCGCCCACTCCGCGGTGAACGATGGCCAGCTTCACGTCGTCGCGCTCGAGTTTGCGCAACGACTCCGTGCACGCTTCGAGCGAACCCTGCACGTCGGCCTTGAGAACGACGTTGAGGGTTGCGGTTTCACCGCGCTGAATCGCCTCGAAGAGATCTTCGAGGCGTGCACCGGTTCCGGCAATCGGAATATGGCCCGTCGTGCGGATGCGCTGGGCACGGGCTTCGGCCAGAGTGCGAGCTTGGGCGGAGTCGCTCGCGACGCGCACTTCATCGCCGGCGTTAGGGGGTTCAGAGAACCCGAGAACCTGGACGGGTGTCGAGGGGCCCGCGACCTTGACTTGTCGACCCTTGTCGTCCACCAGAGCCTTGACTTTGCCCCAGGCCGCACCGGCCACGATGTGGTCACCCAACTTGAGTTGGCCCTTTTGCACCATGACGGTAGCGACCGGTCCGCGTCCTACTTCCAAATTCGCTTCGAGCACGGTGCCCGCCGCTCGCCCTTCGTGGCGCGACGTCAGCTCTTCTAACTCCGCGACGAGAAGAATCTGCTCGAGGAGGTCATCGATTCCTAATCGTTGGAGAGCGGAGATCTCCACCACGATGGTTTCGCCACCCCACTTCTCGGGGACGAGACCGTGTTCTGATACCTGTTGGAGTACACGGTCGGGGTTGGCGTCGGCCTTATCAATCTTGTTGACGGCCACGATGATGGGAACTTCGGCCGCCTTGGCGTGATTAATGGCCTCGATGGTCTGGGGCATGACACCGTCATCGGCGGCCACCACCAGCACCACAATGTCGGTGACTTTGGCTCCACGGGCACGCATCGCGGTGAAGGCCTCGTGACCCGGGGTGTCAATGAATGCAATCGACTGGCCCTTCCATTCGACTTGATAGGCACCGATATGTTGCGTAATGCCGCCGGCCTCCCCGTCGACCACATTGCTGGATCGAATACGGTCCAACGTCAGCGTCTTTCCGTGGTCCACGTGGCCCATCACCGTGACCACCGGTGGACGGGTCTGCGATGCGTACTTTTCGTCGTCCTCGTCTTCGTCGAAGAACTTCGCGAGGAGTTGAGCTTCTTGCTCCTCTCCGGCGTCAACGAGTCGAACCTCCGCGCCAATCTCCGCGGCGTAGAGCTCGATCATGTCGTCCGTCAGACCTTGAACGGCCGTCACCATCTCGCCTTGCAAGAACAAGAAACGAATGATGTCGGCAGCGGAACGGTTGAGTTTGGGGCCGAGATCCTTGGCCGTCGAACCTCGCTCCACGATGATCTCGCCCTCAGGTACGGGGGCGTTGCTCGGAACCCAGGTCGCAGCCTTCGTCGGCTCGAACTCTTCTACCTTGTTACCGCGGCGTGCCTTGGTCTTTCGCTGCGAACCTCGCGGTCCGCCACCGGGACCGCCACCGGGCCGTCCACGACCAGGTCCACCCGCGGGCGCGCCGGGTCGGGCGCCGCCGCCACCACTAAAACCACCGGGACCACCGCCACCGCCACCTGGTCGACCACCGAGTGGTCGACCACCGACGGCTGCACCGGGGCGACTCGCCCCACCGGGACGTGGACCACTCGGACGCCCGCCTCCGGGACCACCGGTCGTCGGACGCACACTGCGCGGTCCGCCGGGAGGTGGAGGAATCACTCGTCCCGAGGACGACACGGGGGGTCGAGGACTCGGGGGCGGAGGAATGGGTCGACCCGTTGCTGAGGTGGGAGGTGCAACTCGTTTCGTGGGAGTCACGGAGGTCGGAGCCTGCGGAGCAGCTGGAGTCGTCGGCTTCGGCGGGGCGGGCTTTACCGTTGAGGTTCGGGCGCGCACCACCTTGGGCACGTCCGAGGGTGCCTCGGTCGAGGACGTTGTGTCAGTGACGTAATCGGATGTGGGTGTCGTCTCGACGTCTGGCTTCGGAGCGGCCTTCTTGGCGACCGCTTTCTTCTTTTTTGCCGGCTCTTCAGGTTGGACGTCGCGACGAAGACCTTCGTCGTCAACAGCTCGACGCAGGCGGTCGGCCTGGGCTTCGTCGATAGAGGAAGAGGAGGTCTTCGCGTCGATGCCCTTACGGGCCGCCAGATCGAGTAGTTCCTTCGTGGTGAGACCGAACTCCTTGGCAAGTTCGTGTACTCGGGGTTTCTTCGCAGCCAAATTACTTTCCTCAATATCCGTGTCCGCCTACGCGGACACGCTTTCCTAGTTTCTCACAACTGACTCCACGTCACGTTCACCGAACAGATGACGAATGTGCGACTCTTCATCAACGCTCACACGTCGACGAAACGCCTTCTCGAGTGATCGAATGCCGAACTCCGACCGGCAGGGTCCGGAGAGACACATCCACGCTCCTCGACCGACTCCCGATCCGAGATACCACTGTCCGTCGGGCGTCACGCCTAACCGACAGAGTTCGCGGGATGGGCGCACGGAGCGGCAGACCACGCACGTTCGTACTGGTGCTATTCGGCGACCTCCTCGGTTGAGTCAACGTTCGTGGTGTCCGTCTCGTCGTTGGAAGTGTCAACGTCGACGTCCGATGCCTCCACTTCGTCGATCGCCACCTCGGGCTCCTCGTCGACGGTGTCCGACACGACATCAATTAACCAACCCGTTAGACGACCGGCCAAACGGGCGTTCTGCCCATCTTTACCAATCGCCAGGCTGAGCTGCTGCGAGTTCACAATGACGTGAGCGACGCCTGTCTCTTCGTCCAAGATGACGTCGCGAATACGTGCGGGGGCCAAGGCCGCCTCGATGTACTCCACGGGATCATCGCTGTAGGGAACGATGTCGATACGCTCGGCCCGCAGTTCGTTCGTGATGTTGCGTACGCGCATACCACGCGATCCAACACAGGCACCCACGGGGTCAATCTGGGGGTCGTTACTCGCGACCGCAACCTTGGCGCGGTGACCGGGTTCGCGGGCGATGGCCTTAATTTCCACAAGGCCGTTCGCGATTTCTGGCACCTCGATCTCAAAGAGCTTGGCGACGAGGGCTGGGTGGGTGCGAGAGACGACGATGGACGGACCACGGTTGGAGTTACGCACTTCGATGATGTACACCTTCATGCGGTCACCACGACGGAAACGGCGCGTTTCTCCGTCGTCGCGTGAGCTCTTTCGTGCGTCGCCCTTGCCCATCTCGGCCTGATCCATCTCGAACGAGATCTGCTCGGTCTGCGGCAGTAGGGCTTCGGCCTTGCTGATATCCAGTAGAGCGAAACGGGGGTTGAGTTGCTCGATGGTGGCCATCACCATGTCACCTTCGCGGTTCGCAAACTCGAGGTACATCTGGCGACGACGAATATCGGCAATGGCGTTCAGCAGATTGTTACGTGCCTCGCGGGCCGCGATGCGACCGAAGTCCGCCGGAGTCGCGTCCCACTCGTCGACAATGTTGCCGTCCGCGTCGAGAACGAGACCGATGACCTTGATATCCCCGGTCTCCGGATTGATCTCGATTTCGGCATCCTCGGCGGCGTCGGGACGCTTCTTATACGCCTTCAGCATTGCCTCCGCGAGGGCGTTCAACAACTCAACGACATCGATGCCTTCGGCCTCGGCCATGCCCTTTAGTGCATCAGTAAAACTCATGGTGCTTTCCTTCCCTGTGCTGGTGCGCTCACGCGACCTTTCGACGGCGACGGCTTGGCCGTCGCTCCCCACGAAAAGACCGTGCGGGCTCGTTCCACATTGTCGAGAACAACTTCGACCTCGCCGAGCTCACGATCGCGAATACTGGCCGTGGTCTCACTCACCGAGATGAGCTCACCCTCGAGACGTCGCGTCGCCTCACCGGTACGACGTTCGCGCAGCGTGATGGTCTCACCGATCGCGAGCACGAAGTGCTCGCGGGTGCGAAGTCGTCGTTCGAGACCAGGACTCGACACGTCAAGAGTGAATCGTCCCGCAATGGGATCGGCTTCGTCGAGCCACTGCGAAATAGCAATATTGGCAGCGGCCACCGCATCGAGATCGATGCCCCCGGGTCGCGTCACCGTGACGGACAGAGTGCCTCCCGCAAATTCAAGATCGTAGAGAGAAAGGTCCATTTCGGCCAGGAGGGCGGCGATGGGTGTCGCGAGGTCAGCCATGTCTCTCCTTCCTGGTCAGCGAACGACTGGCAAGAAAAAACGCGGGCCCCGAGGCCCGCGATTACGAGTCCAATCGTCCTTGCGGACTGTGGCGAAATCTTACCAGAAAATACGGAGTTCGCCAAGAATGAGACCCCGCCTGGTCAGGGAGGACGGGTGAGGCGCTAGTAACTGCGGCCCACGATGGCCACGAGGCCGGGCTCATCGTCGCGGTCGGGCATTGATCCGTCAGCACGTTGCAAGCACCGTACGGTAATCGCCTCCGTGCGCAGTTGGGCTTCGCCCTCTCCGCGCAGTACATCGAAACTCACGCGGGCAAATCCCTCCTTCGCGGCGGCGGACGCCTCCGCGATCGTGGTCACGTCAACGGTGCGCTCCGCGAGTCGGGTTTCGGCGCGCGACAATATCTCTCGCTGCTGCGTTTCGAGAGTGTCGTGAACTGTCGACACCACGGCATCCAGCGGGACGGGCACCTTTTCGCCACTATCCCGGCGCGCGATCGTCACTTTTCCTTCGGCGAGATCGCGAGGGCCAACTTCACAGCGCACCGGCACGCCCTTAATCTCCCAGTCCGTTACTCGTCGTCCAAAGGAGCCACGAGCCTGATCAACTTTCACACGGACACCGGCACGTCGCAGATCGTCGGCGATCTGCCGCACGGCCGACATCACCTCGGGGTCGTCACGCACGGGTAGTACCACGACTTGAAGTGGCGCCAGCCGTGGTGGCACCACGAGCCCGTCATCGTCGCCGTGCGCCATGATGAGTCCACCGATCAAGCGAGTACTGGCACCCCACGAAGTGGTAAAGCAGTGAGCCGACTGACCGTCTTCAGTTTGAAAGGTGATGTCAAACGCCTTGGCAAAGTTCTGACCCAGTTCGTGACTCGTCGCCATCTGCAGAGCCTTCCCATCGCCCATCATTCCTTCGCAGGTCATGGTGTTGGTGGCGCCCGCAAACCGCTCAGACTGCGTCTTCATGCCGAGATACACCGGAACAGCGAGAACGTTGCGAATGAAATCGTGGTACACGTCGTAGTGAATCTGCCGGGCGTACGCCGCAGCATCTTCGTGTGTCGCGTGAGCGGTGTGACCTTCCTGCCACAAAAACTCACTCGATCGAAGAAACACTCGGGGTCTCATCTCCCAACGCACCACATTGGCCCATTGATTCAAGAGCAGAGGCAGGTCGCGATGGCTGTGCACCCACTTCGCCATGAACTCACCGATAACCGTTTCGGACGTGGGCCGAACGACGACCGGTTCGGTGAGCTTTTCTCCACCCGCGTGAGTGACCACCGCGAGTTCCGGGCTAAAGCCTTCGACGTGCTCTGCTTCTCGGGAGAGGTAACTCTCCGGAATAAAAATTGGGAAGTACGCGTTCTCCGCCCCCGCGGCTTTGATGCGGACGTCGATTTCGGACTGAATTCGCTCCCAGATGGCGTACCCGTAGGGGCGAATCACCATCGTTCCTCGAACGGGACCGTTATCGGCCAGTTCGGCTTTCGCCACGACGTCTTGGTACCACTTCGGGAAGTCGTCGTGTCGATTCGTTAGCGCACTTTCGGCCACGCCGCTCCTTCGTTTCCGTGAAATTCTACCGAGCGATTAACGCTCGTCCGCGAGGCGGCGGCGAATTTCGCTGATGCGCTCGGTCGCGTGGTTGGCGTCATCGCCCTTCGCGTCGAGAAGTGCGAGGCGATCGGCCTCCGCTTCGGCTTCCGCCGAGCGATCACGCTTTTCGAGTCGCGCTTCGATCCCCTCTTCGAGGAGCTTTTCCGCCTCCGCTACCAGGGCGTCGACCATCTCGTCTTCGGGTACGACGCGCACAATCTGACCTCGAATAAAGAGGTGCCCACGTTTACGGCCGGCGGCGATACCGAGGTCGGCGTGACGCGCTTCACCCGGTCCGTTGACGACACAGCCCATCACCGCCACCTGGAACGGCAGATTGCGATCTTGCAGTGCCGCCTGAGCGGCGTTCGCCACGGCGATGACATCGACCTCGGCGCGGCCACAGCTCGGACAGGCGATGAGGTCAAGACCCTTGCGTTCGCGCAGTCCGAGAGACTCGAGGAGTTGGCGACCGGCCTTGGCCTCTTCCACCGGATCGGCGGTTAACGAGTAGCGAATCGTGTCCCCAATACCTTCGGCGAGCAACGTGCCAATTCCCGCAGTTCCCTTTAGGAGACCTCCCGGAAGTGGTCCCGCTTCGGTAACCCCGAGGTGTAAGGGGTAGTCGAAGGTCTCGGAGGCCAGTCGATACGCCGCAATCATGAGAGCCACGCTCGACGCCTTCACGGAGATTTTGACGTCGTCGAAGTCGACTTCGCGAAAGTAGTTGAGCTCCACCTGCGCCGACTCCACGAGCGCTTCCGGTGTCGCGCCTCCGTACTTTGCGTAGAGATCGGGATGTAGCGAACCCGCGTTCACGCCAATGCGGATCGGGACACCACGGTCCTTCGCTTCGCGGGCGACCAGTTTGATCTCTTCGGGTTTTCGTAGATTGCCGGGATTGAGGCGCAGTCCGTGCACCCCCGCCTCCAGAGCCGCCAGCGCCATCTCCACGTGAAAGTGAATATCGGCCACGATGGGCACGGGCGAGCGGGGAACAATCTGCGCCAACCCCTCGGCCGCCTCTTGTTCGTTGCACGTGCAGCGCACGATGTCGGCACCCGCAGCCGACAGCGCGTAGATCTGCTGGAGCGTGCCGTCCACATTCGCCGTTTTGGTGGTTGTCATCGACTGCACCGAAATGGGCGCGTCGCCACCGACGAGAACTGATCCCAGCTTGATCTGGCGCGTTGTCTTCCGAGGGGTCAGCAGTGATGAGGAGATTTCCACATCGCCATTCTGCCGTGAGGAGCCCCGCGGCGCGACCTATTGGAAGGGATTGGCAATGGGGTGGACAATATCGAGGTAGAGCGTTGAGAAGAAGAGCACGGCGAGCAGAGCCAAAAAGGCGTAGACGAACGGGGTCATCTTCGTCAGGTCCGCCTGATGCCGCGGTCGACCTTTGCGCGAACGTAACCGCTCGTAGGTCGCAACCGCGATAAGGCCGCCGTCGAGCGGCAGCATCGGAATGAGATTCACGACGCCAATGAAGATATTGAGAGTGGCAAAAATCTGCACGAACTCTCGAGGTCCGGCCTCGGCGCTCTGCACGGCGAGTCGCACGGCGCCGTAGCCCGAGACGGGCCGCTGGCCCGTGGCGGCCGTCGCCTGGGCGGCCGACGAGTCCGTCACGTCGCGCAGGAGGTTCGACAGTTGGCGAGGAGCGAACATCTGCGGGAGCGATCCAATAGCACTCGTGGTGAGGTTCGCCACGTAGCGGGCACTCGTGGCCACGGCCGACCACGGGCTCATGCGCGAGTAGAGCGCGTCGAGCTCAATCCCGAGATACCCCGCGGGCGCTCCTTGAGGATCGGTCAGAGCGGTTCCGTTCATCGTTACCGTTCGACCATCCACGGGCGTGACGACGCGGCGTAGGGTGCGTCCGTCCCGACGAAGAGTCACGGTGAGCGCCGTTCCGGGAGCGCTGTGCACGGCGCGAATGAACTCCACCACATTCGCAACACGCCGACCATTGAGCGCCACGACTTCGTCACCCGCCTGTATTCCCGCCCGCGCCGCGGGAGTAATGGCCCCGTTATCCCACTGCAGCAGTCCACCTATGCCCACGCGGCGCTCGTCGGGTACGCCCAGCACGCACAACGAGGCGATCACGATGACGAACGCCATGAGTGCGTGCATCAACGATCCCGCGGACGCCACGAGGACGCGTCGGGGAAACGACTGCGCACGGTAACTGCGCGGCTCGTCGGCGTCGTCGATCGTCTCCATCGTCGACATACCCACGATGCGGACGTAGCCACCCAACGGCAAAGCCTTCAGGCCAAATTCCGTTTCGCCTCGGCGAATCGACCACACGCGCGGGCCGAAGCCAACGAAGAACTCCGTCACCTTCATCCCGGTGATTCGCGCCGTGATGTAGTGACCACATTCGTGACCAACGACCATCATCAACACGGCGACGACCACCGCCGGCACCAGCCATCCCGTTCTGGTCACTACCAGTACCACGGCGGCAACACCGACGATGGTCTGCAGTACCTTTTCTCGGGATGTGGGAGTCATCGCCCCTTCATCATTTCATGTGCCGTTCGGCGCGCCCAGTCGTCCACGTCACGCAGGTGCGCCACCGATTCCAGCGGTGCTGCCTCGTAGCGATCGAGAACGTCGCGCACGACCGGGACGATGTGTGACCACCGCAGTTGCCCGGCAAGAAATGCGGCGACGGCAACTTCGTTCGCGGCTGA
>JAGWWX010000031.1 GCA_018970215.1 Acidobacteriota bacterium | reverse complement strand
AGCCAGTTGGGGGTGGCCGAAAGATCGAGGGGGCTCGGGCCGTTCATCGCCAATCGATAGTGACCGGCCGCCGCAATCATCGCGGCGTTATCGGTGCACATGGCCAGACTCGGTAAGTGCGCACGGATGCCGTACTCCTTGGCGAGTGCCGTGGCTTCCTGGCGTAGGGCGGAGTTCGCGGCAACACCGCCCGCGAGAGCGAGACCGCGGGGTGAGTACTCCTCAACGGCGTGACGGAGTTTGCGCATCAGCTGTTCGCATACGGCCGCCTGGAACGCAGCCGCCACGTCCGCGTGAGAGATGTCCGGACGTTTCTCCGTCGCCCGTACCACCGCAGTCTTGAGTCCAGAAAACGAGAAGTCCAGACCCGGGCCCAGCATCGACCGAGGAAGGTCCAGCGACGACGAGTCACCGGTCTGAGCGAGTCGGTCAATGACCGGCCCCCCGGGGTAGCCAAGTCCGAGCCAGCGAGCGACCTTGTCGTATGCTTCACCGACCGCGTCGTCGATTGTCTCCCCCAAAACGATGTGGCGACCAGGTTCGCTCTGCGTAACCACCATCGAATGGCCTCCCGACACGAGCAACGTAACGATGGGGAACTCCATCGCGGGGTCCTCTAGCAAGGGTGCGAAGAGATGGCCGTCCAAGTGATTTACGCCAATCAGAGGGACATCCCACGCAACGGCGTACGCCTTCGCAGCGGCGAGTCCGACAAGCAGCGATCCAATCAGCCCGGGACCCGCGGTCACCGCGACGCCATCGAGCGTTGGATGCAAAGGATCGAGGTGGGCCGCTTCGAGCGCCCGACGGACGACGGGCCCAATTGTGGCGACGTGTGCCCGCCCCGCCAGTTCCGGTACTACTCCCCCGAAATCGCGGTGCAGTGCGAGTGACGACTCGACGACAGAACTACGAACCGTCAAGTCGCTATGTACCACCGCCGCAGCCGTTTCGTCGCAGCTGGTCTCAATCCCGAGGACGAATCCCATATTCGCCACACTACGGCTCGTGGGAGTCTCGTTGCCAATACTTCACGAGCACGAGTGCGTCTTCATTCGTCACGCGGTAGTACTGCTTCCGGACGCCAAGCGGTTCGAAGCCGTACGCGGTGTAGAGAGCTCGCGCTCGCGCATTGGAGACAGCCACCTCCAGTGTCATGCGACGGTATCCCTCAGCAGCAATAACGGGAAGTGCTTCGTCCAACAGACTCCGGGCGACCCCACGCCCCTCCCATTCGGGGCGCGTGGCAATCGTGTTGATGTGGGCGTCGTCTTCAATCAACATCAGACCTAACACGCCGACCACCACATCCTGATGCTCGGCGACGGTGTACCGGCGGTGCGACGCAGTCGTCAGTTCGTCACGAAGAAGTTGTTGCGACCACGGTTCGGGAAACTGGGCGTCTTCGATTTCGACGAGTTGATGAAGGTCACGCAACTCCGCTGGGCGGATGTACCACTCACGCGTCATGGGGAACGAGTCGGAAAATTAGCGACGGCGTCGGGTTCGCGAAGATACATCAATTCGACGGGAGCAACCGAGCGACTGTTCCCGAGCAGTGGCCCCGCACCAATCCACGTGTCGTCGAGATCGACAACGCTAATCCAGCTCATGAGAGAGAAGAGTGAACGATACGCCGCGGCCCCATCCCCCACGAAGGTGGTCGGGGCTCCACTGGTGCCGTACTCAATCACGACGTCATCAGGTGTACGAACGACGGGAGTAGAGGTCGCATGAACCTCGTCGTCGATGTGAAAGCTTTGCGCGAAGACCTCCTTACGTCGCCCGTCAATCAACACGAGAACCGATCCTCGAACGCCGCTCGCGTGCGCACCCGCCGCCACGACCTCCAAACTGGTGACACCAACGAGCGGAGCTCCCACGCTGTCAGCGAGAGCAACTGCGGTTGCCACGCCGACCCGCAAGCCCGTATAGAGACCGGGGCCGCGATCGACGACCACCCGAGTGACGTCACGAAGTGAACAACCACCGTCGCGGAGGAGATCTTGAATCCCGGGCATGAGAACCTCAACGTGACGTCGATCGCGATCGAGGACGCGAGATGTCGTCACCCCATTGACCTCGAGGGCGACGCCGCAGAGGGGCGTGGCCGTTTCAATGAAGAGTGTCGTCACCGGCGACTCCAGACGTCCGAGGACGGCTCTCGAGCCGCGTCGAGTTCGACGGTGAGCGTGCGTGACGTATCGGAGGTGGGTTGAATTGAGAGCCGCACGATGGTCGGTGGCCACAGAGGGTCGCCCATCTCGCCCCACTCCACCACCGCGACGCCGCCCGTCGTCACCATTTCATCAAGCGTGAGGTCGGCAATTTCGTCTAATGAGTTGGTGCGATACAGGTCTGCGTGATGCAGTACCTCAATGCCTTGACTGTTATGACACACGTGCTGTCGCACCATCGTGAACGTCGGACTCGTGACCCGCTCGCGCACGCCGAGCGCACGAGCGATTCCCTGAGTGAGGGCCGTCTTCCCCGCGCCCAGCGGCCCTGTCAGTACCACGGTGTCGCCCGGACGTAGCAGCGCGGCGAGGGCAACACCCGCCGACTGCGTCTGTTCAATGCTCTCGGTGTGGCACGTCCACTCCGTCATGAAAGAAATCTCCGTGCCACCTGAAGGTCGGCTCGCATCACGCGCTCCACGCTAGGTCCCTGTCGCAGTGCTGCAGCCGGGTGGTACGTGGGCACCACGACTCCGGACCCCAATTCGACGGGCCGTCCGTGCAGATGATCCATTGGATCACGCACTCCGAGCACGGCACGAGTGGCGGTAAGTCCCAGCGTCAGCGTCACGAGTGGTGTGAGTTCGTGACGTTGAAGGTCGAGCCACTCACGGCAGGCCGCAATTTCATTCGACCGCGGGGGGCGATTTCCGGGTGGCCGACACTTCACCACGTTCGTCACGAAACATTCATCACGGCGGACGTCGAGCTCTTCGCTCAACAAACGGAAGAGAAGTTGACCACTGCGACCCACGAACGGCTCTCCCCCTTCATCTTCGTGACGACCCGGGGCTTCGCCGATGAGCAGGAGGCGGGCGGAACGTGGTCCGCTCCCGAGGACCACGGTGGTACGCGTTGTGGACAGTGCGCACCGTGTGCACTGCAGTGCGTCGCTGAGTGACACCATCTAGACGGTGATGCGCGGCACGCGTGCGCCGATCCCGCAGAGCACTTCCCACGTGATTGTCTCGCCCCACGCCGCCCACTCCTCGGCGGTAATCGAGTGGTCACCTTGAGTACCCAGCAGGACGACCTCATCGCCCACGTCGACGTGGGTCGAACCACAGTCAATCACGAGTTGATCCATCGTGACCGACCCCGCCAGCGGAAACCGACGGCCGCCAATAAGGACCGTCGCACCGGCTTCGAAAAATCGACGGGGATATCCATCGGCGTAACCGAAAGGAACCGTCGCCACGGTGGCCGGCTCCGCGAGTGCGCGGCGTCGGCCGTAACTTGGTCGCTCCCCTTGGTCGAGGTGGCGCACCGCGGTCACTCGGGCCTTCAGGGAGAGCGCGGGTCGCAGAGTGACGCCACGAGCATCCATTAATGACGTGAACGAAGGATGAGGCGTGTAGCCGTACGCGGCGAGTCCAATGCGCACCATGGTGGCTCGAGCCGGCGACATTGCTATTGCCGCCGCAGAGTTCGCGAGGTGGATCAGAGCGGGCGACACCCCACGCTGTCGAACGCGTTCGACGATGGCGGTAAACGTCAGCATCTGTTCGTGGGAGTACGCCTGGTCGTCTGTCGCGTCAGAGTCGGCCACCGGGAAGTGGGTATAGAGCCCCTCAATAATCACGTTGGGTGATTCCAGTAAGACCTCGACGACTTCGTCGACACCTTCGGGTGATACGCCCATGCGGTGCATGCCGGTATCGACTTTGATGTGGACGGGATGCCGGCCTCCGGCCCGCGCCGCACTCGCCACAAATGCTCGAGCGCCCTCGAGAGAACCCACGGTGACCGTTAGACGCGCATCGAGGGCGTCGTCGAGAGCATCACGTGGCGTTTCAGCGAGCAAGAGGATCGGTTCGACGATGCCGCCCGCGCGTAGTTCCACACCTTCGTCCACGATGGCGACCGCAAGACCAGCCGCGCCGGCCTCCACGAACGCTTTAGCCGCGGTCACGGCGCCGTGACCATAGCCATTGGCCTTCACCACAGCGCACACCGCCGAGGGAGCGACGAAGCCACGCAACGCGGTGAGGTTCTCCCGCAACGCCGATGTGTCTATCTCGGCCCAGGCCGGACGGCGTACTCCCTCAACTGGCACTCTGTTACTCTCCCAGAACTTGGCGCACGGGTGCGGGTATTGCCACCGTCGTTGCGCGTGCGAAAAGGTCGATCGCGACAAGCCAATGTTTATCGAACACTGTGGTCATGCGAGCGCAACGACGACCGCCCCCGCCGTTCGGTCGGTGTGACTGAGAGAAATCTGCCAACTCGTGACGCCACGTTCGGCAGCCAGCTCCGCGGCCGTGCCGTGCAGAACGAGTCGTGGTTGGCCCGACGACGCTCGAACCGTTTCGATATCGGACAGCCGCACGGATCCCAAGCCCACGCCCAGACTCTTCAGGACTGCCTCTTTCACCGCAAACCGCGCGGCGAGACCTTCGGGGCTCCGGTTCATCGCTTCGTCACTACGAAAGACACGCGACACGAGCCTCGGTCGGCGCTCCATCACACGTGCAAAGCGGTCGACATCGACGAGGTCGAGTCCCACGCCCACCACCGAATTCATTCGACCGTCACCGTCTTGGCGAGATTCCGTGGTCGGTCGACGTTCAGACCGCGCCCCCGCGCCAGGTGGTACGCGAGTTGTTGGAGCACCACGATGTCGACGAGCGGCGATACGAGCGGATCAGTTCGTGGCACGTGGGCCACGTAATCGGCCACCGACTCCACGGCACTATCGCCGTCCGAGCAGACCGCGACGACGGTCGCCCCGCGACTCTTCACCTCGGCAATATTCGCGAGCAACTTCTCTCGAAGCTCGTCATCAGTCGCGATAGCGACCACCACCACACCGGGCTCGATGAGGGCGAGCGGTCCGTGCTTGAGTTCACCCGCAGGGTAGCCCTCGGCGTGCAGATACGAAATCTCTTTGAGTTTGAGCGCACCTTCGAGAGCGACGGGGAAACCCACGTGGCGACCGAGGAAGAAAAAATCACGCGCGTCGCGCAACGCTGACGCAATGGAGGCGACGGCGTCGTCGCGATCCAAGGTGCGCGCTACCAGTTCCGGGACTCCTTGGAGTTCAGCCAGTCGGGCCGCGATATCAGTGGTGCTCATGACCCCACGGACCTGGGCCAGACGTAGCGCAAGTACTTCGAGGGCGGCCACTTGAGCGAGAACCGCCTTCGTGGACGCGACACAGACTTCGAGTCCGGCTCGGGTGTAGAGGACGGCATCAGCTTCGCGGGCCATCGATGAATCGACCACGTTCGCGACTGCCACGACCATCGCTCCGCGGCTCTTCGCCTCACGAAGGGCCTGAATAGTATCGATCGTCTCACCTGACTGCGAGACGCCAATCACCAGTGTCGTGTTGTCGACAACCGGGTCGCGATAACGAAACTCACTCGCGATGTCGACCTCGACAGAGATCCGCGCCCAGCGCTCGATGGCGTACTTCGCCACCATGGCGGCGTGGAAGCTTGATCCACAGGCGACCAACACCACCTTCGTGGCGTGAGCAATCTGTTCGTTCGTCAGAGACAGTTCGTCGAGCGTTATCTCACCCGTTGCGTTCACGCGGTCGAGCAAGGTCGCCCGAAGGGCGTCGGGTTGCTCGTTCATCTCCTTGGTCATGAAGTCGTCAAACCCGCCCTTCTGAGCGGTCTCGAGATCCCAATCGACATCGAGTTCACGCAATGTGACCGGGTTGCCGTCAAGGTCCGTCACTGAGAACCCATCGGGCGTGAGGCGAACTATCTGGTCGTCGTCAACAACGAAGAAACGCTCGGCGCGATCGAGAATTGCGGGCACGTCACTCGCGAGATACGTAGCACCCGTACTGGTGCCCACGATGAGAGGTGAGATCCGACGGGCGGCGATAATCACATCGGGCTCGTGGGCGTCCATCACCGCCAGCGCGAATGCACCACGCACTTCGTGCAGCGTGGCCCGGACCGAGCCCAAGAGATCGGAGCCTTCTTTCCGCAGTTCTTCAATTCGATGGGCCAGGACTTCCGTGTCGGTGGCGGAGGTAAAGATGTGGCCACGACTCCGGAGATCGACGGCCAACTCCGCGTGATTCTCAATGATGCCGTTATGAATAAGAGCAATATCCCCGGCGCAGTCGACGTGGGGGTGGGCGTTATGTTCGCCCGGTGCGCCGTGCGTGGCCCAGCGGGTGTGACCGATGCCCGATCCCACTCCCGCAGGGGCTGCGGCGCAGGAGGCCTCGAGATGAGCCACCGACTCCGTGCCGTCCGCCGAGCGAGCCCGCCACGTTCTGCCGGGAGCCACCAAAGCGACACCCGCTGAGTCGTAACCGCGGTACTCCAGTCGCTCGAGCCCCTCTAAGAGAATCGGCAACGCGTCACTGGCGCCGACGACGCCGATAATGCCGCACATAGACATCAGTCTACCGAAGCGGTTTTCAGTGTTGGGGGGTGCTCATTCCGTAACGCTGGCGAACTGCCTCGGCAATCGCGTCGACGAGAGTGGCGTCGGTCGCTTCCACCATCACACGCACCAGCGGTTCCGTCCCCGACGGACGGATGACGAGCCGAATCTCTCGTTCAGAAACGCCGTGCGCGGCGAGTACTGCGGCGATATCACTCCGTGTCGAGTCATCGCGGTAGTCATCACGCGCGATATTGATAAGCACTTGTGGTGCGCGCGACCACGCGCGCGTCGCCAGCGCACCGAGCGATCCGCTACGCGCCACGAGTTCACAGAGATGGCGTGCCGACAACATGCCGTCACCCGTCGACAGCTCGCGGCGAAATATCAGGTGTCCGGACTGCTCGCCACCGAACGGTAAGTCTCGCTCCTCTAAGGCCACCAAGACGTTCCGGTCGCCGACGTCAGTCTCCACAATGTCGATTCCCGCAGCCGCGAGAGCCTGGCGAAGACCGAGATTGCTCATCGACGTCACGACCAAGGAGTTACCAAGGAGGCCTTGCTGATGAAGATCCAGGGCAAACAGCACCATGAGGTCATCGCCGTCACGCCGGCGACCACTCTCGTCAATGGCGACGAGACGGTCAGCATCGCCGTCGAACGCCAAACCGAGATCGGCACCGTGCGCCACCACGGCCGCGGCGAGATCAGTGGGGTCGGTCGAGCCGCAGCCTTCATTGATATTGCGTCCGTTTGGATCTGCGTGGAGTACGTCGACTTTGGCACCGAGCGAGCGAAAGAACCGAGGCGCCAGTGATGATGCGGCACCATTGGCGCAGTCAAGAACGACGTGGAGCCCCTCGAGGGCATTGTTCGAAAGACGGCCTCGTAGACGCTCGAGATAGTGATCGGCGGCCGATTCATCGATAGCGATGTCCTCGAGAGAGCGTGTGAGGGGTGCGGCGTCGCGCAGGGCCGCCGCCACAGCGTGCTCCGTGTCGTAGTCAAGCTTCGAGCCACCGAGCCCAAACACTTTGAGGCCGTTATCGGTGTAGGGATTATGGGAGGCCGACACCACCACACCGACACCGCGTCGCTCCTCGGCGATGACGGCGACACCCGGTGTGGTGAATACTCCGAGATTCACGGCTTCCACACCACCATCGCGCGCCCCGTTCAACACGGCACGCGCTAACTCGGGCGACGATTCACGAGTGTCGTAACCAACGAATGTGGTCGCCGAAAATACCGACGCCACTGCTCGCCCGAGGCGATAGGCCACATCGGTCGTAATCTCGGTACCCGCTCGACCGCGGATGCCGTCCGTGCCGAACTGCACGGACACGCGACTAACGCTTCGAGTACTGCGGCGCCTTGCGGGCCTTCTTCAGACCGTACTTCTTGCTCTCCTTCTTCCGCGCATCACGGGTGAGGAGACCGGCCTTCTTCAAAGTGCTACGCAGTGTGTCGTCCACTTCCACGAGGGCCCGAGCAATTCCGAGACGGAGAGCGCCCGCTTGACCCGCCATGCCACCACCGGTGATCGTGGCGTCCACGTCGTAGGTGACTTCTGTTGAGGTATCACGGAGTGGTTGGGTCAACATCTGACGGTGAGTAGCCGAGGTGAAGTACGCATCGAGAGCGCGGCCGTTCACGGTAATGGTTCCCGTACCCGGACGAAGGCGAACGCGAGCGACCGCCTCCTTGCGACGTCCGGTGGTCTGTGTGTTAGTAGTCACGAGTTCTAGCTCTCCTTAACCGCGGCGAATGGCCGAGGTGTCGTAGGACACGGGCTTTTGTGCCGCGTGTGGGTGATTCGATCCGGCGTACACAAACAACTTGCTCATTTGCGCACGTCCCAAACGGGTGTGCGGCACCATGCCCTTGATGGAGTTGAACACCAACTTCACCGGGTCGTTGGCGAGCAGGTCGCTCCAACGCGTGGCGCGAATTCCACCCGGGTAGCCCGAGTGGCGGTACGAGAACTTCTTGTCCGCCTTGTCGGAACTCAGCACAATCTTGTCGGCGTTCACGATGATGACGTAGTCCCCCGTGTCGATGTGCGGAGCGAAGTACGGGCGGTGCTTGCCGCGGAGAAGGCGGGCGACTTCGGTCGACAGGCGTCCCAAGACGAGACCCTCCGCATCGATGATGTGCCACGCGCGAGTGATTTCGGCCGGCTTTGGGGAGTAGGTACGCACTGTAAATCCTCTGGTTCGTAGCGAAGTCAGTGTCCCGCAGCTTCCGGAGAGGCCGCTGGACGGACTCATAAGGTTACAAGCCCCGACGGACCGCCCGCAAATTCGGGATAACCGACTCCCACGAGGGCTAACCCAGCCGCGGGGGCGGGGGCGGGAAGCCCCGCCCGGTCCGGCGTCTCGAGCCGATGGGAGATTTCGGAGGGTGCCACGTGCCCCTGCCCCACGGCCACCAGGGCCGAGGCCAGACTCCTCACCATGTTGTGACAGAACGATGTCGCCCGAATATCAAATCGCACGATGTCGCCGCCCGTGGGAAGCAGAGATGCGGTGTCGGGTACCGTCGACCAGACTGCGTGGAGAACCTCCCGGCGGAGGGGGTCTTCCGGCAGCGATCCCTCGGCCCGTTTACAGAACGCTCGAAAGTCGTGCTCACCGACGAGAGCGGTGGCAGCCCGATTCATCGTGGCGAGGTCGAGGGGACCCTTCACACTCCACGCGAATGCGTTCGTGACGGAAAGACCGGGGCCACCGTCGGGAATGACCAAATAGCGATACGCCCTCCATTGCGCGGAGAAACGGGCATGAAAATCCATCGATACCGGGAGCGCACGCAGAATGCGAATACGTCCGGCCAATTGGGCGTTCAGGCTACGAACGAGCCGGTCGCTTTCTCCACCCCGGTCGTCGCGATAGAGCGGAGTCGGGAGATCAACGTGGACCGTCTGGGCCCACGCGTGGACTCCGGTATCCGTTCGACCCGCTCCAACGATGTAGGGGAAGTCATCGAGTTGGAATTGGGAGCGCAAAGTGGAACGAAGAAGCCCGACCACCGTGGGGTGGTCGGGCTGATCCGCAAACCCATGCAGACCTTCGCCGTCGTAGGCGAGATCAAGCCGCCACCGCTGGGTGGCCATGGATTCGATTAGACGAACTCGATACGCGCCATCGGAGCGTTGTCGCCCGGGCGCGGACCTAACTTCAAAATTCGGGTGTACCCACCAGGACGCGAAGCGTACCGAGGGGCGATCTCCGTGAAGAGTTTGTGCGTCATGTCCTTATCGCGAATAAAGGCCACCACGCGGCGTTGGGCGTGCACGGAACCTTCGGGTGAGTTTTTCGCAGTCGTCACCACTTTTTCCACCACGGGTCGCAGGGCCTTCGCCTTCGCCTCTGTCGTGACAATGGCTTCTGCCGCGATCATCTGTGCCACCAGGTTGCCAAAGATGGCTTTTTGGTGAGCGGCGTCGCCACCGAATCGCTGTCCACGCTTTGGAGTACCACGCATGATTAAATCTCCGACTTCAGCGCGAGGTTGCGCTCGGCGAGCTTTTCGCGTACGTCGCGCAGTGACGTCTCACCAAAATTAGTGATGGCCATTAAATCGCGCTCTGTGGCGTTCGTGAGCTGGGCCACAGTGTTAATACCGGCCCGCTTGAGGCAGTTACGCGAACGCTCATTGAGACCCAAGGACTCAATGTGGATGTCGAGTTCGCTTGCGATGGCTGCTTGCGTCGAAACGTCGCCGAGTGACAAGGCGGGAGCATCGTCATCAAAGGTGGCGATGAGATCGGCGAGCGACGTGAGTGTCTTACCAGCTGAGCTCAATGCCTCCGAAGGTGTGATGGAGCCGTCGGTTTCGATTTCAATTTCGATCTGGTCAAAGTCCTTGGCCAGGTCGACGCGAACTTGACCGACCTCAAAGGCGACTCGGCGAACGGGCGAAAAGATGGAGTCCAGCGGAATTTCATCGATGCCGATTCCGGACTTATTTCCTTCGGCTCCGAGGTAACCCTTGCCCTTCTCAATGCGCAATTCGAATGCGAGACTGGACTTCGCAGAGGTCAACTCCGCGATGTGCAGGTCAGGATTCAGCACCGTGACGTCGGCCGTCAGCGAGATGTCGGCGGCCGTCAAGGCGCCTTCACCCTTCTTCTCGGCGCGAACGATAACGGGCTCATCACTTTCGCACGTGACCACGAGGTCTTTCAGGTTCAGGCAGATGTCGAGCACGTCTTCCTTTACGCCCTCAATCGTTCCGAATTCGTGGAGAGCCACGCCATTCGCGAACTTAACGCGAGTCGCCGCGGCGCCCGGGATCGAACTCAACAGGGTCCGGCGCAGGGAGTTACCCAGCGTGTGTCCGAACCCCGGGTCAAGGGGTCCAATTTTGAACGACTGACGATTGCCGTCGGCGTCGCCAACGGGCTCAATGGTGGGTCGCTGAATAATCAGCATGTCTGCTCCTCGGTTCCTACTATCCGTTACTTCGAGTACAACTCAACAATGAGCTGTTCGTGAATCTGCTCATCGATCTGCTCGCGCTGCGGCACGGCGCGCACCGTGACGGCGAATCCATTGTCGCCGGTCTCGAGCCAACCCGGGACCGTCCGCTCCAACGTGTCACGATTGCGCACGACATTGAAGTTTTCACGCGTCTGATTCTTGAGAACCACGACCATGCCGGGACGAACACGGAAACTCGGAATGGTGACGCGCTTGCCGTCCACCGTGATGTGGCCATGTCGCACGAACTGACGGGCCTGCGCGCGGCTGGCTCCCCAACCGGCGCGGTAGACCACGTTGTCGAGCCGGAGTTCAAGGAACTGCAGGAGATTCGTTCCGGTCATGCCGGGACGACGACTGGCCTCTTCGTAGAGGTTGCGGAACTGCTGCTCCAGAACGCCATAGATACGACGAGCTTTCTGCTTCTCACGCAACTGCGTGAGGTACTCCGAACCCTGACGCTGACGCGACGAGCCATGTTGACCCGGGGCAAAGGCACGGAGAGTGCGATCTGAGTTTTCGGCCATCGGGCACTTCAGAGACAAGCATCGCTCGCCCTTCAGAAAGAGCTTTGTGCGCTCACGACGGCAGAGACGACAAACGGGACCGGTGTAACGAGCCATAACTCTTCTCCTTAACCCCGACGACGCTTCTTGGGGCGGCAGCCGTTGTGCGGCAGAGGGGTGACGTCCTTGATGGCCTGAACTTCAATACCCGCAGCCTGAATGGAACGGATGGCCGTTTCGCGACCCGAACCTGGACCACGAACGAGCACGTCGACCTTCTTGACCCCGTGCTCCATGGCGGCCCGAGCACACTTTTCGGCGGCGAGTTGTGCGGCGAACGGAGTCGACTTTCGCGATCCCTTGAAACCCACTTGACCCGACGACGCCCACGAAAGCACATTGCCTTCAGGGTCGGTAATCGACACGATGGTGTTGTTGAAGGAACTCTTAATATGCGCGACGCCGTACGCGACGTTCTTGCGCTCCTTCTTACGAACTTTGCGAGCTGCGGTGGGCTTCGCCATTACTTCTTCACCTTCTTCTTACCGGCGACAGTGCGCTTCGGTCCCTTACGAGTACGTGCATTAGTGCGGGTGCGCTGCCCGCGAACTGGCAGGCCCTTGCGGTGACGGATGCCCTGGAGACAGTTGATTTCCATCTTGCGCTTGATGTCTTGCGCCACATCGCGTCGTAGGTCACCCTCAACCGTGAGGTTCTGATCGATGTAACTACGCAACTTGTTGACGTCAGCTTCCGACAGATCCTTGACGCGCGTCGACTCATTAATGCCGGTGGCGGAGCAGATCTCCTTCGCCTTGGTTGGACCAATGCCAAAGATGTAGGTCAACGAAATCACCGTGCGCTTGTCGCGCGGGATGTCGACACCTGAAATACGGGCCATCTCTCTATCTCCTCTTAGCCCTGGCGCTGCTTGTGACGCGGGTTTTCACAGATCACGCGAACGTGACCGGCACGTCGAATGATTTTGCACTTCTCACACATGGTCTTGACGCTTGCGCGAACCTTCATGATGTCTCTCTCGAACTCTCGAACCGTCGTTTACTTGTAGCGATAGGTGATGCGACCACGAGTCATGTCGTACGGGGTGATCTCCACTTGGACCTTGTCGCCGGGGAGAATTCGGATGCGATTTTGTCGCATCCGTCCCGAGCTCATTGCGAGCACGGTGAATCCGTTTTCTAACTTGACTTCAAACATCGCGTTGGGGCGGGCTTCAACAACCGTCCCCTCCACGGTGAACGCGTCTTCCTTTTGCTTCGACAGGTTCTTACTCCTTGTTTCAATTTCGAACGCCCAGCAACCTTGCGGCTCCTCGACAGGTGACCTCCGGGGGCTCCCCCAAGGTCGGCTAGCCATATTACCCAATATTTCGGGACCCCAAAATTGGGCCCTCGGACCCTACGACTCCGCCGCGTCGAGCGGGGACAATGAGTGCATGGTGCTCCACGCCCCCGGACCTTTCTCCCGCGACCGCCTGGACCGCACTAGCTGCCGGAAAATGCTTGAAAATGCCGAATTTGCGAGGGTTGTCCTCTCGGTCCGCTGTCTTCCGAGTGCTCATGTCGTCCGCTGTGAAGTAGCGGACGACACCATCTACTTGGCGAGCGACGAGCACGACGTCATTGCCGCCGCACGGCACAGTGACGTGGTCACCGTCCAGGCCGATGGGGTAGATAGTGAGGGTCGTCGGTGGTCGGTCCAGGCCACGGGACTGGCCTATCTCGCGACTCACGACGATCTGCGGCTCGCCGCAACTCCGAGGTCGTTGCTGTACGCACCGCGGGGACTCACGGGAGCAGTCATCGGAGTGCCCATGACCCTCCTTCGTGGGACCACGCTTGAGTGAGGGAGCCGTCGGCGGTTACGTGGTGGGCCCGGCGAGTGCCACAATGAGGGGATGCAGTACCACGAGGTGCGCGACCCCCAACGGCTTCAATCGCTCATTGCGGCGATCTTGCTGTTCGAGTCGGACGTTGAACTCGACACACTTTTGCGCCACTTGGTACGCAGTGCGTGCGAACTCGTGGGCGCGCAGTACGCCGCTATCGGTGTACTCGACCGATCCGGCACGTTCATTACCGACTTCATCACGTTTGGCGTCGATGAGGACACGCGAAAGAAGATCGGTGACTCACCGGAAGGTCACGGCCTACTGGGCGAGGTGATTCGCGCCCACCACACGGTGCGGGTCGATGACCTCGGCACCCGTGAACTCTCTGTTCTTCCCGAGTATCACCCCACGATGTACAACTTCCTCGGAACACCCGTGCGAACCGGCGACGGCACAGTGTTTGGCAATCTGTACCTCGCCAACAAAAAAGATGGCGCGTTTTCCGACGAAGACGAGGCCCTCCTCTCTGTTCTCGGCCGCGCAACCGGACTGGTCATCGACCAGGCCCGCCTCCGCGAACAGGTGCGATCGCTCACGTTGCTCGAAGAGCGCAATCGACTGGCCCGCGACCTGCACGACTCCGTTATTCAACGACTATTC
>JAGWWX010000030.1 GCA_018970215.1 Acidobacteriota bacterium | reverse complement strand
CGCTGAAGGACAATCTCTGCACCACCGGAATCCCGACGACGTGTAGTTCCAAGATCCTCGACGGCTGGCGTCCACCGTACGACGCGACCGTCGTCGAGCGACTCCGTGCGGCGGGTGCGATTTCAGTCGGTAAGACGAATCTCGACGAGTTTGCTATGGGAAGTTCGACGGAGAACTCCGCATTTGGACCGACGCGTAACCCTCTCGATCCGTCGCGGGTGCCGGGCGGATCAAGTGGTGGTTCGGCGGCGGCGGTCGCCGCCGGCATGGCTACGGTATCCCTCGGTTCCGATACGGGTGGTTCTATTCGCCAGCCTGCGGCCCTCTGTGGTCTGGTCGGTGTGAAGCCGACCTACGGCATGGTGTCCAGATATGGACTCATTGCTTTCGCCAGTTCTCTCGACCAGATTGGTCCTTTCTCGACGACGGTGACCGACGCCGCCCTCGTTCTCGAAGCAATTGCGGGTCACGATCATCGCGACTCGACCTCCTTACCCGAGCCGGCGCCCCGCCTCGTGGCTCACGTCAACGACGGGGTCGCGGGTCGCCGTATTGGACTGGTGAAAGAACTTGTCGAGGGGGCCGATGATGATGTGGTGGCCTCGGTCATGTCGGCGGCTGAGGTACTGCGTGACGCGGGTGCCACGATCGTTGAGATGTCGATACCCGAACTTCGTCTCGGACTCTCGGCCTACTACCTGATTGCTCCCGCAGAGTGCTCGAGCAATCTCGCTCGATTTGATGGCGTTCGCTACGGTGCGCGCATCGCCGGTGATGATGTCACCGCAATGATGGAGGCGACGCGGACGGCGGGCTTTGGTGCCGAAGTAAAGCGTCGCATCATGCTCGGCACCTACGCGCTCTCCGCGGGGTACTACGACGCGTACTACGGACAAGCGTTGAAAGTCCGTACGCGCATGATTGAAGCATTTCGCCGCGCGTACGGTGAAGCCGACATGCTGCTGGGAGCCACGGCGCCGTCGGTGGCTTTCCCATTCGGATCAAAGACGAAAGATCCGATGGCGATGTATCTCTCGGACGTCTTTACGATTCCCACCAACCTTGCCGGAGAGGCCGCCGTATCCGTGCCCTACGGCACAGGAGAAGGTGGGCTTCCCATTGGTGTCCAACTCTTGGGCCCGGGTCGGAGCGAAGCACTGCTCTTTGCCGGCGCTCGAGTATTGGAAGTTGCGGATGGTCGATCATGACGACGTTGCCCAACGGCTGGCGCATGGTGGTGGGACTTGAGGTCCACACTGAACTGAAGACTGCCACCAAGCTGTTCTGCGGTTGTGCGAATCACTTCGGATCAGAGCCCAATACCAACATCTGTCCCGTCTGCTTAGGCCTACCCGGCTCGATGCCGGTGCTCAATGAGCGGGCCGTCGACTTGGCCATGGCAATTGGTTACGCACTGAACTGTCGAATTCAGGCATCAACCTTTCACCGGAAGAACTACTTCTATCCCGATATGCCGAAGGACTATCAGGTCAGTCAGTACGACCTCCCAATTAACGCCGATGGCTACCTCGAGCTTCCGGATGGCTCGCGGGTGTCTATCGTGCGCGCCCACATGGAGGAAGACACAGGTAAGACGACGCACCTCGGAACGTCGGGGCGCATCCACGGCGCCGATCGATCTCTCGTTGACTACAACCGTTCCGGCGTGCCGCTCGTGGAAATTGTGTCAGGTCCAGACATTCGCTCGGCCGCCCAGGCCCGTAGCTACGTGGCGGAGTTGCGGGCGATTTTGGTCGCCATTGGGGCATCTGATGGACGTATGGAAGAAGGCTCGCTGCGGGTGGACGCCAATGTATCGGTACATCAGCCCGATACGCCCTTTGGAACGCGTTGTGAAATCAAGAACCTGAACTCGCTTCGTAGTCTGCAGCGCGCAATCGACTACGAAGCGCTGCGACAGATTGACGTCCTCGAATCAGGCGGTGCTATTCGTCAAGAGACCCGACACTGGGACGAGGATCGCGGCGAGACCTCAACATTGCGCACCAAAGAAGAGGCCGAGGACTATCGATATTTTCTCGAACCAGACCTCGTTGGTCTCGCTCCGGACGTCAGCTGGCAAGAGCGAGTGCGCCAATCGATGCCTCCGTTGCCCCGTCAACGCCGAGAGTCTCTCGCGGACCTCGTGAACGACGTCACCGAGGCCCAACGGGACGCAATTGCCACCGTGGTCGATCTCGACCTCGACGATTACGTACTCGCCGTGGCGGAAGGTCGTGGCGATGTCGTGTTGGCTCTCGCCCGCACCGCCAACGAGATCGCCGCCGATTTGAGCCATCGGGCCAATCTGACGCATGACGCATTCGTACGGACGGTGGCGATGGAAGCATCGGGAGCTCTCTCCGCCACGCAGGCGAAGACAGTACTGAAGGAAATATTGGCGGCGGGAGGCGAACCAGAGTCGATTGTTCGAGAGAAGGGTTTTGAACAACTCTCCAATGACACCCTTGGGACGACAATTGATGAAGTGATCGCCGCGCACCCCGACGAGTGGCAGCGATTCCTTGGCGGCGACGACAAAGTGTCGCAGTTCTTCATTGGGCAAGTCATGAAACTCACAAAGGGCCAGGCGAATGGTAAGGCCGTGGTCGCGGAGTTGCAGTCACGTCGTTCGTCGTGAATTCCGACGCACCACGTTTCCGTAGAATCACATCATGACGCCGTTCCCCAAGCCACGCAGCGCTGACGTCACCGACGGGAAGAACCGTGCCCCGGCCCGCGCCATGTTGCGGGCGATGGGACTTACCGATGACGACATGGCGAAGCCTCAGATTGGCGTGGCGTCCTCGTGGAATGAAGTAACACCCTGCAATCTTCCTTTGGACCGTCTCGCGAAGCGCGCCAAAGTTGCAATTCGCGAGCACGGTGGAGTCCCGTTTGAATTTGTCACGGTAGCGGTATCGGACGGAATTTCGATGGGACATGAAGGGATGCGCGCATCTCTCGTCTCTCGAGAAGTGATCGCGGACTCCGTAGAAACGGTGATGCACGCCGAACGATTTGACGCCATGGTGACGTTCGCGGGCTGCGACAAGTCACTGCCGGGAATGTTGATGGCGGCCGCTCGTCTCAATGTTCCCAACGTTTTCCTCTACGGCGGATCGATTCTGCCAGGGCAACATCACGACCAAGCTCTCGACATCGTGTCCGTCTTCGAGGCCGTCGGCGCCAATGCCGTGGGTGCATTAAGTGACGACGAACTTCGACAGATTGAGCTTCGTGCCTGTCCCGGTGAAGGAAGTTGCGCGGGGATGTTTACCGCGAACACGATGGCGAGTGTGGGAGAAGCGCTGGGAATGTCGCTTCTCGGCTCGGCGTCAGCCCCATCGATTGACGGGCGTCGCGACGACTACGCCTATGCCTCGGGACTCGCCGTACTGGAACTGTTGCAGAAGGGCATCACCGCCCGTGACATTATGACGAAGAAGGCCTTCGAGAACGCCATCGCTATCGTCAACGCGCTGGGTGGATCGACCAATGCCGTACTGCACCTTTTGGCCATCGCCCACGAAGCTCGTGTGGACCTCGCCTTGGATGATTTCAATCGCATCGCTCGCCGCGTTCCCCACCTCGCCGACACGAAGCCGCACGGGAAGTACCACATGACAGATCTCGACCGCATCGGCGGCGTACCAGTGGTGCTGCAGCACTTACTCGATGCCGGTCTCTTGCACGGCGACGTGCTCACCGTCTCGGGAAAGACAATGGCCGAGAATCTGGCGGAATTTTCGATACCGGCACCGGATGGGGATGTGGTGCACCCGTTGTCGAACCCCATCCACGACCGTGGAGGACTCGCCATCTTGACCGGGACCCTCGCCCCGAAGGGATCGGTTGTCAAGGTTGCCGGCATTGACCAGCTGCTCTTTGACGGAACCGCTCGTGTCTTTGATGGAGAAGACGCCGCGATGGCGGCAATACTCGCCAATGAAATTCAGCCGAACACAGTTGTCGTTATTCGCTACGAAGGACCGAAAGCCGGTCCGGGAATGCGAGAGATGCTCGCCGTGACGGGTGCGATGAAGGGCGCCGGCCGCGGTGCGGACTGTGCCCTCGTCACCGATGGTCGATTCTCCGGTGGAACGCACGGTTTTTGCGTTGGCCACGTCGCACCCGAGGCACTTGACGGCGGTCCCATAGGCCTCGTCCGCGACGGCGACCGCATCGTGATTGATGTCAACAACGACACGATTGATCTGATGGTGGACTCGGCCGAACTCGCCCGACGAGCGGCTCAGCCACAACCCTTTACGCCCCGCTATACGACGGGGGTTCTCGAAAAGTTCGCCCGACTGGTTCAAGGGGCCGAGAAGGGCGCCGTCACCTCGGCCTAGGTCTTGCGCCCTGGTGGTGTTCTGTGCCACAATGGAGTCGTGCCATATCGCCGCGTCGTTCTCGTAGTAGTAGGAGACCGCCGCCGGTAGCGCACGCCCGTTTCGCTTCCGGAGGCCTCCCAGAAAGGGAGGCCTTTTTTATTACCCCCATGAGCCAAGGAGTACAGGTGCAAATCACAGGAGCACAGGCCCTCATCAAGAGTCTGGAGCAGGTAGGAGTGGACACAATTTTCGGTCTGCCCGGTGGTGCCATTCTCCCCGTGTACGACCCACTCATCGATTCGTCAATTCGTCATATTTTGGTCCGCCACGAACAAGGTGCGGGCCATATGGCCGAGGGGTACGCCCTCGCCACGGGCAAACCGGGCGTCGCCATGGTGACCAGTGGTCCGGGTGCGACCAACATCGTCACACCAATTGCGAATGCCTACATGGATTCGACACCGCTCGTTGTCATTACGGGTCAAGTTCCCACGGCCAACATCGGAACGGACGCGTTTCAAGAGTGCGATATCACCGGTATCACGATGGGAATTACGAAGCACAACTTCCTTGTGACGTCGGCGCACGAAATTCCCCGAGCAGTCGCGGCGGCCTTTCACATCGCCACAACGGGACGACCTGGTCCGGTTCTCGTTGACGTCCCGAAGGACGTGAGTCAAGGAACAATGACGTGGTGGTGGCCCGAGTCTCTCGACGACCTTGATCTCCCGGGCTATCACCCCACCAGTGAGATCGACGATGCCGATATTACGGCTGCCGCTCAACTCATCGCTGAGGCTCAGCGACCGCTCCTCTACATCGGTGGCGGTGCGCTGAAGTCACACGCATCACGTGAGCTGGTGGCGTTCGCCGAGAAAACCAACATGCCCGTCGTGACCACCCTGATGGCTCGCGGTGCTTTCCCTGACTCGCATCCACAGCATTTGGGTATGCCGGGTATGCACGGAATGTACGCCGCCGTGACCGCCATGCAACAGTCCGACCTCCTGATTGCCCTTGGTGCGCGATTCGATGATCGCGTGACGGGACGACTCGACGGGTTCGCGCCACACGCGAAAGTCATTCATGTTGATATCGACGCCGCGGAGTTCAACAAGATTCGCCACGCCGATGTGTCGATTCGTAGCGATGTCCGCAGCGCCATCGTGGCGCTTGATGCAGTCGTTACCACGACGCCGAACTATGCGACATGGTGGAGTGACCTTCATCAGTGGCGCGCCGCGCACCCTCTGACGTACGACACACCAGACAGCGACGGTCCCTTGCGCCCGCAGGCCGTCATTGAGGCAATTGCGGCGGCGGCGTCACCGGGCACCATTGTGACGGCCGGCGTCGGGCAACATCAGATGTGGGCGGCCCAGCACTGGTCGTACGAAGAGCCCGGTACGTGGATTAACTCCGGCGGTGCCGGCACAATGGGCTTCGGGGTCCCCGCAGCCATCGGTGCCAAGGTTGGTCGACCCGATCGCACGGTGTGGTGCATCGATGGTGACGGGTGCTTCCAGATGACGGCTCAAGAACTTGTGACGGCGCGCGCCGAAGGTATCCCGATCAAGGTGGCGATCCTCAACAACGCGTATCTCGGCATGGTGCGTCAATGGCAAGAGATGTTCTACGACGAGCGATACAGCGAGGTCTACCTTTCGCCAGATCTTCCGGACTACGTGAAGTGGGCCGAAGCCATGGGGTGCGTCGGCCTCCGAGCCGAGACGCCCGAGCAGATGGAGAAAGTCATCGCTGAAGCCAATCTGGTCAACGATGTTCCCGTTGTTATCGACTTTCGCACCGACGCCCGCGAAAAAGTGTTCCCGATGGTACCGGCGGGCGCGACGAACGACGACATTGTTGTGCACCCGAGTCAGCGAGGAGAAAAGTAATGGCCGCCCCCGAACCATTTACTGGAGCCACGTCCCATAGCCCGGTCCAGCACCACATTTTGTCCGTTCTCGTTGAGAACAAGGCCGGTGTCTTGGCCCGCGTGGCGGGGCTGTTCGCACGTCGAGGATTCAACATCTACTCCTTGGCGGTGGCCCCGGCCGATGATCATCAACGATTTAGCCGCATCACCATTGTGGTGGATGCCGAGTCTGCTCCACTTGAACAGATCAAGGGTCAGCTGAATAAGTTGGTCAACGTCGTTGATATTAAGGACCTAGCGCCGCGGGAATCGCTGGAGCGTGAGCTCCTGCTCGCGACCGTTCCCGTCAGTGACACCACCCGTACCGTGGTGATGGATGCCGTCGCCCAAGCAAATGCCGCCATTGTGGACGTTGGCTCGGAGTCGGTCACCATCATGTTGGCGAGCACACCGATTGCCTGCGATGCGCTCGAACGTCGGTTGGAGTCGTTTGCGCACGTTGAGTTACATCGGACCGGACGAGTAGCCCTGCCGCGACTGTCGTCCCACTGAACTAGAACTAGAGAACCAAAAGGAGCACCATGACCACCCTGTACTACGAATCAGATGCCAAGCCGGAACTACTGAAGGGCAAGAAAATTGCGATTCTGGGCTACGGCAGCCAAGGCCACGCCCACGCCTTGAATCTTCACGACTCGGGATACGACGTCGTCGTGGGTTTGCGAGGCGACTCGAGTTCCGTCGGAAAGGCCATCGATGCCGGCTTAACGGTGACTTCCGTCGAGGAGGCGGCCACCGTTGCAGACCTCATCATGATTCTCCTACCCGACACCACGCAAAAAGCCGTCTACGAAAAAGAGATTGCGCCGCACCTCACCGCGGGAAAAGTTCTCGCCTTTGCTCACGGTTTTAATATTCGCTACGGACTCATCACCCCGCCCGACGATGTGGACGTCGTCATGATTGCTCCAAAGGGCCCGGGTCACTTGGTTCGCCGGACCTATAAAGAAGGCGGTGGCGTGCCAGCGCTGATCGCCGTTCACCACGATGCGTCCGGTCAGGCCAAGGACGTTGCACTCGCCTACGCCCACGGCGTGGGTGGGACACGAGCGGGAGTTCTCGAAACCACCTTTACGGAAGAGACCGAGACTGACTTATTTGGTGAGCAAGCCGTGCTGTGCGGCGGCGTGTCCGCTCTGGTTCGTGCGGGCTTCGAGACGCTGGTGGAGGCCGGTTATCAGCCCGAGTCGGCCTACTTCGAGTGTCTTCACGAACTGAAGCTCATTGTCGATTTGATGTACGAACAGGGCATCACGGGAATGCGATATTCCATCTCCGATACGGCCGAATATGGCGACCTCACTCGTGGATCGCGCATCATCACCGACGCCGTCAAGCACGAAATGAAGGAAGTCTTAGCGGAGATCCAAGACGGTCGCTTCGCGGCCGAGTGGATCAAGGAAAACGAAATCGGTCGTCCGCGGTATCGGGAGCTCAAAGAAGCGGGCATGCGCCACCAAATTGAAGAGGTGGGACGAAAGCTTCGCGACATGATGCCGTTTGTGATGCAGGGCAAGCAGCGCGTTGAGGATGTATCGGGCGGTTAGTTCTCGGGGGCGACGTGGCGCCAGAGCGAAAAGAACATGGCCACTTCGTAGCCGACGATGACAACGAAAAGCAGTGTTCCTACGCCGACGTGACCACCGAGTAGCCACCCGATGGACATGGCACCAAACTCCAGACTGGATCGAATCCACGCCACGGGCCAGCCAAAACGCACTTGCAATCCCGTCATGAGACCGTCACGTGGGCCTGGTCCCATGTGGCACGTGAGGTAGAGCGAAGCCCCGAACGCAAAGACGAGCAGACCCGCGAACATCAGTCCGATCCGACCAATCAGTGTCGTCGGCACGGCGATGTGCGTAACGGTCAGGTTGAGAACGATCGGGAAAACCGCAGCGTTTGCGAGCGATCCAAGACCGACTCGCTGGCGAAGCGGGAACCACCCAATCATCACTGTTGCGCTCGTGACGGCCGTCGCGAGGCCGATGGACCATCCAGTTTGATGCGCCAGACCTAGAGCGAAGACCGTCCAGGGCGTTGCCCCGAGGTGCGACTGGACGAGCAGCCCTTCGCCACAGCCGAAAATCGCGAGGCCGACGCCGAGAACTAGCAGGGAAAGAGGTGACCCTCGCCAATAGTCATTGGCGCTCCATCGCGTTCGTGGCACGACTCGCGAAGGTGACGGTAAGCGCAATGGCACAACGTGTCAGCGTAGGGGCTGCTGGTCGAGATTCACGGTATGAACGATCCACACCACAATGTGGTGAAAACTACAGAGATGCCCGTCACTATGGAAACAACGTTGCAGTATCTCGCGTGGTCGGAGGGGAAATTCTTCGAACGACTCTACGAGCTACCCGAATCGCTCTACGGTGCCTCATACGGCAATCCGGAATGGACGGTTGCCAAGATGGCCTGGCATATCGCGAGTGGTGCGACGTGGTACGAGTTCTGCCTCACCGGGACGATGCACGAGCGTCCAGAAATTCCAACGTCGCGTGATGAGCTCATGACCGTCGGCAGTTATCTTCGCCAACGCACCGCCACGATTGTGGATGAAGGACGTTATGACGACGCGTTACTTCACGTGGTAACTGACGAAGAAGAGTTTGACGTGGCTCGATCAATTCTTTTGACCCAAGCGGTTCTGCATTCGATAGAGCATCGAGCCCAGATCGCCGCGGCGGTGGAGTCGCGTGGCCACAATCTCGCCGACCTCGGTGAAATTGATGGATGGGCGTTTGCTGAAGAGCGCAATCGTTAGTTCGCGAGCGCACCGACGACATAGTTAATGGATGCGCAGAGCGACGCCACGTCGTCAGGGTCGATTCCTGGGAACATGGCGATGCGAAGCTGGTTCCTCCCGAGCTTTCGATAGGGCTCCGTGTCCACTACACCATGGGCCCGCAGAACCTTCGCGACCGTTGCGGCGTCAACGGCGTCATCAAAATCGATAGTTCCTACCACGTGTGAGCGTTCGCTGGGTTCACGGACAAACGGTGTTGCAAAGTCACTCTCATCGGCCCACGTATAGAGAATCTCGGCGGAGCGATCACAGCGACCGGCGGAGAAGTCCATGCCCCCGTTGTCATTGAACCACGCGATCTGACTGGCCAACAAATGAATTGTGGCGAGCGCTGGTGTGTTGTACGTCTGATTTTGTCGAGAGTTTTCCAGCGCAATTCCTAAGTCGAGAAACGCGGGCGTCCAACGGTCGGACTTGGCGAGTTCTTCGATACGCGCAACAGCCGCCGGGGAGCAGAGCGCAATCCAGAGACCGCCGTCGGATGCGAACGACTTTTGTGGTGCGAAGTAGTAACAGTCGAACTGAGAAGGGTCGACGCGTAGTCCACCAGCGGCCGACGTGGCGTCAACGGCCACGATGCCCGATGCACCGTCGGGACGACGAATCGACATCGCGACACCGGTGGATGTCTCGTTATGCGTGAGTGCGTAGAGATCGATATCGGGGTCGCTGACCGGACGGGGGTGGGTGCCCGGTTCGCTCGTGATGACCTGGGGCTCACCCAGGTGCGGTGCGGCGGCCACGGCCGACGTGAACTTGCTGGAAAACTCTCCGAAATTGAGGTGCTGAGACGTTTGTCGAACAAGGTGGAATGTTGCGGCATCCCAGAAGCAGGTCGTTCCGCCGTTGCCGAGCAACACTTCGTAGTCATCAGGGAGCGAAAAGAGCGCTCGCAGACCATCGCGCACTTCACCCACCTTGCTCTTGACGGTTGCCTGACGATGCGACGTTCCCATGTAGCGCGATCCATCGGCGAGTAGTGCTTCGAGTTGCTCGTGTCGAACCTTGGACGGCCCCGCGCCAAATCGCCCGTCACGTGGCAGGAGTGAGGCGGGAATGTGGATGTCGGAGGGTTCAGCCATGCCTCTAAACTTAGGGGTTAAGAGAAGGGTTTCTACATGGGCGCGCGCGTCAGTCAGCTCCTTGCCGGATTGGCCCCTTCGGCCACCTTGGCGGTGGACGCGAAAGCCAAGGCGCTCAAAGCCGCGGGGGAGCCCGTCATTGGCTACGGCGCGGGGGAACCCAACTTTGATACTCCCGCCCACATCGTGGCCGCCGCAATTGACGCCGCCCACGATCCGGCCAACTACAAGTACACCCCGACGGCAGGACTACCACTACTGCGCGAAGCAATTGCGACAAAGACGCTGAGGGATTCGGGGCTACACATCAACCCTTCACAAGTTCTCGTAACCAATGGCGGTAAGCATGCCGTTGCGACCACCTTTATGACGTTGGTTGATCCCGGTGACGAAGTGCTCATTCCCGCGCCCTATTGGACGACGTACCCCGAAGCCGTCTATCTAGCGGGTGGTACGCCCGTGGCCGTTCCGACGAGCGAGTCGAATGGTTTTCGTGTCACGGTGGAGGATTTAGAAAAGTATCGGACACCAAAAACTAAGTTGCTCGTTTTTGTCTCGCCGTCCAATCCCACGGGTGCGGTCTGTAGCCCCGAACAGGTCGCGGAGATAGGTCGCTGGGCCGCGGAGCACAACGTGTGGGTGATGTGTGATGAGATCTACGAACATTTGGTCTACGGCGATGCTCGTCACGTGTCTCTCCCGGTTGTGGCTCCCGAAATCGGCGATCGATTCGTGGTCGTCAATGGAGTCGCCAAGACGTACGCGATGACGGGCTGGCGAATCGGTTGGATGATTGGACCGAAAGACGTCATGGACGCTGCGGTGAACTACCAAAGCCAGACAACGTCGAACATCTCTAACATCGCGCAAGTGGCGTCCGCGACGGCGCTGAATGGTTCGCTCGATGACGTTGCGATGATGAGAGCAGCGTTTGATGCCCGCCGGCAAAAGATGGTGTCCATGCTGAATGACATACCCGGCGTGTCATGCCCGACCCCCGAAGGTGCTTTCTACTGTTTCCCGAACGTCACGGGCTTGCTCGGTCGTCCTCTCGGTGGCAAAGTGTCCTCAACATCGGCGGAGTTAGCCGAACACCTGCTCGAGACCATCAAGATTGCCGTTGTTCCCGGCGAGGCCTTTGGAGCACCGGGATACTTCCGTCTCTCCTACGCCCTCGGGGATGACGATCTGGCTGAGGGCCTACTTCGTCTTCGCGACTTTGTTGCGCGGGCCTAACGAAAGAGAGACAATGTCACGAGTGCTCGTCACGGAAGAGATAGCGGAGTCCGGCCTGAACGCGTTACGCGCAGCCGGTCACGATGTCGATGTCCAACTGGGCCTTACGCCCGAACAGCTCCTCGGCGTAGTGCCCGGTGCGCACGCTCTCATCATTCGCTCGGCCACCCAGGTTGATGCCGCCACCTTGGAGGCGGGTAAGGATCTCGTTGTTGTTGGTCGTGCCGGCATCGGCTTAGACAACGTGGACGTTCAACGCGCCACCGAACTCGGCGTCATGGTCGTGAACGCTCCTCAGTCAAACATCTTGTCCGCCGCCGAACAGACAATGGCGTTATTGCTGAGCCAGGCCCGCAACGTTCCCCAAGCACATACAGCTCTCAAGAACGGTAAGTGGGAACGGTCGAAATGGGAAGGTGTCGAGCTCTACGGGAAGACCCTCGGTGTCGTCGGTCTCGGAAAGATCGGTGCTCTCGTCGCCCAGCGAGCCTTGGCGTTCGGAATGCGTCTCGTGGCCTACGACCCCTTCATCTCCGAAGACCGCGCCCGCATGATGGGCGTGGAGCTGATGAGTCTGGACGAACTGCTGGCACAGTCCGACTTCATCACGGTTCATCTCCCGAAAAATAAAGAGACCACCAATCTGATTGACGCCGACGCCATGAAAAAGTGCAAGCGTGGCGTCCGTATCATCAACGTGGCGCGCGGAGGCATCGTGAATGAGGCGGACCTTGCCGCCGCTATCACGGCAGGTCATGTGCAAGGAGCCGCCCTCGACGTCTTTGAGAAAGAGCCGTGTACTGAATCACCACTGTTCGAACTCCCGAGCGTGGTGGTAGCACCTCACTTAGGTGCCTCCACGGCCGAGGCGCAAGATAAGGCCGGCGTGACCATCGCGGAACAGGTGCAGTTGGCTCTCGCCGGTGACTTTGTTCCCTTTGCGGTGAACGTCTCGGCTGGTGCCGTCTCGGATGTGGTCCGTCCATTTATGCCGCTCGCCGAGCTTCTCGGTCGCTTCCTTGGCGGCTTGCTCGATGGCGAACCCGCCGATCTCGACGTCGTGTATCAAGGCGAGTTAGCGGGAGCGGGAACCAAAATCCTCACCCTCTGTGCGCTCAAGGGACTTTTCGTGGCAACGGGTCATGACTCTGCCTCTTTTGTCAATGCACCCCAGCTCGCCGCTGATCATGGCGTCACCTTCGGTGAGTCCGCGGAGCTGACATCACAGGAATTTGTGAACCTCATTACCGTTCGTTCGGGGGAGCACGAAGTCTCAGGAACTTTGGCTACCGTCGGCACGCGTATCGAACCGCGCATCGTGACTGTCGATGGTCACTCAGTCGAAATTCCGCCTGCTCAATCGATGCTCGTCGTGAGGAATGACGATCGTCCGGGAATGATCGGCGTCGTCGGGTCGGCTCTCGGGGAGTCAAACATCTCTATTACCTCTATGGCGGTTGGCCCAAGCCCGGCGACGGGTACCGCCATGATGGTGCTGTCTACCGGAACGCCGACGCCCGCAGCCACATTGGATGCGCTGCGAGGTCACCAGGGAATCATTGATATTCACGCAATTTCATTGAAGTAAGCGAGAAAGGTAGAAGAATATGTGCCAACGAGTCACGTGTGCGAGTTGCGGTAAACCAACCTGGTCCGGCTGCGGCCAGCACATCGAAGAGGCGTTAGCCGGCGTACCGGAATCAGATCGCTGCCACTGCGCCTCAACGAAGAAATCGGGTGGATTCTTCTCTTCGCTGTTTCGACGTTAGATTTTCCGACCGAGAAACCACGAAAACTGCTGTTCGACTCCCGCGGGTGTCACGTGTACTGAGCGGTTGAGTTCGACTACTTCGCAGAGTTCTTGAAACTCCTCGGCAAGATCCTCGGGGCGTCGTCGAACGACGGGTAAACCAGAGCACTGTTCTGGTCCGGAAATGTCAAAGCAAGCAATCACAACTCCTCCGCCGGGTCGGACAGTTCGGGCAACCTGGTCACGGTAGGTTGCCCGCTCGCCGACATCGGTAAAGAAGTGGAGCACGGCACGGTCGTGCCACACGTCGACTTTCGGCAGTTCGAGTTTTAAGACATCGCCAGCGATGTAGGAAACGTCAGGTCGCGGCTCGCCGAGGATTTGAAGTGTGAGATCAACGGCGTAGGCCGTGGCAGTTCCCGGCTCGTCAAATACGTCACTCAGGCCGAGGCGTTGACGCCCTGCTCCGATGTCGAGAAAGTCACACGGTAGTCGGGGAGCTACTCGACGAATAGCGGTAATCGACTCATTCAACGTCGGGCGATGCCAGCTTCCTTGGTGGTCGGGATTGGCGTAGACCTCGGTCCAGTGGCGGAGGGTGGAGCTCACACCTCCATCGTGTCATGTTTACCGTCTACTCTTCCAGTATGTTTCGATTTCGAGCTGCGTTGCTTGTCATCCTGCTCTGCGTGGTGGCAGCGGAACCTCTTGGTGCTGCGGGCCTCGTCAATGACTATGGCGCCGGAGCGCCAGTTGGTCCGTTGGCACGCCAGGCACTAGGTCAGCTTGTCGTTAAGGGGCGTGCCCCCATGACGGGATACTCACGAGATATGTTCGGCTCAGCGTGGTCCGACGTTGACGGGAATGGGTGCGACCAGCGTGACGATGCACTGTGGCGCGCCAGTTTTGGGCATGCCACCCGAAGTGATGGATGTACAGTCACTCGAGCCACCGTGATTGACGTGTATACCGGCAAGACCATCACATATATCCGCGGCGGAGACTACGCCAACGGACTCGACATCGACCATGTTGTTGCTCTCGGTGATGCGTGGTCGTCGGGAATTGGTTATAAGAGT
>JAGWWX010000029.1 GCA_018970215.1 Acidobacteriota bacterium | reverse complement strand
CGACCACTCCGACCTTGGAACAATGTTGCTGTTCACCGCAATCGCAATGCCCCTTGAACCAATGTCTCTTTCCAAAAGAATCTCTGAGATCACGTCCGATGCAGTAGTGACCAATTCACCGTTGATCCAAATCTCAATCACGCCAAAAAGCTTCCGCTCGGCGAAGCGCAATAGGCGCCAGGAGAATTCCGTGACGAAAGTAACCCGAAGTGACAGCCAGACGCTTGCTGTTTGTATGAAAGAAGGAGCGCGCATCGGAGGTAGTCGGGCGAAGCCCTGAACGTGCTTCACGGAACTCGGCATCACCAAGACCAGGTATCACCGCCGTCACGGTCTCAGTCAGTTCTTTCATGTCGCGAATAAGAACTCGAGGGGAGTTTGTCTCGTCCGAAATCGCACCGACTACCACCATTCCGTCGGGATGTCGGACCGCGTAGATCTGACGTCCATCGACGAAGGCTCGAATCATGCCGGGGGTCCTCGCATTGCCGAGAGCCCGAAGTGTGACGCCCCGAACCGAACGTACGATCGGAGCAATCGAGGCACCGTGCGGTACCTTTTCCGACCCTGTGGCAATCAAGCAACGGTCGAAGTGGCGCACCCCGGTCGACGTGGTGACCGCCACTGAATGCTCAGAATCCGTCACGTCAACCACCCGCTCACTAACAATTACGCCCCGAGAACTGACAAATTCAATGAGTCGTTCGAGGAGTACCGAAACATCGACAAACATCTCGTCATGGAATCGCCAAATATCACTAACTCGAGGGGATAAATCGAAGCTCGAGCCACTCCGTGGTACTCGTTCGGTCGTGACGTTGAACGTCTTAGCTGTGGCGCAGTAGCGCTCCACATCGGCACGGTCACCGCTCGTCCATCCCACCACCTCTGTAGACGCACGATGAAGTGGAACGCCCAGGGATAGTGCAAACTCCGGCCACAGCGCTGCTGACTGCGCGGAGAGTTCGTACTCATGCGCAAAACCACCGAGGAATTCCGACCCCGGGGAGATCATTCCGGCGGCGGCAAAGCTGGCGCCGAGCCCAGGCCGCGGATCAAAGAGTGTGACTTCTAGACCTGCGTCTATTGCGGCTTTCGCGGAAGTGAGTCCCACAATGCCTCCACCTATCACTGCGACACCAGATCTACTCACAGTGCCAATGTAGGCGTTGTCTACACCACGCCAGACTGCGATAAGGTGAACACGTAGGGCCAGCGTCGTCCCCGCGTAGAGGAACGATGCCATGAAGCCCATTTATGACCCACAGAATGAACACGATGCCTGTGGCGTGGGCATGGTTGCCAAACTGAATAACGCCCCCGACCATCAAACTGTCGATGAGGCTCTCGTCATCCTGGAAAAGTTGGAGCACCGAGGCGCTACAGGTTCCGATCCGGATTCCGGTGACGGCGCCGGCATTCTGATGCAGGTGCCAGACGCCTTCCTACGCGAGGTGTTCGCCGGTGAAGGTGTTGATTTGCCGCCAGCGGGCCGCTATGGGGTGGGGCAGTGGATGCTCGACGTCGAACAGGCGGAGAGTCAGCGCGATGAGATTGCGAGGCAGTGCTCTCGCTTTGGACTCCGTATTTTGGCGTGGAGAGACGTACCTGTTGATTCTTCGATTCTTGGAGCGGCAAGTAGCGCCACCGAGCCCTTGCATCAGATGTGCATCGTCGTTCCCATCGAAGAACTTGCCGATACCGACCTCGAGTTCCAGCTGTATCTGGCACGACGGGCGGCGACCACGGCCAGTGGCGCATACGCATCTTCGTTCTCTTCGAAAACCGTTATCTACAAAGGCATGCTGACAAGTAGTCAGTTACGTCGATACTTTGCCGACCTACGTGACGGACGCATCGCCAGCGCCGTAGCTCTCGTCCACTCTCGTTTTTCAACGAACACGTTCCCTCAGTGGAATCTCGCACAGCCTTTTCGGTACATTGCTCACAACGGCGAAATCAATACGATTCGAAGTAACCGCTCCTGGCTTAGCGCTCGTGAGTCAAAGTTTGAGTCACGCAAGTGGTCACAGGTAGAAGACTTCGTACCGGTGATTACGCCCCACATGAGTGACTCGGCCAGCTTTGATGAGGTAGCCGAGCTTTTGTATATGCACGGTCGGTCGCTCCCGCATTCGATTTTGATGATGATCCCTGAAGCGTGGGAACGTGCCGTGGACATGGAGCCCGCGAAGCGAGACTTCTATCGATTTCACGCCTCATTGATGGAGGCATGGGATGGTCCGGCGTCCGTTTCATTCTGTGACGGACAGCGCGTCGGTGCCGTACTCGATCGCAATGGATTGCGACCTGCCCGATATTGGGTGACCAAAGACCGTCGGGTTATTTTTTCGTCCGAAGTGGGTGTCTTAGATATAGATCCGAGTGAGATTGCCTACAAAGGCAGACTCCGTCCCGGCAGAATGTTTCTCGTCGATCTCGAACGTGGGGAAATCGTTGATGACGATTCGCTCAAGGATGAATTGAGCCATCAGGCTCCCTACGGAGAATGGATCCGTTCGGAGCAAAGAGATCTTGATGACCTACCCGCCACCACGATGCTCGTACCTGAACACGAATCCATCGTGCGGCATCAACATCTCTTTGGCATCACGGAAGAGGAGATCCGTCTCATCCTCTCACCCATGGCAGCCAACGGCGAGGAGCCAATCGGTTCGATGGGCTCAGATAGCCCTCTCGCCATGTTGTCGACACGCACACGACCACTGTTCGACTTCTTTACGCAACAGTTTGCCCAAGTAACCAACCCGCCACTCGATGCAATACGTGAAGAACTGGTGACGTCCATTCGAGTAGGCATCGGGCCGCACAGGAATCTGTTGTCGGAGAGCGCAGAGCATGCTCGTCAGATTGTTCTAGGTAGTCCACTCATCAATCTCGAGGACCTCGCGAAGATTCGGTACATCGATGAAGTCAAAGAGCTACCCTTCAAGACTGCCGCCGTTGACGGACTATTCCAAATCCGGGATGGCGCTGATCCACGACGTGCCCTACTCGACGGGCTCCAGGTTCTTGAAGATGAGGTCGTTCAGCGCGTGCGCGGTGGTGTGAATCTTGTCATTCTTTCTGACCGCAACAGTTCAACGGAGTTAGCACCCATACCTAGCTTGCTGCAGGTGGCGGCGGTGCATAACCGTTTGGTGAAGGAGCATCTACGCGCCGATACGGCCATCATTGTCGAATCAGGAGACGTCCGAGAAGTGCACCACGTGGCACTTTTGCTGAGCTTTGGCGCCTCGGCGATATGCCCATATATGGCACTCGACACAATTGAGGAGCTCGCTCGACTCGGTCGATTCCCCGACGAAGCCCCGGGGCAGGCACGCTATCGATACTTGAAGGCACTCACCAAGGGTGTCTTGAAGGTCATGTCGAAGATGGGTGTTTCGACGGTTGCAAGTTATATCGGCTCGCAGCTTTTCGAGGGTGTCGGGCTAGATCGTGAAGTCATGGATCGATGCTTCCCGGGTGTGGCCTCCAAGGTCGGTGGACGGGGCTTCGAGCGCATCGCCCGCGATGTTCTGGAGCGACACTCCTTGGCCTTCGGCGCTGATGTCGCCCCAGATCTGGAATCTCGGGGGGAGTATCAGTGGCGCCGAGACGGCGTACCGCATCTTTTCAACCCTCAAACTGTTTATGCACTGCAGCACGCCACACGAAGTAAGCGTTACGACATATTCCGCGAGTACACGAGTTTGGTAGATCACCAGGAGAGGCAACGCACCACCCTTCGTAGCTTCCTTGACGTGACGCCGCTCCGTGCACCTATCCCTATCGAAGAAGTTGAGACGATTGAATCGATTATTAGACGATTCTCGACAGGTGCAATGTCGTACGGTTCCATCAGCGCCGAAGCCCACGAGACTCTCGCAATCGCGATGAACAGAATCGGCGGCAGGTCGAATACGGGCGAAGGTGGCGAAGACCAGGAACGTGATCGTTACGTTGATCCTCGCGAGAATCGTCGTTCGGCAATAAAACAGGTGGCGTCGGGTCGTTTCGGCGTGACGAGTCGCTATCTCGTTAATGCTGATGACCTACAGATAAAAATGGCACAGGGGGCGAAGCCGGGCGAGGGCGGGCAACTTCCAGGAACGAAGGTATATCCCTGGATTGCGAAGACGCGTCACAGCACACCAGGTGTTGGCCTCATCTCACCACCACCTCACCACGACATCTACTCCATTGAGGATTTGGCCCAACTTATCTACGACCTGAAGAACGCGAATCACACGGCCCGCGTACACGTGAAACTGGTGAGCGAGGCGGGAGTGGGAACTGTCGCTGCTGGTGTGGCCAAGGCTAAGGCCGACGTCATTTTGATCAGTGGGCACGACGGCGGAACGGGCGCAGCACCTCTGACGTCACTGAAACACGCGGGCACCCCTTGGGAGATTGGCCTCGCCGAAGCACAGCAAGTACTCGCCGCAAATGGACTACGAGATCGTGTGGTAGTTCAAGTAGACGGTCAGTTGAAAACCGGTCGGGACGTGATCATTGCCGCCCTTCTCGGTGCCGAAGAATACGGTTTCGCGACTGCACCGCTAGTGGTCAGTGGCTGTGTCATGATGCGCGTCTGTCACCTCGATACATGCCCCGTAGGCATTGCAACTCAGAATCCCGAACTGCGTCGTCGCTATACCGGGCAGCCAGAGTTTGTCGAGAACTTCTTTGAGTTCATTGCGACAGAGATTCGTGAGTACCTCGCGGAAATGGGCGCCCGCTCACTCAATGAAATCATTGGGCGTTCGGACCTCATCTCGGTTGATACGTCGGATGGTCAACACTTTGGCATCGATTTTTCCTCCATTATCGGAGAGCCGATTCCGGGACAACTGCAGAACTCTCGCCCTCAGGACGATGTCTTACGAGAAGCGCTCGACTGGAGCTTTCTTGCGGCGGCTGCGGAGTCTGCGGTGGCGGGCAAAAAGTTCCTGTACGAAGGGCCCATTCGCAATATCGACCGGACGGTGGGCACATTGACAGGTTCAGAGATCACTCGCCGTGGAGTGGAACTCACTCACGACGATCTCGTCACCCTCAGTTTCTATGGTTCGGCCGGTCAGAGTCTGGGAGCATTCATCCCCCGTGGAGTCACGATTCGCTTAAGTGGCGATGCGAACGATTACGTCGGAAAGGGACTGTCGGGAGGACGCATCGTCATCGCACCGGACAAGGGATCGACATTCCCTAGTGAGAAGAATGTGATCGCTGGGAACGTGATTGGTTACGGAGCGACCAGTGGTGAGATCTTTCTCCGTGGCGTCGTCGGCGAACGCCTCGGAGTGAGGAACTCCGGGGCGGCCATTGTGGCAGAAGGCGCCGGCGACCATGTGGGCGAATACATGACGGGTGGATACATCGTCCTTCTCGGCGAGACCGGGCGCAACGTCGCGGCGGGAATGTCGGGCGGGACGGCGTACTTTTACGATCCCGATCATGCTCTCGCATCCAATCTCGCCACGGGAGAGTTTGAGCTGGAGGTCTTGGACTCCACTGATGAAGAAACTGTACGTTCACTCATCGAGCGATTCGTCGCGGAGACGGGATCAGATCTCGGCAGTTCAATACTTTCCCAGTGGACCCGAGCACGGATGGACTTCATCCGCGTCCGAAGTGTGGAGTACCAAAGAGCGCTGGAGGTTGCGAATGGGCAAGCCTGACGGCTTTCTGACGACGTCACGTCACAATGCCACTCGACGTCCCGTTGCCGTGCGCCTTCGCGATTGGAAAGAGGTGTACGAGCCTCAAAGCGACGAAGAGGTACGAGAGCAGGCCGGGCGTTGTATGGACTGTGGAATTCCTTTTTGTCATCAGGGATGTCCGCTCGGAAATCTGATCCCTGAATGGAACGACCTCGTGTACCGGGGACGGTTCGCCTCGGCGATTGAGCGACTCCACGCTACAAATAACTTTCCGGAGTTCACCGGTCGCCTCTGTCCGGCGCCGTGCGAATCGGCGTGTGTGGTGGCCATCGCTGACGAACCGGTCGCCATTGAACGCACCGAATACGAAATCGCGGAACACGCGTGGTCAATGAACCTCATCCGCCCGGTTCAACCAGTTCATGCTTCTGGCAAAAGTGTGGCGATTGTCGGATCGGGTCCCGCTGGCTTGGCAGCGGCACAGCAGTTACGGCGAGCGGGGCATGAGGTCACCGTGTTCGAACGGAACGAGGCTGTCGGTGGACTTCTGCGGTTTGGCATTCCTGAATTCAAAATGGAAAAGTCAGTTCTCGAGCGACGAGTGTCGCAACTCGTGGCCGAGGGCGTCCGTTTTGAAACGGGCGTGAACGTAGGCAATCAGGGTGAAGTGACACTTGAGAGTTTGCGTCAAGAGTTCGATGCAGTGGTTCTCGCCGTCGGATCAACGCGTCCGCGTGACTTAGACGTTCCCGGGCGTAACGCACACGGCGTTCATTTCGCAATGGACTATCTCACTCCAGCCAACCGAGAAGCTGTTGGTGGTGCTCCCACTCAGATTTCAGCGGCCGGCAAGAGGGTGGCGATACTTGGTGGAGGCGACACGGGCGCTGACTGCCTCGGCACTGCGCACCGACAAGGTGCGGCAAGCGTGGTCCAACTGGAGCTTCTGCCACAACCACCCGCCACTCGACCGGCCTCAGCGCCGTGGCCGACGATGCCCCTGCTCTACAAGGTGACGAGCGCGCACGAGGAGGGTGGGGAGCGACGATACGCACTACGGACACGAGAGTTTCGAGTGGACGAGGATGGACGGGTCGTCGCGCTCATTGCCGACCAACTCGACTACACGGAGCACGGGGAAACCACCGTGACGGGTGACGTTGTCATCGAGGCTGATCTCGTACTCATTGCTGCGGGCTTCGTTGGCCCTGAGGTCACATCGTTGACTACGGTTCCCACGACCAGCCGAGCCACAATCGCTGTCGATGCGGGGTGGAACTGTCTGCCCGCGAGCGATGTTCTCGCTCCGGTGTTCGCCGCGGGCGATGCGGTCCGTGGCCAGAGCCTTATCGTGTGGGCCATTGCCGAAGGAAGAAGCGTGGCCTCAGCGGTACACGCTTATCTGTCACCAGACTCCGTCCGACTGCCACACCCGGTAGAGCCATATTCGAGCAGTTGGCTGCCACAGATTCGGTAGTTTTATAGCATCTGAGAGACCAGGGGGAACAATGCTCAGCACTATGCAAGATGCACCATTACTTATTAGCAATATGGTGCGCCACGGAGAGTGGCTCTATGGAGACAAGAAAGTCTTCACAGTACACGCCGATCGCGTTCAGGAGGGGACTTTCTTCGAAATCTCTCAGCGCGCCGAGAAACTTGCAAAGGCTCTGACCAAGTTAGGTGTCGGTGACGGAGACCGGGTTGGAACTTTCATGTGGAACAACCAGGAACACATGGAAGCGTATCTCGCGGTGCCGTCGATGGGAGCTGTCCTCCACACGCTGAATATTCGACTCTTCCCTGAACAACTCGCTTTCATAATCAACCACGCCGACGACAAAGTCATTATTTGCGACGGATCTTTGATTCCGCTACTCGCGAAGGTGCGTGATCAACTTCCTAATGTTCAGCACATCATCGTGTCCGGTGCGGGTGATAGAAGCCTTCTCGGTGACGTATTGGATTACGAAGAGCTACTCGCTGCAGAGAAGCCCGGCATAGTGTGGCCAACTTTTGACGAACGCAAGGCAGCCGCCATGTGTTACACGTCGGGGACGACGGGCGATCCCAAGGGAGTCGTCTACTCGCACCGCTCAACCTGGCTACATTCCCTCGCTTCCATGTCGTCGAACTCCATCGGACTGTCCGAAAGGGATCGAACTCTTCTCATCGTTCCGATGTTTCACGTCAACGCGTGGGGTGTGGCGTACACCGCTTTCTTTTCGGGTTGCGAGATCATCATGCCGCAGATGTTCTTGCAGGGCGAACCGATTTTGAACATGAGCAAGACCCTCAGGCCGACAATCGCTCTCGGAGTTCCCACTGTATGGAACGATGTACTGCGAGCCGCGGCCGCCGATCCGTCAGCCGACCTGTCAAGTCTTCGCGGCATTTTGTGTGGCGGTGCGGCAGTTCCTCGATCAATGATTGAAGCATTCAAGGCGAAATTCGGAGTTGAAGTTGTTCAGGGATGGGGCATGACTGAAACAAGTCCTTTGGCGGCTGTTTCGATTCCACCGTATGGCTCTGATCCGACGCATGAGGTGGACTACCGCGTTAAGGCGGGTCGTGTCGTGGCCGGTGTGCAGTTGCGCATCGTCGATGACGCCGGCAACGTCTTGCCTCGTGATGGAAAATCCGTCGGCGAATTTGAAATTGCCGGCCCCTGGATCACCGGCTCCTACTACGGGGTGGAGGCGCCCGACAAGTTCCACGACGGCTGGCTCCGCACGGGCGACGTAGGAACGTTGGACGGAGAAGGATTTATGGTCATCTCCGACCGATCCAAAGACGTCATTAAGTCCGGAGGAGAGTGGATCAGCTCGGTTGAATTAGAGAATGAAGTGATTGCTCACGATGGCGTCTTTGAGGCAGCCGTGGTGGCCGTTCCTGACGCTCGGTGGGACGAGCGACCGTTGTGCTGCGTGGTACGTAACCCAGAATCGGGAGTCACCGCCGAAGAGCTTCGTGAATTTCTCGCAAGCCGGGTCGCGAAATGGTGGATTCCCGAACGCTGGACATTCATTGACTCGGTCCCCAAGACATCGACTGGGAAGTTCGACAAGAAGGTCCTCCGGGCCGCCTACGCCGCGGGCGAGCTTGACGTTGTTCAATTCGATTAATGGGTGACGCAGACAAGATCGAGGAACTCGCTGACGTCGTAGCGAGAGTGGCAGAAGACGTGGCCGATCTCGCTCTCGCTGAGCTGCGCGCGCAAGCCAATGGAGATGAGTCGGCCAAGGCACGAGAGAAGCTATTGGCCAGTGCTCGGCGTTCCCTGATGAAGGCGGAACACTCTCTACGCGCCGCGATTCGTAGCTAACTACCAGGTATTGATGAGGTCGATAAGGCCACGCAGCTCACCGTAGCTTCGACGGTCAAAGCGCAGACCGACCCGTGCCAGGTCGAGAGCATCGCCGCTCGCCCTCTCCGCATCGGTTGGGGGGATGATTCGTATCTCTCCATCGAGTGACAGTTGGCCGAATTCCGCCACAGCCGTTGAGAGTTGATCAGGGGTCGGTTGTCGTTTCATCCTCACGACTGCTTGATCGCCAACCATACGAAACGAGTGATAGTTGCTGTAGAACTTCTCAATACTCTTCACTGCCTCTTCGGGGTCATGGGCCATTGAGAACAGTCGCCGGTCGAATGTGCTGACGTAACCCCGTGCGGAAACCTCGGCCTCGATGAACTCCAGTAACGAATTCCAGAATGTTCCACCCTGCGTATCCATCAAGACAACCGGAGCTGGTGTGGCCTTGCCGTTTTGCAAGAGAGTGAGGAGCTCGAAAATCTCATCGAGTGTTCCAAACCCACCGGGAAAAGCGACAAACGCCTTGCTTTCCTTCGTCAGTGCGACCTTACGGGTAAAGAAATAGCGCATTTCGACGAGTTTGCCGTCCGAGGCAATGAATTCGTTGGCACCCTGCTCGTGCGGGAGACGAATGTTGACGCCGAAACTGTTCTCTCGACCAGCCCCCTCCATCCCGGCCGCCATGATGCCTGGGCCGGCTCCCGTAACGACCATCCAACCACGACTGGCGATCGCTCGACCGAATTCGCGTGCCAACTCATAAAGGGGATCGGTCGGGGCGGTTCTCGCCGAACCAAATATCGTTACCTTCATGGTGTCCCGGTAGGGAGAAAACACCTCAAACGCCTCAACCAACTCACTGAGGGCCGTTTCGGCAATCTTGAGGTCTAGCGTGTCAGGATCTTGTTCCGCCAACGCAACAACGTGCTGCAATAAGCGTTCCAGGAGCAAGTGTCGCTGACGACCTTGGGGCTTCTCCGAAACGATCGCCGCCAGCAGTGCGCTGACTTCCTGGTCATGCATCGATGCGACCGTACAACGTATTTCTTTGCACTAAAGGTCGATGCAGTGGAGCGACGAGATCACGCAATGTTTCGACGTCCATTTCCTGACCGTGCTCCGCGCCCGCAGCACGAGAGATGTTCTCGTCCATCAATGTTCCGCCAACATCGTTCGCGCCGGCCCGAAGGATGCGGCGCGAGCCTTCCACTCCCATCTTCACCCAACTCACTTGAATGTTGTCAATCAGTGCGTGGTAGAACATGCGACCGACCGCATGCATGAGCAGAGTCTCTCTAAATGTCGGGCCCTTACGTGAGCGGCCACGGAGATATATCGGGGTGGCCATATGGACGAAGGGGAGTGGGACGAACTCCGTAAATCCACCTGTTCTCTCTTGTAGCTCGCGCGTTACATTCATGTGCCGCACCCACGATTCGGGTCTTTCAATAGCCCCGAACATAATGGTGATGTTGCTTCGAAGCCCGACGGAATGGGCCGCTTCGTGAACATCGAGCCACTGTTGAGTGTTGATCTTGTCGGGGCACAAAGTGGCACGCACATCGTCGTCCAGAATCTCTGCCGCTGTTCCTGGGAGAGTCTTGAGTCCGGCATCGCGAAGGCGTTCTAGATATGTCGTCAATGACACGCCCGAACGCCGAGCGCCCTCAAACACCTCGAGCGCGCTAAAGGCGTGGATGTGAATCTTTGGTGAACCGGCGCGGACGGCCGCGACAACATCAATGTAATAATCACCATCGAAGTTCGGATGAATGCCACCTTGGAGGCACACTTCGGTTGCACCCCGCTCTTCCGCCTCCCGTACTCGCTCTGAAATCTCGTTGAGATCTAAAAGATACGGATCACCTCGGAGGTTCAGCGATAGTGGTCCCTTGGAGAAGGCACAGAACTTGCACTTGAACGTACACACATTGGTGTAGTTGATGTTGCGATTTATCACGAAGGTGACGTCGTCTCCTACGACTCGGCGACGTAGTTCGTCCGCCGCCTCGGCTACGGCCGAGACGTCATGGCCACGTGCGGTGAAGAGCGTGCGTGCATCTCTCTCGTCGAGGCGTTCCCCATCCAATGACCTCTTCAAAATCCCGTGAATTTCCGATCGGCCCGTTCCCGTTTGGTATGTCGGGGGCGCTGCATCGCTACCGGAATGCCAGTTATCTTCCCGGCCTAAACCATCGGCGTTGGCCAGACGGAGAACCGCAGGAAGTACGTCGGGATCTTGGAAATGAGGGTTCTGCCATTCGGGGTAGACCGTCAGACGGGGCGCCAGGTCGAGCTCGTAACGGGCAACCTCTCGTGAAAGTGTCTCGATAACGGGCCAGGCGCGCTCAGGATTGACGAAATCTTGGGTCACTGGGGAGATTCCCCCAAAGTCGTCAATACCGAAAGCGATGAGTCGAGTGGGATTGTCACTCAGATTCGGGGGAGCCTGGAGGTGAACTCCCTCGGGTAGCACGAGGCGCGCCACGGCGATCGTCCAGTGAAACTCCTCCTCGTCAGCCGCAGGCCATGATGCCATCGCTGTGCGCTCTTTCGGCAAGAAGTTCTGAATAATGACTTCCTGTACGTGGCCGTGTGCTTCGTGAGACTCCGCAATCGCCGTCAATGCCTCCAGCCGGTCACGGCGCGACTCACCGATTCCAACGAGCAGTCCCGTGGTGAAGGGAATCTGTAACTCACCAGCGGCGGCCAGCGTCGCTAGACGGCGAGCCGGCGCTTTGTCCGGTGCCAATCGGTGCGCATCAAGGTTGGTCAGCGATTCCAGCATCATGCCCTGACTCGCCGACACCGTGCGCAGTTGCTCAAGTTCGTAGGGATACAGAGCACCACAGTTGGCGTGTGGCAAGACTCCGGTGACATGAATGATTGTTCGTGCCACCTCAGCGACGTAGTCAACCGTCGAACGAAATCCGCGAGCTGCTAGCCATCGGGCAGCCTCGTCGTAGCGAAGTTCGGGGCGTTCACCGAGAGTGAGGAGAGCCTCCGTGCAGCCCGATTGCTGGCCACTCTCGACGATTGCCAAGACCTCGTCAATCTCCATGTACGGCGACGGCAGGTGAGCGGGCGGCTGGGCAAAGGTGCAGTATCCGCAGCGATCGCGACATAACTTCGTAATTGGCAAAAAGACTTTCGGGCTATAGGTGATTCGAGAGCCAAAGAGCTCTCTCGAGCGAGCAAACGCCGCGGGTGCGAGCTCGCTACTCGTCGACTCGAGAAACTCTTGACCCCTGACCGCGCGACTTCTTCGGAGCTTGGTCGTCATGGGTCGCAGGCTACCCAAGTTGTGACAGAAGGGCAACCGCGCTCTCCGTGCTGTCACACTCGATGCTCCGTACCGTGCGACCTAATCGCATCATTGCCCTCCGATCACCTCGCCATTGAGCGTCCATCAAATCGTGGAAGGAGTATGAACGTCCCGAAATACGGCACGGTGCGGACTGTGGTGTAACCGCAATCTGAAGCAGAGACACACTCGAAGGCCCACCCTTGAACATTTGACCCGTCGAATGAAGGTATCGAGGGCCATATCCGGCCAACGCAACCCTACCGTTGGCAGTCATCCGATCGCGAGCGGCAGCCAGTGCCCCGGTCAACTCTGGAACGGGTTTCCCGAACACCTCAATAGCGATGGTGTGTGGGTCGGTGTTCGTCAACGTGATGCACTGGTCGGCTGACTCAGTCTCATGCAGCACTCCGCGATTCCCGTCTCCCAAAATTTCGAAGGTAATCTGCTTGGACTGCTCGACATCGGGTTGGTCGAATGGATCAACTCCGAGAGCAACGCACATTCCCACTACGCGGGCGTGGGTCTCCTCAATGGTCTCGCCGCTATTTCGTCTCCCCGCAACTGGAATCACACCTCTGCCGTCCTTACCCGTGGATTCGGCGATGAGCTGCTCTTCCCACAGCGCTGCCCAACTTGTCAGAGGATCGTCGCGCAAGGGTGCGGTGGGAGTCCCGTGACTGCTTCGTACGCTCTGAAAGCCCCTTTCGAATGCGTCACACCAGACGTCGGACGACGCCGGCCACACTTCGAGGTTCCTGAGGCCGACTCCCGCAATAACCGCGGGGGTGAGGCCGAAAACAGAGAGCGCGGAGAAGCGACCGCCCGTATCGCGATCGCCCACGACGACCGTCGCGTTCAGCGATTGGCCAAGTTCGTGCAACGACGTCCCCTGGTCAGTAACGATGGTGAGATCTCTCGGTTCAAGACCATGATCGAGCGCATAGGCGAGTGCACAGACAGTTTCCACCGTTCCACCACTTTTCGACGAAGCGATGACATTCACGTCGTCAAAATCGGTTCCTTGGATGACGTCAGGATGGGACGTGTCGAGAATTTCGACCGTCGTCACGCCATTGGCCTCCAGCAACATCCCGGCACCAGATGCACTGCCACCCATACCCAAGAGAAGTGTCCGTTGGTGCCGGGGGTCTAGCACGCTTTCTAGGTTCGAAACTGTCGCGGGGAGAGCGTCAGGGTGTTGCAACCAGCCGCAGCGATAGCGAGCACTCGGACCGGGAATCACCGACGTGTCGCCGTCGAGGATTCGTTGCGCGATCTCCCGTGGCTCCATACTTCTACAGCAACTTGCTGCGTACGGTTGCCAGAACCTCGTCGTAAGAGGCCATGAATGCCGCGACGCCCTCGTCCTCCAGCCTTTGAGTGACGTCATTTAGATTGACTCCCGCATCAGCCAATGACTCAAGGGCTTGGCGGAGGCCGGCACGTCGCGAATCGCTCGCCAGCTGCGACTTACTGGCATCACCACGCGCCGCATATATCTCCAGTGTTGGATCCGGCATGGTGTTGACCGTGTCCGGGGCAATCAGCGAGTCCACGTACAGCAAGTCATCGTACGCAGGGTTCTTTGTCGACGTCGATGCCCACAGTGGTCGTTGCAGCTGAGCGCCCTGGGAACGCAAAGCCCTCATCTGTTCTGATTGCGAGTGCTCAAGAAAAATTTCGTACGCCGTGGCCGCTTGCGAATTAGCCACGAGACCACGTAGTGGTGAGTCGGGTGCTAAGAGCGGATCAACCGCCGAATCGACCCTCGAAATGAAGAACGACGCGACACTGGCTATAGCGCTCACATCGTGACCACTCTCCACCGCGCGGGAGATCCCGGCGACGTAAGCCTCGAGAACTTCGCGATAGCGCGTCAGGGAGAAAATTAGAGTGACATTCACGTTGATTCCGCGTGATAAGACTTCCGTGATAGCGGGTAGGCCGGCCGGTGTTGCGGGAATCTTGATCATGACGTTTGGTGATGAATGCAGCTCGTGAGCAAGGCGTACCGCTGCCGCTACCGTGCCCTGGGTGTCGTGAGCAAGGCGTGGACTGACTTCGAGAGAAACGTAGCCATCGGTACTCGTTCGAGTCCCCGCCGCAAATTCACGCACCGAGGCGTCGTAGACCTTCCGCAAGATGACGCTCGCGTCACGAACGTCGGATATCGCCAGAGCTTCGAAGGCCTCTTCGGCGTCAGCAATGTTCAGTTCACCGATGAGCGAGTCGTACGCCGCAGTGGTT
>JAGWWX010000104.1 GCA_018970215.1 Acidobacteriota bacterium | reverse complement strand
CCCACGGAGGGATGACATTACGGGAGAGCTGGTCGCCGAGGATGAGAAACGATCGGCTCATCGAACGCGACGCCACGACATCGGTACGGCCGACACCACCACATGTTCTTTGGCAGCGGTGACACGACCCACGGGGGCAACTTAGTGTTCTCCACCCTCGACCCCTTCACTCCTACATTGTGAGGGTGACATCACATCACTCCGTAGGTCGGGCGAGCCATCTCGTCACCGACACCGATCGCGATGGTCGACACTTCGGTGTCGAGGTGTGGTACCCACTCGCCCGTGACGGGGGCGAACCAATGATGTACGAGTTGCTGCCGGGCGTCGGTTTTTTCGGCGCCGCCGTCGCGGGTGGAGAGGCGGCGCCGGGCGCCCTGCCCGTCGTCATCGTGTCGCACGGTCACACGGGTACCCGTCTCGTCTACTCCCAGCTGTGCGAAGCGTTAGCCCGCGAGGGGTACGTCGTGGTGTCGTTGGACCACCCCGGTGACACGATGGCCGACGTCATCCTCGGCGCCGGTGTCGATGAGGCGACCAACATCGAGATGCGTGTCGCGGACCTCCACTGTCTCTACGAGTTGCTGATCGGTCGGCGAGAGGGACTGAACCACGGACTCACGCTCGATACGTCACGGGTGCACGCCCTCGGCCACTCCTTTGGCGCCTACGCCGTGGTGGAGTGGGCGTCACGGGGCGGCGCTGAGGGCACACTCGCCTCCGTGATTGCCCTCCAGCCCTACCTAGTGCCGATGACGCCCGCGGCGCTTCAACGCGTAACGACACCTCTTTTATTGGTGGCCGGGGAGAAGGATCAGACCACACCCGTGAGTACCAACGTGATGCCGGCTCTCGAGCATCTGCCCTCGGAGTTCGTCACGGCGGTGGTGCTGGACGGCGTAGGACACCAAGGATGCTCGGACGTCGGGCTCTATATCGAGACGGCCCCCACGTTGCCGGGGGTTCCCGCATTCGTGCTCGACTTTTTGCGCACGATGGACGCTGACACTACGGGAGTGGCCGGTGAACCGTGGCGTCCCGTCGCCGCGATTCACGCCTCGCTCGTTGCGGCCTGGTTGTCGCGGCCCGGGGACGTCACCGTTGTGCGGAGTGCCCTCGACGGCGCGGCGACGTATCGGATCGTGGCATCGTCGGATTCATAATCTGACGAAACGTCAGATTGATGCGCGGTGCCGCCACCGCCCGCCGAGGAATGCAGTGTTGCCAGTCGCGCTGAGAGTCGCCGTACATGAGAAGTAGCGAACCGGGCGTGAGGGTGAGGGTCCACGTCGAACCCGTTGCGCGATGGCGAAAACGCATGTCGCGAGGTGCCCCGAGTGAGAGGGACGCAATGAACGGTTCGTCCCCGAGTTCGGGTTCGTCATCGGCGTGCCACCCGTTGGCGTCCCGACCGTCGCGATAGAGATTGGCGAGTACGGCGTTAAAGGGCCGTTCCGTCACGCCTTCGAGCCGCTGACGCAGGTCGCTCAGCTCCTTCGTCCACGGTGACGGCTCCATCGTGATCCGCGAATAGGTGTAGCGCACCCCGGGGTCGCCGAAGAGTGCCGTGAGGCGAGGCACGAGATGTTCGCGACCGTACAGCGTGATGGTGTCGTGACGCCACGAGGTCGTGGAGTTCACATTCGCGAAGAGCGAGGACTCTTCCGGCGGGGTGAGAAAGTGCGGATCGAAGGAGTGGTCGGGTCGCACGTGGCTCACCGACCTAGGGTACGTGTCGTTCTACTCTCAGTTGAACCGAAAGGAAACTCGTGAGCACCTCACTGTTTGATACCGTCACCTTCGCGCACGGATCGTCGATGAAGAACCGCTTTATGTTGGCGCCATTGACGAATCAGCAGAGTCACGACGACGGGGTAATGAGCGACGACGAGTACCGGTGGTTGACGATGCGCGCCCAGGGCGGCTTTGGTCTCACCATGACCTGTGCGTCGCACGTTGACGCCCTTGGACAGGGGTTTACGGGCCAACTCGGGTGTTTTGGTGACCAGCACGCCGACGGACTCGCGCGGCTGGCGACGGGCCTCAACCGCGAGGGCACGCTATCGATAGTGCAGTTACATCACGCCGGTCGTCGTTCGCCCCAGGCCCTCATCGGTCGACCTCCCGTTGCACCCTTCGATGACGAAGCCACCGGCGCCACCGCTCTCACGAGCGATGGGGTCGCGGAACTGATCGAATCGTTTATTCGGGCCGCCGAGCGGGCAGAGGCCGCGGGATTTCTGGGTGTCGAAATTCACGGTGCTCACGACTACATCATCTGCGAGTTTTTGAACGGCGAGAGTAATCAACGCACCGACGGCTACGG
>JAGWWX010000103.1 GCA_018970215.1 Acidobacteriota bacterium | reverse complement strand
ATACGGTGTGGACGTCCATTTTTGAACCGCTGTCAACGTTTGGATTCCTTGACCGTCTTGGCAAGGAATCGGTGTGGGGTAAGCGACACGCTCAGGACTTTCACGTGGTGGGATCTGATGCCTCCGGTGTGATTGTGCGAGCCGGCTCAGCGGTACGCAATTGGAAAGTGGGCGACACCGTCACCGTCCACTGCAACTACCTCGACGATCAAGATCCCACAAGTCACGATGACTCGATGCTGGGTAGCAACCAACGGATCTGGGGTTTCGAAACCAACTACGGAGGCCTGGCTGATATTGCGATCGTCAAGGCGAATCAACTGATGCCGAAACCGACCCACTTGTCGTGGGAGGAAGCCGCTGTGAATGCACTCTGCAATTCCACGAGCTACCGCATGTTGGTTTCGCGCAACGGTGCGCCGGTAACTCAAGGTCAAAAGGTACTGATTTGGGGTGCAACGGGAGGTATTGGTTCTTACGCCGTCCAGCACGTGTTGAACTCAGGCGGGATTCCCATCGGGGTCGTGTCCAACGCAACCCGTGCCAACATCCTGCGTGAGTTGGGTTGCGAATTCGTTATTGATCGCAACGAGAAGGGTTATCGATTCTGGAAAGACGAGCACACGCAAGATGAGTCGGAGTGGCGTCGATTCGGGAAAGACATTCGCGCGCTGGTCGGGGACGACCCAGACATCGTGTTTGAGCATCCCGGTCGCTCCACCATGGGTGCGAGTGTGTTCGTGACAAAGCGCGGCGGGACGATCGTCACGTGCGCGGCAACGAGCGGTTACATGATTGAGTACGACAACCGGCACCTCTGGATGAAGCTCAAGACCATCAAAGGATCACACTTTGCGAACTATCGCGAAGCGTGGGACGCGAACCAGACCATCTGTGACGGCAAAGTTGTGCCGCCCCTCTCAGCAACGTACGCTCTCGAAGAGACGGGTCAGGCGGCGTACGAAGTACACCACAACCGCCACGACGGAAAAATTGGTGTTCTGTGTCTCGCACCCGAGGCCGGCTTAGGGATTACTGATACTGCTCTGCGAGCCAAGGTGGGAGAGGATCGCCTCACGATTTTTCGCCGGCACGATAACTCCTAGAATTAAATAAGTTATGGACATGCTGCTGACTGAAATTGACCACGTCGCTATCGCGGTGCGAGACCTCGAAGGTGCTATTTCGTGGTACCAAGAAGTCTTCGGAGCAACCGTGGAGCACCGTGAAGTGGTTGATTCCGATGGGGTCGCCGAGGCACTGTTGCGAGTGGCCGATTCGTACGTTCAACTATTGACACCCACCACTGATACATCGCCCGTTGCGAAGTATCTCGAGAAGAAGGGCGAAGGGCTTCACCACGTGGGGTACCGCGTTGCGAACTGCGCTGAGGCCCTTGAGGCAGTAAAGGCGTCAGGCGGACGCGTTATCGACGAACATCCTCGCCCTGGTTCACGTGGAACAACCGTGGCGTTTATTCATCCGAAAACAAGCTTTGGAACCCTCATCGAACTCGTCGAGGACCACGGAGGCCACTAACGATGCGCCGCATCCTGGCTTCTTTGGTGACTGCTGTAGCGGTATGTGCGCCGTCGGCAGTGGCGTGGTCGGAACCGAGTACTGACCTCAACCTGATTAAGTCCAAAGCGTCACCGTCGGCCGTGGATGCCGCCAAAGCACGTGTTGCGACTGCGGCAAAAATGAGTCGCCTGCCCAGCAATGTGCAGCCCACTTTGCAGTCGCTCGTAGGACCCTGGGGGTATCGCCAAATTGGTTATGTCATGGGATTGAGCTGTTCGCCGTACTCGAAGACAAGTTTGGTGACCGATCCCCAGCCCTGCTGGCTCGGCGACCCAAAAGGGTCTCGAACAGTGATTTTGTACGGCGATAGTCACGCGGGGAGTTGGATTCCCGCAATGGATCTCTACGCCAAGTCAATACGCGCCCGCCTGGCCGTCTATTGGTTTCCGGGATGCCCGACCCCGTTGGTCGTTGCGAGTACAGCAGGGACCTTCTATTCCTCGCGTGCCGCTGACTGTAACGCGTGGAATGCCCGCGTGACCTCCGCAATGGCGTCAGTTAATCCATTCGCCATTGTGATGTCGTCGGGGTATGGCGTTGACCATTCATTCACGTCTCCCGAGTATCAAAAGTGGATCAATGGCTGGTCACTGTTGGCGACACAAATTCGAGCGAAAGCACCTCGGGTGGCCCTGTACAACCTCGCGACGACTCCCTATCTACGTCAAAGCGCACCTCTGTGTCTGAGTGCTCAACCAAACAACATCGGTAACTGCGGCTTCACGTCTTTGAGTTCAACGGGTACAGGTTTTGGAT
>JAGWWX010000028.1 GCA_018970215.1 Acidobacteriota bacterium | reverse complement strand
TGACAGCTCAATGTTTGAGAAGTACAGGTCTTCACTACTTATCGCAATACTTATGTCCCTTGACACGGGTGAACACCGGGAAACATTCGATTAGCAGTCGCAGTATTAGTGCTAAGAATCCCTGTGCTGTTCGTGAAGTGGGGGTCTTCACCGAGCCCCCAGTGCTGTGCAGTGTTTACCGCCTCGGCCGCTGTTGTTGGCAAACGAAAAACACCCGTGTGCTAGACCATGCCCGATGGCTCACTTAGACCCACAACGCCGTGTCATTGTCGACGGTCTGCTCGCACGTTTTGATGCTCTCTCCACCAGTGAGGCGCCCACACGACCGATGTTTGTGTTGCTGCGCGCCACTCCCGGGGTGGGCAAGACCCGCCTCGTCCAAGAACTCTACGAAGCCCTGCGGGTTCGTCAGTCACCACCACCCTTTTGGCCATCACTGTTTCGCCACGACATCGACAACAGCGTCCTCGCCGAACGCCACTTAATTGGACCTCGCCCCACCACCCACTTCAGCGATCACGATCCGTTGGCCACGATGGAGTATCTGTGGTGGGGGATTCACTGCGAAGACACGTCGCGTGATCCACTCTCGGGGGCGGTGGAGGAGTTGAGCTACCTCGCCCCCGCCCTCTTAGAAGCCGAGGTGCGTCGCGGTCGCAAGATTATGGACGCCTCGGGTGAGCTGATTGACTCCATGAGCAGCGCCCTGGGCATTGTGGGCTTTGCCGGTCTGGCCGCTCCCGCGGCCGCCGCTTTGGTCGTTCCACTCGCGCTACCCACCACGATTGTGGGGGGAGCGGCCGCGGTGGGCTTTCTCGCTCGCAAGATCGACTCGTGGCGTGAGAAGAAGCGTCAGAGTTCGGCGCAGTCTCAGATTCACGAGTCGGCGAACGACACGTCAAAGATCGAACTGTTGGCGGCGAACCTGGCCCAACTCTCCCAGGATCTGCCCTCGGTGCTCATCGTGAACGACGCGCACTACGCCTCACCACGTGTTATTGAACTACTCGAACATCTCCGACAGCGCCAGACTCGTCTCTTGGTCGTTCTCACGGCGTGGCCGGTGGACACCGAGGATCAACCTTTGTTGAACTGGTGGCGTTCTGACGTGGGTGACGAGATTCACTTAGATCCCCTCGCTCTTTCGACGCTCCAGGCGCTCTTTGACGAGGCGTTGCCAGGGGTGGTCCCCGCGGTGCGCGACGCACTGATCGCAAAGATGGACCACAATCCCTTGACCCTGCGACTGGCGCTGCGCGAAAGCGCACGTGGCTTTCGCGCGCACGTGCTCGCGGCGCGCACACCGACGGACATCACGATGCCCATTCCTCGCGACCCTCGTGAGGCCTTCACCCTCTTTTGGAGCGAACTCCCCGACGACGTGCAAACGGCACTGGCGCTCGCGAGTCACCTCGGACCGGAGTATTTCGACGCCATCGTCGTTGACGCCGCGACGAATCACGGACCCCTAATCGACGGACTCTGGGACGGACCGGTGACCACCGCCGGACTCGACGGGGGAGAGAGGACCGGCGTGGTGCGTCGCAGTGTGGATGCGACGCTGCACCGCTTTATCGAAAAGACCTTTTACGATCTGGCCACCACGGCGGCAAGGGACGAAGGTCGAATCACTGATGCGGACACGCGGGCCGTTCGCCAACAGCTCCAAGAGTTTCTCCGTGACGAGCATCCCGATCTCAGTGACCGGGTCCTCGGGGTGCTGCGGACGCGGCTGTTGGAGTTAGCCCTCGAATGTGACGACGTGGAGGCCGAGCTCGCCCTCGACGGGGCCGTGACAACGGCCTTTCAGCTGTTATCCGCCGGTGACTACACCGAGGCGCTGCGGGTGAGTGATCTCGCCACCCGGCTCAGTGCGCGGGTGCGACTCGACGAGAGTGAGGTCGGACTTCGCATTCGGGAGGCACGGGCGAGCGCTCTCTCCTCCCTCGGTCGCTACCAAGAGGCCCTCACCCTCAAAGAGAGTGTCCTCGCGACCCGTCGCACCCAGTTCCCCGACGATCACCCCGACGTGCTGAGGGCCATGGGCAACCTCGCCGCCATCTACTACTTCCTCGGTCGCCATCAGGAGGCCCTCACCCTCCAAGAGAGTGTTCTCGCGACCTATCGCGCCCAGTTCCCCGACGATCACCCCATCGTGCTGAGGGCCATGGGCAACCTCGCCAACACCTACCGAGCACTCGGCCGGACGACCGATGCGGAACGTCTCGAAGAAGGGTTGCCCCACGGGGAAGAGAATGATTGACAGCTCAATGTTTGAGAAGTACAGGTCTTCACTACTTATCGCAATACTTATGTCTCTTGACACGGGTGAACACTGGGAAACGTTCGACTAGCAGTCGCGATATTATTGCTAGAGAAATCCCCTGTTGATGTTCGTTAAGGGGAACTACGGAACCGAGGGTCGGGGGTTCGAATCCCTCCAGACGCACCACCGGGGTCTCGTTACTTCAGTTCCTTCAATCGAGCTTCAATGAGGGCGGACAGTAGGCGCGCATTGATTCTCCAGTCGAGAGGGACTTGAATCGTTTTCTTATTGACTGTGAGCCCCTGCGTAAGGGCTTCGACCTGACGAACAATGTCGGTGCCAAATGGTGCAAGAAGAATGTGATTTTTCGATACTGAGAGGCCGAAAACATAGGCATCTCCAAGTTTCAGCATTGGTTTATTCCACGCAGTGACAAGTACGAGCTTTGGGTACTTCTTTTGGATGGTCGCAAAAATCTCCCGTGCAGTTTTTGCCTGCTGAGGCGTGAGTTTTTGAAAGTATGCGTCAGGTTCTGAAAATCGCCGTGACGTAGTGGAGCCCCGGCTGTACATCACGAGCGCATTGGCGTGGGTTTGACTGAACCCGTGACCTTCTCGGAGAAAATCGATTTGATCTTGGTACTTCGTTGATTCGAGTTCACTGAGAAGTTTCAGCCAGTAGGCAGCTGGTTGGCCGTGTTTCTTCTCAATGGCGCCAAAGTGCACCGTACGATCACCCTTATCGACAACCACTCCTCGAGGTTACCGAAAACGCGCCGTAACGAATTCGTAACGATTGCGCGATTTTGCGAGTTGGGCTATGGCAACCGTCTTAGGATTTAACGACCACACGCGTCGCGTGTCGTGAGGAGACTCCCATGAAAGTTCTTGTTCTCGGTGGTGACGGTTTCTGCGGTTGGCCGACTGCACTCCACTTGTCTGACATCGGCAACGATGTGGTCGTTGTTGACAATCTCTCGCGTCGTGAGATCGACATAGAACTCGAGGTCGATTCACTCACTCCCATTCGACCGATTGGGGAGCGCATCCGCGTGTGGAAGGAAGTTTCTGGCAAGACCATTGGATTTGTCAACTTGGACATCGCCCGTGAGTATGACCGTCTCGTTGACCTTCTGCTTGCAGAGCGCCCCGACGCGATTGTGCACTTCGGGGAGCAGCGTGCTGCCCCGTACTCCATGCGCAACGTGGCCGCGAAGCGTTACACCGTTGATAACAACATCACGGGTACGCACAACGTGCTCGTCGCCATCGTGGCATCGGGTCTTGACATTCAGCTCGTGCACCTTGGAACCATGGGTGTCTATGGCTACGGCTGGACGGGTACCACGCCCATCCCTGAGGGATATCTCACCGTCAAGGTGCCGACCGAAGAAGGTCTGCTCGATCGAGAGATTCTCCACCCGGCAAACCCGGGTTCGGTCTATCACCTTACGAAGACGATGGATCAACTCATGTTCGCCTTTTACGCCGCGAACGACCAGTTACGCATCACGGATCTCCACCAAGGAATTGTGTGGGGGACCCAGACACCCCAAACCGCCCTCGACGAACGCCTCATTAATCGGTTTGACTACGACGGAGACTACGGAACCGTCCTCAACCGTTTCTTGATGCAGGCGGCCATTGGGCACCCGCTGACCGTTCACGGCACCGGGGGGCAGACGCGCGCCTTCATTCACATTCGTGACACAGTGCGCTGTATTGAAATTGCGTTGACAAACCCTCCCCAGAAGGGTGACAAGCCAACAGTCTTCAACCAAGTGACTGAGACGCACCGCGTGCGAGACCTCGCCAACATGATCAGTCAGCTCACTGGTGTGGAAGTAGCGAACTTGCCAAATCCACGCCGCGAGGCCGCCGAAAATGAACTCAATGTGTCGCGCGATCGCTTCTTGGCACTCGGCCTTAACCCGACGACCCTGTCGGAAGGGCTTCTCGAAGAGGTGCAGCAGATCGCGGTGAAGTATCGCGACCGCGCCGATACCTCCAAGATCATTGCTCGCTCGGTGTGGCGCTCGGGTATGGAGACCGCACCTGACCTCGTGAAGTAATCCCTGTGCGCCGCGTTCTTTTCAGCGCACTTCTCGTAACCTCGTTTTTCACGCTGTCGACATCGACAACGCTGCTGGCGCCCGTTCGTGCGGCAACTGCCTGCGGCGAAGTGCTGATTAAGGGCACATCGTGGTTACAGGGGAACGGCGTTGATGTGCGATCGAACGGCGCCAATACCTTTACCGGCGTGTCGTGCAACGGCGTATCAGTTTCAACGCCGCTGCAGCAGTACGGCTACGGATTTCAGTGTGTTGAATTAGCGGCGCGTCTCTATCGCGTACGGAACTGGGGCACCGTCTTTGCGAACGGTGGTGCACAGGCCGGTGCATATCAGTTCGGTGCCAAGTATCTTCCCGAAGGATCGTCGGGCTTGAAGTTCTATCCCGTGACGTCTTCCTACGTGCCCGTTCCCGGCGATCTCATCATTGAGTCGGGAACCGGGTACGGTCACGTTTCGGTCGTCGACCACGTGGAGTCGGCGCTGTTTGGTATTGCCACCGTGGTGGCGACCGAACAAAATGCGAGCTGGACGGGCTGGCACGTGTACGAACGAACGTCGGGCGCCATGACCGGCGGCTATCACCCCGTTCGCGGTTTTCTTCACTCACCGCGTAACTCCCACACGGCTGTCGCAACTCCCCGTCGTGGATTTGTCGCCGTGACATCAGGTCAGGGCAATGGACTACTCGGTGCCCTTACGTCGGGAGTACGGAATTTCAACACCACGCTCTCTGCGAAGTCGTCCCCCGATATCGCTGCAACGAGTAAAGGCTCCTTCGCGTTGGCGGTCGTAGCCAAGAATCGACATCTCACATACTTTGACGGTCAAGGTCGACAGGCCGATACGGGCGTTGTCATGAGTGAAATGGGAAGTCCTTCCTTGGCGCTCGATAACAATGATTTGCCATGGATTGCGGCTCACGAGGCGGGAGGGCGTCTCACTGTATGGAGTCTTCATCGACGTGTTGACACGGATATCTCTCTTCGACCGGGGTCAAGTCCGCAGATCGCGCTGGATAGTGCGGGGCGGTACTACGTCGCGACGGTGGGAGTTGATTCGTCAGTAAGTGTCGTTTCCGACGCCGGTACCGTGAGCACAGGCCTCGTCGTCCGAGCTGGTTCGAACCCCTCCATCGCGGTGCTCGGAAATGGAGTGATCAAGGTTGCGGGTGTGACGTCGTTGGGCAAAGTCCAGATGGCGACTTCGAACAGCGGTGATGCGTACGTACTTGAATCGCCGACGACGCTCTCGGTGAGGGTGGGCACTTCCGCGGTCGTTCACGCCTCCGGTTCGTCGGGCTACCAAGTCGCGTACGTCACTACGGCGGGAGTGCCCCAGATGTTTGGGTCGCTTGGTTCACTCTCGGGGACGTGGAGTTCGATAACCGCCGTGAGCACTCCGGGCCTTGCGGTGCGTTCCGACGGAATGGTCGTTCTGGCGGTTCGCGACAGTTCTAATCGTCTGTGGGTGGTGAACAAGAACGCTGCCGTGCAGCAGTCAATAGTCACCTCACCATTCAGCACTCCCGCAATTGTTCTACTGCGTTAAGTGGTAAAGAAGAGATAGTGATTACCTCTCAAATCTTTGGTCCCGTGGCGGTCGTTCAGTTGAATCGACCAGAGGCTCGCAACGCTCTGACGCGCGACATGATGAACGACCTCGCGGCCCAGCTCGTGAACTTCGACGCCGACGACGACATTCGGTGTGTGATTCTCACGGGAACGGATCCGGCTTTTTGTGCTGGGCTGGACTTAAAGGACCTGGAGCGAACGTACAACGGTGCCACGAGCACGACGGCGTCGAAGGTTGAAATTAGGGGTTTGATGCCCATCCTCTCAACACCAGTCGTAGGGGCTATCAATGGGCCTGCCGTGACGGGCGGGCTCGAGCTCGCGCTTGCGTGCGATTTTCTTATTGCCTCGGAGCGATCAACATTCGCCGACACTCACGGTCGAGTCGGTGTCATGCCGGGCGGTGGAATGAGCATTCGTCTCCCTCAACTGATCGGCCTGAACCGAGCCCGACAGATGTCGCTGACCGGGAATTTCATCTCCGCCACCACGGCGTATGAGTGGGGCCTGGTCAATGAAGTAGTTCCACACGATTCGTTACTCGACCGTGCACTCGAAGTAGCGCGTGCGATTGCCGAGAATGATCCCGCTGCCCTACGAGAACTGCTCGCCATGTATGAGGCGTTCGGGCACCGGGGTGATAGCGACGCATTTCGGGAAGAGGCGCGTTGGTCGCGTACGTGGATGAAAGAGCGCTTTGATGCGCAGAGATTTGAATCAACGCGGGATGGCATCATCCAGCGAGGTTCGCAGCAGCAGTAGAAGTCAGACGGGTAGGGATAATGACAGACAGAGCAATTGAGCTGCACCCTCGCGAAGTGGAACGCACCACTGCGGGGCCGGCGCGCGTTCACGATCAGTTGCGGGGTGATACGGCCGTTCAGCGATTCAATCGAAAGCTCGCCATCAAAATCACCTCTGGTGTGGGGACCATGTGGTGTGCGTACCTTTTCGCAGTACTCGCCCTGGTGTCACTGCCCAGCGTGATTGCCTCCGGTTCGATCAAGGACGTGGTCGCGTGGGTGGCGCAGACGTTCTTGCAGCTTGTGCTTCTATCCATCATCATCGTGGGTCAGAACATCTCCCAGGCGGCGGCAGATAAGCGGGCGCAGGACACATTTGAAGACGCTTCCGCCTCGCTGCAAAAGGCGAACCAAATTCAGACCCACTTACTGGAGCAGGACCGACAAATTGCCGCCCTCCTCGAAGAAGTGCGTCAATTGCGCGACGCGAGCCGGTAGGTGGTTGACGCCCTGACAGTGTCTCGTGAGGGGACCTAACATCTCCTCAGGAACATTTGAAAGGGGCGTCGTGCTACGTGTCCAGATGAATCGACGACGAGGGGTGCGATTTTGCCTCGCAGTTCTCGTGGTGTCGAGCATCGTGGCGTCGGGCGCTACGGCGTACGCTGACGACCCCATTATTCCCTCGGCTCCTCAGTCGCCGTCGGCCATCGCCGGTAACGCCAGCATTGCGGTGAGTTGGAGCTCTCCGGCAACCGACGGTGGATCCGCCATCACGGGCTACACCGCAACGGCGGAAGATTCCTCCTCGAATACGTTCAACTGCACAACCGACGATACGGGCACCGGATGCACAATCACCGGTCTAACGAACGGCGTCGAATACTCCGTTACCATCGTCGCCGCCAATGAAAATGGCAGTGGTACTCCCACAACTCCCATCGCGGTAACGCCGAACGTGGTGCCTGGTGCACCGACATTGGTGAGCGCAATCGCGGGTAACGCCTCCATTGTGGTGACGTGGTCGGCGGGATCAAATAGTGGAACTGCCATTACGGGCTACACCGCGACTGCAACAGACGCGGGAAACAACACTGCGACGTGTAGTGCCGGCGGTTCATCAACGACGTGCACCATCTCATCGGGATTGACGAACGGCACGGAGTACTCGGTCACGGTGGTGGCGATCAACGCCAAAGGATCGTCCGTGAACTCCGACGCACTGTCGGCAACTCCGAAGACCGTTCCGTCCTACCCTTCGATTGAATCCCTCACTCCGGGTGACGGCACCATTGAGGTCGTCTGGAGTGGCCCAAGTTCTGCGGGTGGTGGGACGCTCGATGGTTTCCGAGCAACTGCCACGGATAGTGAGAACAACGCCTTTACCTGTTCGACCGACCAAACGGAAACGGGCTGCACGATTAGCGGCCTAACAAACGGCACGCAGTATTCCGTCGTCGTTCAAGCGCACAACGAAGTGGGGTACTCAACCGCCTCCGGTGCGGGCAGTGCGACGCCTCGAACTGTTCCGGCACAGGTGGATGCACCGACGGTGACGTCATTGAATGCGTCCCTCAAAGTCGAGTGGACTGCTCCGGCCACTGGTGGATCAACAATTACTGGATACACGGCGACGGCGGACGACGGCTCTGCGACGTACACCTGCTCGTGGACCTCGGGCCCGCTGGAGTGCACCATCACGGGCTTAACGAACGGAACTAGCTATGACGTCACGGTGGTGGCGACGAACGCGGCGGGTAGCTCAACTCCATCGAACGTCACGAGTGAGACGCCGGCGACGGTTCCCTCGCAGCCTTCGATTACGACTATTTCGCGGGTCCTTGGAACAATTTCGGTGTACTGGTCGGCGTCATCTAGTACGGGTGGCGCAGCGATCACGAGCTACACCGTCACCGGAGTTGCTAGTGATGCATCACCGGATGTGACTTGTACGTGGAACGATGGTGACGGCGCCTTGACCTGCGACCTCGCAGATGTCGTAGATACTGCGGGCTATTCCATCACCGTTGTCGCCACCAACTCGGCGGGTAACTCCACTTCTTCGTCGGCCTCATCTAGTAGTGGATTTTCGGCACCCGGAGCGCCGACTTTGACATCCGTTAGTCCCGGCAATACGACGCTGACGGTGGTCTTCACGGCGGGATCGACCGGTGGATTGACGATTACGGACTATCTGTACTCCACTGATGGTGGAGCGACATTTGATCCATTCCCCAATGTGGCCGGGCCGTACGTCATTACTGGTCTTACCAATGGACATACCTATTCAGTCAAAGTCGCCGCCGTGAACGATCTTGATCAAGGAGCGGCGTCGAACGCACTCTCGGCGACACCGGCGACCGTCCCCTCAGCACCACGCTGGCTTCACGGAGTGCGTGGGAATACCACAGCCACGCTCTCGTGGAATGCTCCCGCCACCACCGGCGGTGCCGCAGTGACCTCATATCTCGTGAGTGACCTCGCGGGACACACTTGTACGGCCACCGCTCCGTCAACCACCTGCACGGTCACCGGTCTGACGAACGGGACGAGTTACACCTTTTACGCCACCGCCACGAACTCGGCGGGGACATCGAATCGGTCGAATGCCAACGTGGTGATTCCTGCCACAACTCCGTCGGCACCGACGATTACTTCCGTGACGCCGGGCAACCGATTCTTAGAGGTGCGGTACACGGCCCCGACCTCAAACGGTGGCGCGGCGCTCGGCTACTACGACGTTTCGGTTGATGGCGGTACGACGTGGAAGTCGACCTACCTCATGGAGGTCGGAGGAGTCGTGACCGTTCGTGGACTCACCAACGGCACTTCGTACAACGTGAAACTGCGGGCGCGCAACGTGGTCGGCCCCGGCGTGGCCTCGTCGAGTGTCGCCGGAACGCCCCGAACGATTCCCGGTGCGCCACGGATTGTCAGCCTCACCGCTATCGCACAGGGCTTCACGGTGACGTTCGTGGCACCGACGTCAACTGGCGGTACGCCCATCACGACCTACCAGTACTCACTGAATAACGGCGTGACGTGGACGACCCGACCAACGGGGACGACCTCACTGAGCTTCTCGGTGACGGGACTTGTGGCACACCGGAAGTACAACGTCATGATCCGCGCCGTCAACGTCGCCGGCTCGTCGCTCCCGTCCGTCTGGCGCTCCGTCACCACGCCGTAGTACGTGACCGCCTACGTCCCGCTGGACGGCCGCCCCTTTCGCCTCACGATGGGGCTCCGACCTCTGGATATTTCCCAGTGGTTTGAGCGTGACGATGAGTGGGATATCCAGCTCTCACTGAAGCGAAATCTCGTCGCAACGAAACGCCGTGAGGTAGTGGCTGTGACCCCGACGTGCGACGCCGCTGCCCACGAACTAGTAGACCGCGTTGCGCCGTTCGGCTCTACCACGGTGGTCGACGACCACCCGCTCGTGTGCGCCAGCACGATGGTCCCTGACGACCTCTGCATCATGGAATTTGACGGAGCGAACTGGCGACTGACGGGCGCCGTGGTGTGCTTCCCTTCGCGTTGGTCATTGCTCGAGAAGATCGGCACAACCCTTGATGAGATTCACGGCCCAGTGCCGGGGTACGCAACGGAGCTTCGTCAACCTACGACAACCTTTTTTCATCGCCTGCGGGCGGATCGACCGATGTGGCGACTCAACTGGACGCTTCTCGATAACCCCGAACTCTTTCAACCGCACCCAGAGCGACGAGCGGTGACGGGCGATCCCGCATCGTGGTGGTTCCGGGTGGAACGCCAGACTCTCGTTCGCCTCCCCACCACCGACGCCATCGTGTTCACGATTCGGACTTATGTCACCTCGCTGCCAACCCTCGTTATGAATCGACCCGACGTGAAAGACATGTTGTTGACGGCCCTCGAAACGGCCCCTGATGACAGCAAGTCCTATAAGGGTTGGCACGGTGTGGCCGAAGCCCTGCGGCCGTGGCTTACGAGCGAGGACAGGCTCCCGCACTGAGGTGGGTGGTCTCACTAAATGGCGCCGTGGCGTGAGCAATCTGCGTGGCGTGAGTCCCCGATGTGGGAGTCGCGAGAATATCGAACGCTTCGCGGGCATCGTTCGCAGCGATAAACGTGTAGCACCCTGCGACGAACTCGTAATTATCGGTGGTTGCGTTCCAGGCGCCGACGGCCAGTCGCGTGATGTGAACCGGTGAGGCTCCCGTGGTGCAGAGAGTCGCGGCAACAGTCACTCCACCCTCGCTACGACGGCACGTCACAGAGCTCACGCCACCGAATAGCAAAGTGGGCTGACCGCTGCTTGACGGTGGTGACACGTAGACCGTGGCGACGGAGGTGAACTTCGAGAGCGACGTGGGCAGGTTCACCCGCGTGCGAACAGAGAGACAGATGTCGTTTGGGCTGGGTGAGTCGCAGAAGTCATTGGGTGCAAATGTGGTTGCGATTGTTCCGTAGGTCAGACCAAAGCCAAAGGGGAACAGGGTGGGCCAGCCCGTACGGTTGTACCAGTCAAATCCGAGCGAACGTCCCGCGAGCGGTGAACTGCTCAGCTTCACAACGTCGTTCACACCGGGCCAAAAGCTCTGAGAGTTGCGACCAGCGGGACTGGACTGTTGTGACGCGGGGAAGGTCACGGGGAGTCGACCACTCGGTGCCACGGTGCCATCGATGAGATCGCTGATGGCGGGGGTGAGTCGACTGGTGGCGGTGTCGATCGTCGAGTCGCCGGGCGGGTTCCAGAGTTCCATGACGCCACGAACCTGGGCGAGCCACGGCATCGTGACGGGACCGGTCGTGAAGAGCCCGACGGCAGTTGGTTTCAGGGGAGCAACGCCGGAAATGATCGCATCGAATCCGTAGGGCAGTTCGAGTGTTGACCGGTCGGCGCCTTCGCGCCCCACGTCATTGGCGAGGACGATGACGCGAGATGACTTGGCGATCGCGGTGCGCGCAGCCGCGATGGTCGGGGAGAGCGGTATCAGTGAGACTGTCGGAGCCGCGCCACTCCACGTCGCCGTGACATGGAGCGTCGCGTGCGCCGCCACCGTGACCGTCGCGAATGCGGGACAAGGAAACTCCGTCGTTCCACCGATAGTTACGACGGTCTGCCCGTCAAGACTCAACGAGGTATTACCAAGTGACTGCACTTGAACGAGGTACGGCCCGGCGACAGATGGGGCGAAGGTGACAGATGAACGCTTGATCGCATGCGGAGCTGACGCCGTGAGGCCGACGAAAGGTCGGTAACCCGCACTCAAATTGAGATTGATGACCTGACAGTTCGTGACGTTCCCCCGTGCAGTGAGCGAACGGGCGAGACGCTGGCACGTGTCAGAGAGGTCTCGAAGCGTGAGGATGGTGGTCGTTCCATTGGTGGTGAGAGGAAAGAAGCCATCGTTTTTGAGCAAGACGGCTCCGCGTCGCTCAACGTCGTTGGCAACGCCGAGGCCCTGGTCGTGGAGTGCCGCTCTCATTGCCGTCCCCGTCGATCGCTCCGTGACGGACGTTGGAGTGACGAGGCCTCCCTGGAACATCTCGGCCACGACGGCGATGGCGGCGGTGCGAAGCGCCTGGCGGGTGCTCGGTGAAAGGGAGGAGAGATTACTGATAGTGAGGGCGCCTTGAGGTTTGATGAGCGACACGCCCGCACCGTAGAGGGCACCAACACCGGCTTTGACGTCGAGGTCACTTCGGACGAGACCGGAATATCCGAATGTGGTCAGAGCGTGGCGAAGGCGAGGGCTGAGACAGGACTGTGTCCCGCTGACGTCACCGTAAGAACACATCATGAGGACGTCATTCGTACGTGTTCGTGCGAGCGCATCGTCGGCACCCCGGCGTGCAATGGCGAAGGGGCGCAGGTAGTTCTCGTAGAGAGCGCTATCGCCCACTAATGAATTGAGAGTGCGCCGCGAATTCTCTTGACCGTAGGTGCCGAAGTGTTTCAACACGACGAAAGGAATTTTTTCAAGCTCTGCGTGTAGTTGAGCGGCGCCGAGTACGCCCGCCAGTGTTGGATTTTCCCCGAAGGTTTCTGACGCCCGTCCCCACATTGGTGTCCGGTCAATATTGAGATCGGGTGCTTGAATTCCTTGGAAGTTCATCGCGGACGCTTCCTCCGCTAACTGACTGCCGTAGGCGGTGGCCACGGCAGGGTCCATACTGGCCGCGACCGTAATTTCGTTGGGAAACGTCGTGGCCTGCAGCGGAGCGGGACTCTTTTGATACCGCACACCGATGGGACCATCTTCCAGAGTGATGGACGGGATTCCCCATCGGTTGAAATCGTCAATGTAGCGAGAGTTCTGGCCCGTCACGGCGAGCCAATTGTTCTGGTTTTGCCACTGCGTCCCCGTGACGAATCGCAGTGAGGTGAGAGCGACTTCTGCGGCTACGGCGGTTGACGGGCGAAGGTCCTCCTCACAGTTCACCACCTGGGCGCCGAGTTCACTGTTGGAGAACTGACTCTGGTAGGTCGGCGAGAGCCACGGGTACGGTTGGTCCACGGCGCTGATGGGACAGGCCGTGCGATCAACGGGGGCATCACCCCGCGCCAAGGGCGACACGGCGAATATGCCGATGACGGCCACGGCGATGATGAGAGAGCGAGCAGATTTCATTCGCGCTCCCCCGATCGCTCTGTAGTAGCGAAAAGTGTAGAACAGCGAATTCGCTCTACACTTCGCGGTATGTCCGAAGTCGTGAGTGTCTCATCGACCTCCGTCGAGATATTCGATGGGACGGTGTATCGAGAAGACGGTCTGCTCCCTCGCACGGAGTACGAACGCCGTGGCATGGTCTTTACGACTGGTCCGACTATCGGTGAACGGCTCGCCCGAATCTGCACAACAAATGATGTCCACTTCGGGGAGACGGAATGTGGAAAGTTCGGCGGCGGTCCGGCGCAGTTCTGGAGTCTTCCGGGCGAACGTCCCTATCCCACCGTCATGAACGAGTCGGTCGTGATGGACATAGCGCACATGGAACCCGATCTCGTTGTGGTGCGCGGCGATCTCACCAATGCGGGTGAGCCGGAGGAGTATGACGAGTTTTTTCGGATGTACCACGGCGCATTCGGTGATCGTTTGTGCCACGTCCGTGGGAATCACGATGGGTATACCGGTCGAGAATTTGCTAACACGCCCGTGCAGGTTGTCGATGCGCCGGGAATTCGCATCGTCCTTCTCGACACCGCCCGCGAACACCAGTCGTTCGGTTGCGTCAGTGACGATCAGATTGATACCACCGTCGCGGCCGCTCGTGCGGCGTCAACGCCGACCATAGTGATGGGCCACCATCCCCTCGATGTTCCGGGTGCCGACTTACCCGCCGATGGCGTGTGTGTCGACGACGCCGAACGCTTCGCGCGGGCACTTGCCTCCGTGCGTTCGATTGTGGCGTACAGCGCGGGGCACACGCATCGATGTAAGCGATATGAGTATGCGGGGCTCCCACTTATCGAGACGGCAGCGGTCAAAGACTTCCCTGGGGCGTTCGGCCGATACGACATCGGGACGAGCGGCATCTCGTATTCAGTTCATCGTGCGTCGTCGTCCGAAGCGGTGGTGTGGGCTGAGCGAACCCGTGCGATGTTTGATGGCTTTTACGGAACCTACGCCTACGGTCATTTGCACGACCGCTCCCTGACACTGCCGCTGGAGCGTTAGCGGAGGAGGTCCTTCGCAATCGCCACAACCTGCATTTCATCAGTTCCGGCGTAGATGCGATACACCCGAGCGTCGCGGTACAGCTGCTCGACGCGGTACTCCGAGACGTATCCGTTGCCACCAAAAATCTGGATGGCATCGTCCGCTACCTGACAAGCGGCCTGCGCACTGTAGAGCTTCATTGCTGACGCCTCCGCAAAACTCGTTGGAGCTCCCGCCGCTTGACGCTCGATGAACTGGAAGACCATGTTCTGCACGTTGACGCGTGCGACTTCCATCGCCGCAATCTTTTGTTGAATGAGCTGGTATTCGCTGATCGG
>JAGWWX010000027.1 GCA_018970215.1 Acidobacteriota bacterium | reverse complement strand
TGCGCTGTGCGCTCGAGGAGTTCCTCAAGCGGTACAAGAAGTTTGAACTGTCGGACCCCACCGCCGTGACGTGGTCACCCGGTCAGGTCCGAGGCGCTCGTAGCCTGCCGTTCCGCATTCTCGACTAGTTCAGCAACTTACTGAACGCCGGGGTCATCGGTTGCCACCGCAACCGGCGGCTCCGGCGTTTCAATTTTCGCGGCCGCTGCGGTGGATGCGAGAGCGGTGCGCAGGCGATAGATAAAGAGGCCCTGCCACACGCCGATTATTAGGAGTGCGACCACAATCAAGGTCATTCCGGTACCCGTCAATCCACTTCCCACGCGATTGACTACCAGTTCAACAAGTCGGCGTGCCGTCTCTTCTTTGTCCGACATCTTTTCGAGGATCGACGTTTTTAGTCCTGATGCTCCACCGATGAGTAGTGCGCCGGGAAGTGCCAACGTCAGACCGAGAGCGACCATCTTGCGAATGCGGTGTTTGATGAGAAAAATCACTACGAGAAGGGCAATCAAGATTCCGAGGAACAAAACTCCGTTGGAAGCGATGCCCGCGAGCTCATTAGGCAGTTTCTGAGGCTTTTCTTTGGGCGTGAAGACAATGGGCTCGCCCACGTCGTGCGGGTTCGCCGGAATTCGGGCATCCACGCCGTGCATCGCTTGCGTCAATCGCCAAATGATGGGCTGGGGATTGAAGGATGCCGCGGTATTGCTCTTCATTGCGTTGTAGTACACGAGGAAGTCGTCGGTGACCAATTGAAGTGTCTGGGGGTCACGAATGGTCGCCGCCACTGCCGTGACGAGCTGGGGTTTTTTCGTCGTCATGACGGACTTAACGGTCGGATCCGCATCTTTGGTGAGTTGGGTTATGAGAGCATTCGCGACTGCGTTGGATCCCTCGACAGTTGACAAAATTGACGTGGCAGTATCCGTAATTTTCGGCCCAGAGCCGACGAGGGAATCAATGGTGCGTAATGCTCCGCCGACTGAAAACAATAAGAACGCAATTCCCAATAGAAACACTGCGAACGTCCGGCGCACGATAGTCATTTCAACTCCCCTGTGAAATCTTCACTGTGATTGTGACACGAAAAGTGGGTCCGCGGCGGCTTTACGCGAGACCGAGATTTGTGGTTCCCCGGCTCTGGACGTTGGCAATCCACGCTTCAATTTCGTCGGGGTCCGTAGGGAGGGCGGCGCTGAGGACTCGACTGCCCGTCGCCGTGACGAGGACATCGTCCTCGATTCGAATACCGATTCCGCGAAACTCTTCCGGCACAGTGAGATCGTTAGGTTGAAAGTAGAGTCCCGGTTCCACGGTGAGTACGTAGCCGGCCTGCAACTCACCGTTGTAGAACTCATCACGAGCGTTCGCACAGTCGTGAACATCGAGTCCCAGCATGTGACTCGTGCCGTGCAACGTGTAACGGCGATACGGTTGGCGGTCACGGCGGAGAGCGACGTCAGGTTCGACGTCGATAATTCCCCATTCGTAGAGGCCTTCGGCGAGAACTCTCATTGAGGCCTCGTGAATGGAGCTGAACTTCACGCCGGGCCGCACCGCTGCAATACCCGCCTGTTGCGCGCGTAGGACGAGTTCATAGAGTTTCCGTTGAACGGGTGAGAATTTGCCATTGACGGGGAATGTCCGTGTTACGTCGGCGGTATAGAGGTAGTCGCATTCAACGCCAGCGTCTAAAAGCAAGAGGTCGCCCGACTGGACTTCACCGTCGTTGTGAACCCAGTGCAGAACGGTGGCGTGAGATCCCGACGCGGCGATTGTCTCGTAGCCGACATCATTCCCCTCCACCCTCGCCCGCAGGTTGAAAACCCCTTCGATGACCCGTTCACCACGCCCCATTGCTTGGGGTAGTGCTCGAACGACATCCTCAAACCCTGCCACGGTGAAGTCCACTGCTCGCTGCAGTTGCTCAATTTCGAACTCATCTTTGACCAACCGCATGTGACTGAGGTTCTCAATGAGGGCGTGGTCAAACTCAGAAGGGGGGAGTAGAGCGTCCACCGCTTCATCGAACCCTCGTACAACTGCATGACGCGATGTTGTGCGCTGGGCGAGATCGTCAGCGAGTTGCTCAAGTGGTTTGGCCGCAATACCGAAGTGGACGGCAGCTTCAGCGACTCCGCGACGGGGACCAACCCACAACTCGCCGTAATGGATGTCCGTGAAGAATTCGTGGGTGGTGTGGTCGCGGCGATCAGCCACGTACAACGTCGAAGTGATGCTGTTATCAGCGTGGGTGATAACCAAGACCACGTCGGGATCGTGGCAGGCCGTCAAGTAAAAGAAATCAGTACCGGCCCGAAATCGAAAGTTGGAGTCGTTGGCACGGACTTTGTATTTTCCCGTTGGAATCACCAATGTGGTGTCGGGAAAGTGTCCTCCCACCGTGCGTCGACGTTGGTCGGTGTATGGCGCTGCCGGGTTCACAACAGACGCAAAGTCAGCGGGTGCCCAGTCGCGACTCATCTGCTCGAAAAATCGCCGGGGAATAGCGGGTCGATGGGTGCCGACCCAGACCCAGTGCTCGGAGATGGGATGTTCGGCTGAAACGTCGGGGCTCGGGATTTCCGGCTGAATATTGCTCACACTTCTAAGTTACTGCTCCAAATTTTTGGCGAGAGTGAGTAATCGGCGCAGGAATCCGGACAGAATCACTATGTGGGTATAGCGACGGAAGACGAGTTTCGTGCCTTCGCTGTTGAGGCAATTCCCATTATTGCGAACTACGCCCGTCGTCGCCTTGCCCCACTGTCCACTTCTGAACTTGATGACATTGTTGCGCGGGTCTTAGAAGTTGCCTGGCGTCGACGTGGTGACATTCCCGACGAAGCACCCCTCGCGTGGACTATTGGCGTGACCCGGCGAACACTGGCAAATGCGCATCGCAGCTATCGCCGTCGCCGCGCCCTCATCGCCCGTCAGCGGTCGACTGGAACTACAAATTCCGCCGAAGAACAGGTGAGCGCAACCAGAACCGTGTCGGACGCCTTGTCGCAGTTAAGCGAGAGTGACCGGGAAATCTTGGCGCTGCACTATTGGGACGGCGTGGATGTCCCTGGTGTGGCCCAAATCCTGAATATCACAACAAACGCCGCCGCCGTTCGACTAACGCGTGCGCGGCAGAGATTTGAAACCGCTTATCGAGAAATTGCGTCGACGTGAAATTCGATGACATTTCTGGACAGTTCACGTACATGAAGGAGGTTGCATGACTCAGTCACGCGAGCCCATTGACGATTTCGTCGCCGCCGACCCCGCTCGGCTTGATGCCACGTATCCCGATCTCAACGCCATGATGGCCCGAGTGACATCAACTCCTCGGCGCATACAAACACCGGTCGGCTTTCGCTCTCGCATCGCCGCGGCCGTACTCAGCGCAAGTGCAGTGACGACCGCGGGAATCGCCGCACTCACGACGTCGGCACCGCGACTGCCGGTACTTGCTCTATCGGAAACATCGAGCACGATTGCGAATGCGTCGGATGCACTGCCGTCGTCAGGGAAAATCTCGTCGGGCGCCATGGTGCCGTATTTCGCATCCGACTACTCATTCCACGCCACTGATTTACCTTCGTTAATGTCGTCAGCCTCCGTGTGGAGCCTCCACGCGTCGATAGATGGTCGTGACGTAGCACGACTTGCCGCCACGTTGGGATTACGGGGCAATCCGACGATGACGCCGGGTCCCGATGGCACGGGAGCCACCTACGAAGTGGTGGACGGGGATCGTGGGTCTTTGACGGTGACGGTAGTCGACGGCAGTTCGCTCGCGAACTGGTACTTCTCGTCAACGTCCGCGAGTGCTGTGTCGTCCAGTGGAAATGCCACGACTTCTGTGGATGACACTCAATATCGAGAGTGGGGGCAACAGGTCATTGCTTCACTGCACGATGGTTGGACATATGGATCGCCGGAGGTCTACTCCTACGACGATGTCGATCAAGCGCGCGCCGGTGCGTCATTGAACTATCGGATTACGTTGGAAGGACTCTCGACCGACCTCGGCCTTTATCTCAGTTTTGACTCCCGTGGTGGGCTGCTGTCGGCGTCAGGGGAGCTGGGTGAAGCGCGTCGGGTCGGGGTGTACCCACTGATGGGCTCGCACGACGGCGCTCGCCTCTTGCAACAGCAAAATGATGATGCAATCAACGCACTAGAGAGTCCGACGAAGCAGGAAGTGAGTGGATCGTCGTCGCCCGCAGCCGGTGGTTCGTCACCCTATGGAATGCAACGGGTGCAATCATTTGACGCTCATTTGACATCAGTTGCCATCGAGCTATGGAGCGCTCGGGTGAATGACGGGCAGTATCTCGTTCCCACCTACGTATACGGCGGAACGGTGAACGACCCCAGCGATTCCCAGGTCAGTTGGACTGCTACCTGGCCTCTCGTGGCCGTCTCGGAAAAATACATTCACATCGATCAGACTGAGCCTTCACCCATCGCAATCTCATCACGACGGTAGACCCCGGAGCGACTTTGTAGGCTCGCTGTGTGGACATATCACTCGAGTATCACGACACTGTCGCACTCATCACGTGGAACGACGGTCAGAATCGCATTAATTACGATTCGCTCGCACGTTTAAGCGAAATTTTCTCGGAGCTCGCGGACGCCGACGGCCCTCAAGCTGTCGTCTGGACGGGCGTAGACAAGTTCTTTAGTAATGGCCTCGACCTCGATCGATTCGCCACCAATCCCGAGGAGATGGGTGAGACTATTCGCCGCCTGGATCATCTCTTCGGACAGATTTTGGTGCACCCCGGCTATGTCATTGCAGCGATGAATGGACACGCGTTCGCCGGTGGAGCCATGCTGTCGTTAACGGCGGATTATCGGATCATGCGAAGCGATAGAGGGTATTGGTGTCTCAACGAAGTTGATATCAATATGTATCTACCCCCGAATATGGCTGACGTAGTGATGTCGCGCATGCCGCTGCACTCCGCTCTCGAAGCGATGAATACCGCTCGGCGCTATAGCGCGGCAGAAGCAGTTGCGGCCAACATTGTGGAGCGAGCGGAACCAGGTGATGCGGTCCTTCCAAGTGCGCTGGAGTACGGCTCCTATATCGCTACGAAAAATCGTCGGGGGATTGCCACGCATAAGGAGTACGTGTTTGGCGATTTAGCTCGCCGGTTGCGTAGCGCTTAAAGCCAACCCTGATCGCGACTGATCTGTTCGATATCAGCAATGACGAGGCCGTTGCGGTGCTGCAAAGTACGGATTAATCCCGCAGCTTCATACAGCGATTCGTGGGTTCCCGTGTCGAGCCATGTGGTAGTTCGAGCGAGTACATCGACGCGTAGCTCGCCGAGTTCGAGGTACGCGTTATTGAGAGCGGTAATTTCGAGCTCACCGCGGGCACTTGGCTCGAGTCGCTTGGCGAACTCACTGGCTCGTTCGTCATAGAAGTAAATTCCCGGTACGGCAAAGTTGCTCTTCGGCGCGGAGGGTTTTTCTTCGAGTGAGATGACCGTACCTGAAGCGTCAAATTCCACGACCCCGTACGCCGACGGGTCGGCTACCTGATAAGCAAAAATCTGCGCGCCCGTAACACTTTGATACTTCTGCAGCTGCGTTCCGAGACCGGTTCCGTAGAAGAGATTGTCACCAAGAATCAAGCACGACTTTTGACCGGCGAGAAATGACTCGCCAATGATGAATGCTTCCGCGAGCCCATTTGGCGCTTCTTGTGTCGCAAAGGTCAAGTCGAGTCCAAACTGTTGCCCATCTCCGAAGAGACGTTCGAATGCAGGGCGATCGTGAGGAGTGGTAATGATCAAAATTTCGCGGAGGCCCGCCAGCATCAAGGTGCTGAGGGGGTAGTAAATCATTGGTTTGTCGTAAATAGGTAAGAGCTGCTTGGAAACAGCCTTGGTTATCGGGTGGAGGCGCGTACCACTCCCTCCAGCCAAAATGATTCCCTTCACCTAACTAGTCTAGGACTGCCTCTCCTAGAGATTTGAGTGAGGAATTCTCGAATGAAACTCGTTATTACCGGCGCCGCAGGATTCATCGGGTCACGGTTTGCCGAACTCGCTGCGGACCAGGCGGATCGTCTGGGATTTCGCGAGATAGTCCTCCTCGATGCACTCACGTATTCGGGTCGTCGGGAAAATATGGAAACCGTCCTGCGAGACCCGCGAGTCACCTTTGTTCACGGATCCATCAATGACGCTGATGTCGTGGATGCAGTTTTGGCTGGTGCGCATTCTGTCGTCCACCTTGCCGCGGAAAGCCATGTCGACCGTTCGATTCATGGCGCACAGCCATTCTTTGTCTCGAACGTGCTTGGTACTCAACAACTCCTCGAAAGTTCTCGACGGGCGGGTGTGGAACGCTTCGTCCACGTGTCGACCGATGAGGTGTACGGGTCAATTAGTGAAGGGTCGTGGCCCGAGACGCACATCTTGGCGCCGAACTCGCCCTATTCGGCAAGCAAAGCCGGTAGCGATCTCGCCGCCCTGGCGTACCATGCCACCTTTGGTCTTCATGTCTCGGTTACTCGCTGTTCCAACAACTATGGCCCCCGCCAGTTTCCCGAAAAAGTAATTCCACTATTCGTCTCGAATCTGATTGACGGAAAAAAAGTCCCGCTCTACGGCGACGGACTCAATGTTCGGGATTGGCTTCACGTAGACGATCATTGCCAGGGGCTTTTACTGGTGTTGGAAAATGGTGGAGCAGGCGAGATTTACAACATCGGTGGCGGCACGGAGTTAACGAACCGCGAACTGACGAGCCAGCTCTTGGCTCTCTGCGGGGTAGGTGACGAAATGATCGAACCCGTCGCCGATCGACTGGGTCACGATCGTCGGTACTCAGTGGACTGCACCAAGATCTCTCGTGATCTCGGCTATTCGCCGCAAGTGCCCTTTGCTCAAGGTCTCGAGGCGACCGTCAAGTGGTATTACGACAACGAATCGTGGTGGCGACCACTGAAAGAGGCGCAACTTGGAAGTTGAAGCGCTTTCGCTTGCTGGTGCGTTTCGGCTGACGTCACCCGTTTGGGGTGATGACCGTGGCTTCTTTCGGGAGTGGTTCAAGGCTCCCGACGTGAGCTCGGCGGGAATGCAGTTCTCGGTGGCACAGGCGAATCTCTCGCGCTCAGCGCGAAACGTTGTTCGTGGACTGCACTATTCGTTGGCTGCTGAAGGGCAAGCCAAGGTGGTCACATGTGCCGACGGCGAACTTGTCGACGTACTCGTTGATATTCGAGAGGGTTCACCCACGTTTGGTCGGCACGAGTTGGTGACCTTACGTGGGGGTGATGGAGTATCGCTGTATCTTCCAACGGGAATAGGGCATGGTTTTTGCTCCACGTCCGCCGAAGCGGTATTGGTATATCTGTTGTCCTCGACCTACAACCCGGCCTACGAGTTAGAAATTCACCCCTTTGACGCCGAACTAGGAATTGAATGGCCGTTAACGGGCGAACCTATCGTGAGCCCCAAAGATGCCGCTGCGCCGACGCTGTCAGAACGTCGAATGTCAGGCTCACTTCCTCGCTACAGGGTTTAGATGGCATGACGACATCTGTTTCCGTCATGGTGGTCGCCGTCTTTCTGGCGAGCCTCGTGGAGATGGTGGAAGCTCTCACCATTGTGGTGGCGGTTGGTGCAACCCGTGGCTGGCGCACTGCCCTCGAGGGGGTCGTTGCGGCGCTGGGCGCGCTGTGTGTACTCGTGGTCGTTTTTGGGCCAACCCTGACCAGTATCCCTCTCAACTCCCTGCGACTCATTGTCGGAGCATTCCTCCTCGTCTTTGGAATGCAGTGGTTACGTAAGGCGATACTCCGCAGCGCCGGTCTCAAAGCGAAGCATGACGAGGACGCGATTTACGCCGATACCGTCGCGAGTCTTTCGTCGCTCTCACAGCGTGATACTGCTGGCTTTGTGACGTCCTTCAAAGGTGTATTTCTCGAGGGGGTTGAAGTAGTGGTCACCGTGATCACTCTCGGTAGTCCCTCGCATCGAATCCTCATGGCGTCGGGCGCCGCCCTTCTGGCTGTTGTCGTGGTGACACTGGCGGGTCTCGTCGTGTCGCGACATCTGAGTCGCGTGCCCGAGAATGGGTTCAAGATGACCGTGGGATTGATGTTGATGGCGTACGGCACGTTTTGGGTCGGAGAGGGTCTGGGTTTCCAGTGGCCGAATGGCGAGGCAGCAATTCTCGAGCTTGCTGGCTTTTACGCACTCGCGACGGCTTCGGTGATTCCATACCTTAGAAATTCGGCCACGGTGGCACAATCATGAAGCTGTTTCGTGGAATCGCAACCTTTCTATGGAGTTTCTTCATCGGCGACACCCCCGAACTGTTTGTTGGTGCGCTGGCCGTTGTATCGCTCGGGTGGATTGCCCACCAATGGCTCGGGTCATCAGGCAGTGTCTACCTCCTTCCCGCTGCCGCTGCCGCCGTCATGGCGTGGTCCCTCGCACGGGCCCGCCGCCGCTGAAAGTTGCTCCAGAGAAACGCGAACTACGGTGGTGACGTGTTTCGGCGGTGCGTGACGGCCATCTCCATAGTGGGTTTCACTATGTTGGCGGCACTGCCCGTAGCGGCCACTGTTGATCCCTGCGGCTCGGGTGCCTCTCCTTCGACGTGCCTCGCCTCCCTCCCCACGGAGTCGCAGATTGCCGCCGCCATTGCCACGGCGCACAGCGTCAAGACACTCGGTGTTACGTCTCCCACGCTCGCGTACCTCGCCAACGCAAGTACTGGCCCGCGATCGTTTTTTATGCCGGCGGGGCGCTGTAATCAGGTGGCCCAAATGGCCGACGCACCACCCCCATCCGTGAAGGACTGCACGTTTGGTCAAGCGACTGCACCATCGAACCGTACGATCTTTTTAACTGGTGATTCACGTGCGGTGATGTGGACCACAACGCTGGCGCGACTCGCCACGATCAACCAAATGCGCCTCGTTGTCATGGCGAAACCAGGTTGTGTTGCACAAACGGGATCGCTCACGTATATGAATGTTCCGGGCCGACCCGGTCCCTGGGCTGCCTGCGACAGGTTCCGCACGGCGGTGATGTCCACCGTGAGTACATTGCAGCCGTCACTCATCATCGTGGCATCTAATCCCTCAGCGTCTCTGGCTGATGGGCGTACGACGACTACTCGCTCGCAGCTAGGACACGACAACGCGTTGAGTTATCTATCGGAACTGCGCAATCGAGCTCCGAACGCCGCACTGGCAGCGTTTGTCAGTTTTCCGTTGGTAACGACAACGTCAGGTGGCGCGAATCCCGTGGCGTGTCTCTCGGCACACAAGGCAAACATCTCTTTCTGTGATGTGCGTCCACGCGCGGGAGCTGGCGATGACGCCGTAGGAACGGCGACGACTCAGGCAGCCAGCGAAGCAGGCTTCACGATAGTGAATCAACGAAGTTGGCTATGCGACAGCACGTGCCCTGCCGTCATCAATGGAATGATTCCTTATGACCGCGAGGGAATGCATGTGAACAACACGTACGCCGCCTCGCTCATGGGTGTGGTGTGGCGCAAGTTGGCTGCCGTGCCGCAGTCGCCGCTGTCGATCTAGGCGGACAAAACGCCGAGTTGGATGGCGAGAGCGGTTCCCATTACCGCCGCTTCGCAACCAACCGCCGCGAGTGCATCAATGTCGCCCTGATGACGTACGCCACCCGCCGCGACTACGGGAATTCCACCCTGGCAAATTTCTTGGTAGAGGGCGAGATCGGGTCCGCCCATGGTGCCATCACGATCGATCGCCGTGGCGTGAATGCGCGCGACGTTCGCCGCACGGCATCGCTCAAGTGCCTCATTCACGGTGAGGTCCGATGTCGCTTGCCACCCCCGAGTGGCAATTCGTCCCTCCCGTACATCAAGTGCTACCACGAGGGAGTCCCCTAGTCCATCAACGAACTCGGCGAGGGACGTGGGAGTCTCAAAGGCAGCTGTGCCCACAATGACACGTTGTGCTCCGGTGGCGAGAAGTTGTTGAGCTGCCTCCACGCTGCGAATTCCTCCTGATACCTGTAGGGGAGTGCCGGGTGCCGCCGATAGGCCCGTCTCGAGAACTGCCGATCGAAATGCACCGTCTCTCGCCCCCTGGAGATCGACAAGATGTAGGAGCGGAGGTTGGGTGGCTGCTACGACTGTCGCTATGTAGTCGTGTAGTGGTCGTCGAAAGAGCACTCGGTCAAACTCGCCACGCTCCAGTCGAACGGCGTCGAGCCCCAAAACATCAACGGCCGGCAGGAGTTGCATTCCAATATAGTAGCACGCTAATATGCTGATATGACCAGTGGGAAAGTACGACCCGCCCAGGATGGCACCACCGATCGATTCGATGATCTGGTGACGGCACTGACGGGAATTATCAACGTCGACATCATGCGCCGGTTCCTCCGTGACCTGTGCACGGTTGCGGAACTTGACGCCATGGGGCAACGCCTTCACGTTGCGTCACTCGTGGAACGGGGGGTTCCGTACGCCGAGATTTCACGAGCGACCGGAGCGTCGACGGCCACAGTGACACGTGTTGCGCACTGGCTTCGCTACGGCGAAGGTGGTTATCTCGAAGTTTTGAAGAAGGAGCAGTGATGAGTGAGCCACGTCTCAGCATGGCTATCCCCTCGAAGGGCCGACTTCGCGAACCGACGTGGGCCCTCTTAGAGGCGAGCGGTGTTGCGCCACAGCTACCCGGTGAACGAGTCCTGCAGACTTACTGTCGCAACGCCAATATCGACTTACTATTCGTCCGGGCGGATGATATTCCCGAGTACGTGCAAGACGGTGTCGTCGACTGTGGAGTGACGGGCCTCGATCTCGTCGCTGAATCAGGGTGCGCCGTTGACACGTTGTTACAACTTGACTTTGGATTCTGCGCACTCCAAGTTGCCGTGCCCTTGGAGGATGGGACGGACTCCATTGATGGTCTTGGTGGTCGGCGGGTTGCCACCTCACACCCCCGCATCGCAGCAGCGGCTCTGGCGGCCCGCGGCATTGAGGTCGAACTCATCACCGTGGGTGGCTCGGTAGAGATCACGCCCCGTCTGGGTCTCTCGGACGCCATCATTGACCTCGTCTCGACGGGGTCGACCTTGCGCACGAATGGACTGCGTTCGCTCGGAACGATATTTGAATCCGAAGCCGCAGTGATTGGACCACGTCTCGGTGACGTGACGGGTGACCTGCGGACGCTTATCACCATGTTGCAGGCGGTGGTCGAGGCGCGCAAGAGTCGGTATCTCCTCTTTAATGTGCCCGCCAATGCGTTGGATGACGTTATTGCCGTACTACCGTCCGCCGGCTCTCCTAGCGTGGTGCAGCTCGCCGATCAGTCGGTGGTCGCTGTGCAGACGGTCGTGCCGTCATCAACAATCTGGCAGTTACTCCCCGAGCTCGAACTTCGTGGCGCCAGTGCAATTTTGACCCTACCGATAGAACGGATGGTTCGATGAGCCGCCTCGTAGAGATTGACAGAGAGTTCACGATTGCGGACATCGTGAACGATGTCCGGACGCGGGGCGATAGCGCCGTGATGGAATGGTCGCGACTATTTGATGGCGTAGAGGGCGACGTTCCGGCGCAGGCCCAGCCAGCCGGGGAACTCCCCGGTGATGCCGTACTTTTTGCGGCCGACGCAATTCGCCGCTGGCACGCCGCGCAACGTCCACGCGACCTCGCCATGGAAGTGAACCCCGGTGTGGTCCTCGAGCGACGCTGGGTGCCGCTCTCAACGGTGGGTGTCTACGTCCCGAGTGGACTGGTGTCATCACTCTTGATGGGGGCAATCCCCGCACAAGAAGCGGGCGTTGATCGCATTGTGGTGTGTACACCGCCACGGGGCGCTGGACTTGTCGCCGCCGCCGCCGCGCTCATTGGGATCGACGAGGTGTACGTGGTCGGCGGAGCTCAAGCGATTGCCGCAATGGCGTACGGCACCGCCACGATTCCTCGTGTTGACAAGATCGTCGGGCCCGGGGGCGGTCCGGTGAATGAAGCCAAACTTCTGGTGAGTCGCGACGTCGCTATTGATCTGCCGGCCGGCCCGAGTGAAGTTGTTGTGGCGGCCGATGCCGGCGTGGAGGAGTCTCTCATCGAACAAGAGCTCGCCGCGCAACTCGAACACGGACCCGATTCGCGGGCGTTTGTCGTTCGGGTGGGCGATGACCCCGATGCGGCTCTCGCCGAAATCGATGGCTACGCCGCGGAGCACGTGGCGCTCTTAGGGCCCACGGCGGAGTCGCTCGCCCCTCGCATTCGTAATGCCGGCGCCGTCTTTGTGGGTAAGTACGCCCCGGTACCAGCTGGTGACTACGCCACCGGCGGTAACCACGTCTTGCCTACCGGCGGATGGAGTCGATCTGTGGGCGGACTCGGTATCGAGTCGTTTATGAAAACTGTCACCGTGCAACGAATTTCGCAAGAAGGCTTGGAACTTCTTGCTCCCACCATCGAGGCCCTCGCTGACATCGAAGGTCTCCCTCACCACAAAGCGACGGCCCGCAGATGAGACAACTACCCCCACCGCTCGACGCCTACCAATGGCCACCGTCGACTGACGAACTGGCGCGCCGCGTCGGGCTCGACCCCGCGCAGATGATTCGATTCGATGGCAACGTTCCCGCCATGCCACCGGTGACGGCACGACCAGCGACAATCGCCCGGGCTCTGGCGGATGTCAACGAGTACGACCGTGGTCGGTACTTCGAGTTACGGCTCGCTATCGCGAACTACCACGGCGTCGACATCAATCAAGTGGTACTTGGGGCGGGAAGTGATGAGCTCATCGTGACGTGTGCACGACTCTTCGCTTCCAACGGTTCTGTTGCGACGGTTCCGGCGAACTCCTATTCCATGTATCGCTTCGCCGCTGGGATGGCCGGGGCAACCGTCGTCGACGAACCGGAATCGGCCGATCTGGTGTTCGTCTGTCGACCGAACAACCCCACTGGAGAGCTTCCCGACATTCCTTCCGTGTCGGGTCAACTCGTCATTGACGAGGCCTACGCCGACTACGCCGGGGTATCGGCGGTCGACATGATTGATGAGGGAATCATCATCTTGCGCACATTTTCGAAGGCGTTCGGTCTCGCCGGTGCTCGCGTGGGCTACGCGTTGACAACGCCCGAACTCGCCCTCGCACTCGCCGCTCGCGTTCCCCCCTTGTCCGTGTCGTCATTGAGTGCGGCCCTCGCACTCGCCGCACTGAACTCACCTCTCGATATCTCGGAACAAGTCGCTGAACGTGATCGCCTGGCATTGGAGTTAGAGAAGTACGGGTTGCAACCGCTTCGCTCGTGGACCAATTTTCTCTACATTCCCATGGAGTCACCCGAGACATATGTCGATGGACTCTTGCCATACGGTGTCGTGACGCGTGCCTACCCCGGTGCGTTGCGCATTTCGGTTCGCGATCAACTCGATGACGACCGACTGCTCGCCGCCATTCGAGACTTTCAGGCTGGCACGCCCCCCACGAATATTCCGACACTGTTCCGTCGGGCGACGGCCGAAACGAGTTTGGCGATACGACTTCGTATTCCGGGGCAAAGTCGAGTGTTCATTTCAACCGGACAGGGTTTTTACGATCACATGATTCAGCAGATGGCATTCCACGGAGGCTTTGACCTACGAATTGAGGGAGTGGGTGACTTCGAGACCGGCGATCACCACACGGTCGAAGATACGATGCGCGCTCTCGGCGACGCCTTCGCGACCACACTGGGCGATCGCAAGGGACTCGCTCGCTACGGGGAGGCACGCGTGCCGATGGATGAGGCGATTGCGCACGCCGTGGTGGACTTGTCGGGTCGTCCCATGGCGACGATCTCTATCGATCCCGACCCGGGGATGGCGACCCACGCCTTGGAGTCGTTTGTCCAGCAGGCGAAGATCACGTTGCACGTAACGGCAACGGGGAGTAACGCTCACCACGTCGCGGAGGCCTCGTTTAAAGCGGTGGGTCGCGCTCTCGCTGAGGCGTTGCGACGCGAGAGTGGTGTCATCAAGTCCACCAAGGGATCTCTGTAGTGGACGTGGTCGTTGTGGATTACGGTGCCGGTAACACACGATCAGTTTGCGCCGCTCTCGAACGACTGGGGTATCAGTCGGTCGTGACGAGCGATCCCAGTGCCATCACCGTGGGCGACTACGTGGTGCTCCCCGGCGTGGGGTCGGCCCGTTCGGCCATGGCCCACCTCGACCGTTCGGGTGCTACGACGGCCCTCCGCGACCGGTTTTCACGTGGCGGTCCGATGCTGGGCATCTGTCTAGGTATGCAGTTGGCGGTCACTTCATCGGACGAAGACGGTGGTGTCAACGGCCTCGACCTATTCCCTGGCAGGGTGCAGCGACTCGTCGACCACCGGGTGCCGCGCTTGGGATGGTGCATGGTCGAACCACTTGGCGAGGCAATGTACTTTGCGCACAGTTACTACGTAGTGAGCGAGTCGGCAACTCACTTCGCTGACGAGATCACTGCGATGGTCGAAAGCGGTTCATTTGTGGGATGTCAGTTTCACCCCGAAAAGAGTGGTGACGCCGGCCTGAACTTTCTTGATCGATGCCTTACCCGCGCATAATTCCTTGCCTCGATATGGCCCACGGGCGGGTCGTGAAAGGTGTCAGCTTTGAGGGTTTACGTGATGTTGGTGATCCCGTCGAGTTGGCGCAGTTCTACTCCGCCGGCGGTGCCGATGAACTCGTTCTCTTGGACATAGCCGCGACGCCCAATGACGCGTCGACGATGCTGAACGTCGTACAGGCAGTTGCCGCTGCGGTCACCATTCCCTTTACCGTTGGTGGCGGCGTACGCAGCCGAGATGACGCCGCCGCGATTATCGAGTCCGGCGCCGATCGAGTGAGCATTAA
>JAGWWX010000102.1 GCA_018970215.1 Acidobacteriota bacterium | reverse complement strand
ATACCGAATGGTGCCGATTTGCCATCGGTTGAGCATCCGCCAGAACAACTGCCGTGGAAGATTGTTTCCCTGGGGCGCCTGGAGCGCCAAAAGAGGCATCACCTTGTCATCGAAGCGCTCGCTGAACTCCGAGCGGACGGTAATCCATGGAGTCTCACGATCATCGGCCTGGGTAATGAAAAACAGAATCTTCTTGACCTCGCTGCGCAACTAGGCGTTGAAGATTCGGTCACGGTAACGGCGTTTGAGGGATCTAACCGAGACGAAATGACAGCGGAACTCCTTTCCGCTCGCATCGTGATTGCACCGAGTACCTACGAGACACATCCGATGGCAGTAGTGGAAGCTGCCTTGCTGGGCTGCCATGTTGTCGTCCCTTCTGAAGGAAATCCTGGGGTGACCGGACTGGCCACACGGGGAGTTGCCGAAGCGATTGCAACTGAGTCGGGGAGCGACATCGCGCGAGAACTCCGGTCTGCCGTGCGGCGAGAGTTTCGAGCCAACCGAAGGGAGCTGTCGTCGTGGGACGACTGCGCTGATCAACTGCGTAGTCTCATCGAGGAAATTGGTCCCCGAAAGGTTCGTACGTGAAGCACCTCAACATTGATGTCCGTGCAGCGCTCGGACTCTCGTCTGACGACACCGCCGTATCGCTTGTTGTTCCCACTCACAACGAGGCACGGGGCCTTCGGCGTCTCCTACCGGCAATCCCATCGGTCGTCGATGAAATCATCGTGGTTGATTGGGCGAGTACTGATGACACGAAAGATGTCGTGTCATATATACGACCCGACGCCGTGTTGGTTGAACAATCGGGTCGCGGCAAGGGATCGGCCATAAAACAAGGTTTGGCACTTGCGAAGGGCCACATCCTGATCACCTGCGATGGTGATGGATCGATGGACCCTCTCGACATGCTCGATGCACTCAACATGCTGTTGGGTGAGGGGTTTGACTTTGTTAAGGGGAGTCGGTGCAAACCAGGTGGTGGATCGTCGGATTTCACTCGATGGCGGTCCTTTGGAAACCACATCCTCACATTGTGCGCCAATCAGATCGCTGATATGTCGTGGACCGACATCACCTACGGCTTCAACGCCTATCACCGTCGGGTCCTCCCGGTCACCGAGGGGCTTGGTGACGGTTTCGAGTTTGAGATTCAGCTCGCCGCACGTCTGTCTCGCTCGGATTTCAAAATTGGAGAGTTCACGTCGTGGGAGTCGCCTCGCGTCGGCGGTGAGTCGAAGCTCAACTCCATTCGCGATGGCCTGCGAATTTTGCGCGTGCTGTGGCACGAACGGCAGCGCCCGTAAGTTAACTCGTCACCATTTTTTGGTTCGCGACACAATCCAGGCCGTCAACGTTGTCGAAAACCCACCGACGAGACACACAACGCGACCGAGTCGGAGTGTTACTAAAGAGCCAATGACGCCCGTCGTGAGGTAGCGAACGCAGTAGTCAAGTTCTCGCATGAGCGTTCCTCGACCATGTCGTTCACTCGTAGAACCTTTGGCTATGCCCTCGACCCAACAACGCCGAAAGAAATATTTCAACGTCTGGCGTGCGGGAGAGACTTCATGCAGGACTTCAGATTTTGGTGCATAGACGGTTCGTGTACCTGGAAATGCGGACCGAATTCGAAAACAGAGATCAGTCTCGTCGTTGTTGTACGTAAATCCGAGATCGAATCCACCGACGTGTACTAACAGGTCACGACGGATGGCCATCGAGGCACCGATGGGATTCCGGATGTCGGCGGCGTCAGATCCAAATCCACGCCAGGTGGCGCCCATCACCCAGAAATATTCGGGCGGAAGCCATCGCGGTGCTCGTTGGGCACCAATCCAGACGGGCGTCACGAGTCCCGCGACGACCCCTACCGTGCAATCCGCAAATGGTCGGACAATCTCCTCCAGCCACGTCGTCCGAGGGGCGGCGTCATCGTCTAAAAACACAACGACATCTCCATGCGAGTGAGCAATTCCTACGTTGCGGGCACTGCCAATGCCGGAGGGCCCGGTGTTCTCCAAAGCAACGGTGAGGGTGGGAAATCGAACGTGAAGCTCCGCCTCGAAGCGCGCCGCCAGTGCGGGGTTGTGGTCGACGGCCAGAATGACGTCCATAGGTTGGTGCGTTTGCTGAAAGACGCCCTCCACGGCTCGCACAATCGAGTCCCAGCGCTCTTCGGTGTAAGCGCAGATAACCACCGAAGCGCTAGCGAGATTTAACACTGTCATCTGGTCCTAACGGGAAGGGAAAGGCATCTTTTCTTTCATGGAACTAAAGTTTTTCCTGTTGCCCACTAGGATTTTACCGTGCGCGAGCGAATCCAAGGAATCGAAGGACTTCGTGTTGTCGCAATGATTCTGGTGGCCTCCTGGCTCAGCGGT